>NZ_VCMY01000008.1:0-173728 GCF_005924235.1 Mycobacterium sp. DBP42
AAACGCCTGTGGAGCCTCGGTAAGTCCTCCCAACACACGGGATGCGCGAGGCGATGAAGCAGGAAGCACCCCAACCGCGGCATAGCCGCACGGGAATCCCCGCCATTCATGGCGGGGAGCACGTCAAGTCAACGGATGCGTCGCGCGCGGATGGACAACGCCGACGATCACGCCCGCAACCCAAGCGCCCCGCCGGTTTATGAGTACCGGTGGAACGCAGACCGCTGGGAAACGAGCGGCGAATATCCGTACTTCTGTGATCGCAACGACCCTGGCAGCGCGGTACCGGCGAGGCGGTCGGATTACTGGATCCCGAACCCCGACGGCAGCTTCTTCGGCGAGCGCACCCTCGTCATCGGGGGAGCAGGGTGCCCGGGAGAGGGGCCGGGCACCCATCGTTTGCCGATCTCGCTGACGCCCGTCGACCGACCGTTGGACGGGCACGAGGGCACCCGATAAACAAAAAACCGCCCGTGAGGGCGGTTTTTGGAGCGGGCGACGGGAATCGAACCCGCGTAGCTAGTTTGGAAGACTAGGGCTCTACCATTGAGCTACGCCCGCATGTGCAGCACCAGCACTGTACCGGTGTGCCCCCGATCAAAGCCAATTGAATGCTCCGTGCTGTGACCACGTAGTATCTCGCGTGGTCCGTTCGTGGGTTTTACCGCAGCGGGATCGATCACCACCACGGGGTGTAGCGCAGCTTGGTAGCGCATCCGCTTTGGGAGCGGAAGGCCGCAGGTTCAAATCCTGTCACCCCGACTCGCCCGCGAGTACGAAGAACTACCTAGGAGCACAGAACAGTGAAGAGCACGGTCGAGCAGTTGAGCCCCACCCGGGTGCGCATCAATGTGGAGGTGCCCTTCACCGAGCTTGAACCCGATTTCGATCGCGCCTTCAAGGCGCTGGCCCAGCAGGTCCGTCTGCCCGGCTTCCGCCCGGGCAAGGCCCCGCGCAAGTTGCTGGAAGCCCGCGTCGGCCGCGGCGCCGTGCTGGAGCAGGTCGTCAACGACGCGCTGCCGAGCCGCTACAGCGAGGCCGTCACGGCCTCTGACGTCAAGCCGCTGGGTCAGCCTGAGATCGAGGTGACCAAGCTGGAGGACGGCCAGGAGCTGGCGTTCACCGCCGAGGTCGACGTGCGCCCCGAGATCACCCTGCCCGAGTTCGACGCGCTCAAGATCACCGTCGATCCGATCGAGGTCGATGATGAGGCCGTCGATGCCGAGCTGCAGTCGCTGCGTGCCCGTTTCGGCACCCTGACCGGCGTCGACCGTGGCGCGCAGGAAGGCGACTTCGTCTCGATCGACCTGTCGGCCACCGTCGACGGCACCGAGGTGCCCGAGGCCGCTACCGAGGGCCTGTCGCACGAGGTCGGTTCCGGTCAGCTGATCGAGGGCCTCGACGAGGCGATCACCGGCCTCAAGGCCGGCGAGTCCAAGGTCTTCACCACCAAGCTGGCCGCGGGCGAGCACGCCGGCAAGGACGCCGAGGTGACGGTGACCGTGAAATCGGTCAAGGAGCGCGAGCTGCCCGAGGCCGATGACGATTTCGCCCAGCTGGCAAGCGAATTCGACACCATCGACGAGCTCAAGGAGAGCCTGACCGACCAGGTGCGCCGGGTCCAGAGCGTGCAGCAGGCCGAGCAGATCCGCGACAAGGCGATCGAGGCGCTGCTGGAGCAGACCGAAGTTCCGTTGCCGGAGAAGATCGTTCAGGCCCAGATCGACGACACGCTGCACAACGCGATCCACAGCCTCGACCACGACGAGGACAAGTTCGCCGAGAAATTGGCCGAACAGGGCAGCAGCCGTGAGGAATTCGACGCCGAGAACAAGTCGAACGCCGAAAAAGCCGTCAAGACCCAGCTTTTGATGGACGCTGTCGCCGACAAGCTCGATATCGAGGTCGGCCAGAACGATCTCACCGAGCGCCTCGTGCTGATGTCGCGTCAGTACGGGATCGAGCCGCAGCAGCTGATCCAGATCCTGCAGCAGAACAACCAGCTGCCGGCCATGTTCGCCGACGTGCGTCGCGGTCTGACGATCGCCGCCGTGGTGCATGCGGCGACCGTGACCGACACCGACGGCACCGTGATCGACACCACGGAGTTCTTCGGTCCCGCCGAGGCTGCCGAAGCCGGGGCCGAGGGCGGGCAGACTGACGAGTCAGCCGAAACTGACACCGACGCCGCCGAATGACGCTGTGAGCGAACGCGCCCCCGTACGGGAGTGCGTGGCTCGCCAGTTTCGTTAGTGTCGTCAGTACCAACGCGTGAGAGAAAGCAGGTATCCAGTCGTGACTGACATGCGTTCGAACGGGAGCGGGTTCAGCCTCGTCGACTCCGTCTATGAGCGCTTGCTTGCCGAGCGGATCATTTTCCTGGGTTCCCAAGTGGACGACGACATCGCCAACAAGCTGTGCGCGCAGATCCTGTTGCTTTCGGCGGAGGATCCGACCAAGGACATCCACCTTTACATCAACTCGCCGGGCGGTTCGATCAGCGCCGGTATGGCCATCTACGACACGATGGTGCTGGCCCCGTGCGACATCGCCACCTACGCGATGGGCATGGCGGCCTCGATGGGTGAGTTCCTGCTGGCTGCCGGCACCAAGGGCAAGCGTTACGCCCTGCCGCACGCCCGGGTCCTGATGCACCAGCCTCTGGGCGGGGTCACCGGTAGCGCCGCGGACATCGCCATCCAGGCCGAACAGTTCCACGTCATCAAGAAGGAAATGTTCCGGCTCAACGCGGAGTTCACCGGGCAGACGATCGAGCGTATCGAGGCCGACTCCGACCGCGACCGCTGGTTCACCGCTCCGGAAGCCTTGGAATACGGGTTTGTCGACCACATCATCACCAGCGCCAACGTCAACGGCACCGGACCGGGAGCAGGACTAGACAAATGACCGACCACACTGATCCCCGCCTTCAGCCGCAGGCTCGCTACATCCTGCCGTCGTTCATCGAGCACAGCAGCTTCGGCGTCAAGGAATCCAACCCGTACAACAAGCTGTTCGAGGAACGCATCATCTTCCTCGGCGTGCAGGTGGACGATGCGTCGGCCAACGACATCATGGCCCAGTTGCTCGTGCTGGAGTCGCTGGATCCCGACCGCGACATCACCATGTACATCAATTCGCCCGGTGGCTCGTTCACCTCGCTGATGGCGATCTACGACACCATGCAGTACGTGCGCGCCGACATCCAGACGGTGTGCCTCGGGCAGGCCGCCTCGGCGGCCGCGGTCCTGCTGGCCGCCGGTACCCCCGGCAAGCGCCTGGCCCTGCCGAACGCCCGGGTGCTGATCCATCAGCCGTCGCTGTCCGGGGTGATCCAGGGCCAGTTCTCTGACCTGGAGATTCAGGCCGCCGAGATCGAGCGGATGCGCACCCTGATGGAGACCACGCTGGCCCGCCACACCGGCAAGGATCCCGAGGTCATCCGCAAGGACACCGACCGCGACAAGATCCTGACCGCAGAAGAGGCCAAGGATTACGGGATCATCGATACGGTCCTGGAATACCGCAAGCTGTCTGCGCAGAGCAGCTAGCGCCACCAGCGACAACCTCCGCACGATGACACACGCCCTGCCCGGCAACCCCGGTGCGGGGCGTATGTCGTCAAGAGGGAGGGCGGTCACCCCGCTGACCTGCGTCTGCGTCGGCGTGACCGTGCTCCCGGTATCGTCGACCGCGGCGAAAGCCACGTACCGACCACCTCGCTCGGCTATTCGTCCTCGCTTCGCGACGACACGCCAAGGTCACAGTCAGCGTGCCGACGGGTGCGGAGCCGCCAGGAGAGATATGTTCTCCTGCACATGAACAAATACCACCGGAGCGATTCGGCCTTATCGGTCGCACCGCGACGGAACGAACGGGTAGCGTCGGGTTTACGCCCGAGGTGACCCAGCAACTGGCGTAACGACAGACTGCTAACAGGAAGTAGGACCCCCCCACATGGCGCGCATTGGAGACGGCGGTGACCTGCTGAAGTGCTCGTTCTGCGGCAAGAGTCAAAAGCAGGTCAAAAAGCTCATTGCCGGCCCGGGCGTGTACATCTGCGACGAGTGCATCGATCTGTGCAACGAGATCATCGAGGAGGAACTCGCCGACGCTGACGACGTCAAGCTCGACGAGCTGCCCAAACCCGCGGAGATCCGGGACTTCCTCGAGGGTTACGTCATCGGTCAGGACACCGCGAAACGGACGCTGGCAGTGGCCGTCTACAACCACTACAAGCGGATCCAGGCGGGGGAGAAGTCACGCGATTCCCGCACTGAGCCGGTTGAGCTGACCAAGTCCAACATCCTGATGCTCGGCCCCACCGGCTGCGGCAAGACCTATCTGGCCCAGACCCTGGCCAAGATGCTCAACGTGCCGTTCGCCATCGCCGATGCCACCGCGCTGACCGAGGCCGGCTACGTGGGCGAGGACGTCGAGAACATCCTGCTCAAGCTGATCCAGGCCGCCGACTACGACGTAAAGCGTGCCGAGACGGGCATCATCTACATCGACGAGGTCGACAAGATCGCCCGCAAGAGCGAGAACCCGTCGATCACCCGCGACGTCTCCGGTGAGGGCGTGCAGCAGGCCCTGCTGAAGATCCTGGAAGGCACGCAGGCCTCGGTTCCGCCGCAGGGCGGCCGCAAGCATCCGCACCAGGAATTCATCCAGATCGACACCACCAACGTGCTGTTCATCGTGGCGGGTGCGTTCGCGGGCCTGGAGAAGATCGTCTCCGACCGGGTCGGCAAGCGCGGTCTGGGCTTCGGCGCCGAGGTGCGGTCCAAGGCCGAGATCGACACCCAGGACCACTTCGCCGAGGTGATGCCCGAGGACCTGATCAAGTTCGGTCTGATCCCCGAGTTCATCGGCCGCCTGCCGGTCGTGGCCTCGGTGACCAACCTGGACAAGGAGTCCTTGGTCAAGATTCTCTCCGAGCCGAAGAATGCCCTGGTCAAGCAGTACGTCCGGCTGTTCGAGATGGACGGCGTGGAGCTGGAGTTCACCGACGAGGCGTTGGAGGCGATCGCCGACCAGGCCATCCACCGCGGCACCGGTGCCCGTGGCCTGCGCGCCATCATGGAAGAAGTCCTGCTGCCGGTGATGTACGACATCCCCAGCCGTGACGACGTCGCCAAGGTGGTCGTCACCAAGGAAACCGTGCAGGACAACGTGCTGCCGACCATCGTGCCGCGTAAGCCGTCGCGTTCGGAGCGCCGCGACAAGAGCGCCTGAGCCCCTCGCGAGCAGACGCAAACTGCCCCTTTTCACTCGAAAAGGGGCAGTTTTGTGTCTGCGCGGCGGTTAGTTGGTGACCCGATCGGGACGGGCGTAGATGTTCATCGAGTCGCCGCGCAGGAAGGCCACCAGGGTCAGGCCGGATTGACTGGCCAGATCGACCGCCAACGACGACGGCGCCGACACCGCGGCCAGAATCGGAATGCCGGCCATCACGGCCTTCTGGGTGAGCTCGAACGAGGCCCGGCCGCTGACCAGAAGGACCGTGGCGGTCGACGGAATCCGGTTGTGCTCCAGTGCCCAGCCGATCACCTTGTCGACGGCGTTGTGCCTACCGATGTCCTCCCGGACCACGAGCATGTCGCCGTCGACGGTGAACAGTGCGGCGGCGTGCAGGCCGCCGGTGCTGTTGAAGACCTTTTGCGCATCCCGCAGTTGCGCGGGCATCGCCGAGAGCACAGTGGCGGCAACGGTCGACGGGTCGTCGCCGGGGCAGTGCTTGCTGGTCAACCGCACCGCTTCCAGCGAGGCCTTGCCACACACCCCGCACGACGAGGTGCTGTAGAAATTGCGGGTCACGTCCACTTCGGGCTTCGGGACATGCGAGGCCAAGGTCACGTCGAGGACGTTGTAGGTGTTGACCCCGTCGTCATCTGCGCCCCGGCAGTAGCGCACCGTGACCAGGTCCTCACGTTGCGCGATCAGTCCTTCGGTCAGCAGAAAGCCTTGGGCCAGTTCGATATCGGCGCCCGGGGTCCGCATCGTGACGGTGATCGGCGTGCCGTCGACCCGGATCTCCAGCGGCTCCTCGACCACCAGAGTTTCCGGGCGGGCTTCGGCGGTGCCACCGGTCAGGTGATGGGCGCGCCGGCGGGCGGTGACGCGGCCCACTAGGCCCGCTCCAACCGGATGACGACGGCCTTCGACACCGGTGTGTTCGATTTCTTCGCCGTGTGATCAAGCGGCACCAGCGGATTGGTCTCCGGGTAGTAAGCCGCGGCGTTGCCCTTCGGGGTGGAGTACTCGACGATCAGGAAGTCCTTCGCGCGGCGCTCCTGCCCGTCGAATTCCGAGACGAGATCGACCCGGTCGCCGGCGGCCAAGCCCAACGCGTCGAGATCCGCGGGGTTGACGAACACCACCCGGCGACCCCCCTTCACGCCGCGGTAGCGGTCATCGAGGCCGTAGATGGTGGTGTTGTACTGATCATGGCTGCGTAGCGTCTGCAGCACCAGCCGGCCCGGCGGCACCGGCACCCATTCCAGCGGCTGGACCGAGAAGTTGGCTTTACCTGTGGTGGTGCGGAATTCGCGGGAATCACGCGGTGGGTGCGGCAGCTGGAACCCGTCGGGCAGGCGCACCTTGCGGTTGTAGTCCTCGCAGCCGGGCACCACGTCGGCGATGGCGTCACGGATGCGGTCGTAGTCGGCGTTGAACTGTTCCCACGGCACCGGATGGTCTGGGCCCAGTAGTATCCGAGCCAGCTGGCAGACGATCGCCACCTCGCTGCGCAGGTGCTCGCTCGGTGGGGTCAGGCTGCCACGGGACAGGTGCACCATCGACATCGAATCCTCGACAGACACCATCTGTTTGCCGCCGGCCTGGAAATCCTTGTCGGTGCGGCCCAGCGTGGGCAGGATGAGCGCGGTGCGGCCGTGTACCAGGTGACTGCGGTTCAGCTTCGTCGAAATCTGAACGGTCAGAGCGCAACTGCGCAGTCCAGCCTCGGTCACCTCGGTATCAGGGGTGGCCGAGACGAAGTTGCCACCCATGCCGATGAACACCTTCGCGCGGCCGTCGCGCATGGCGCGGATCGCATCGACGGTGTCGTAACCGTGCTTGCGGGGGCTGACGATGCCGAACCGGTTGTCGAGCGCATCGAGAAACTTCTCCGGCATCTTCTCCCAGATGCCCATGGTGCGGTCGCCCTGCACGTTGGAGTGCCCACGCACCGGGCACACGCCCGCTCCCGGTTTGCCGATCATGCCGCGCATGAACAGGAGGTTGGTGGCCTCGCCGATGGTGGCCACGGCGTGGTGGTGTTGCGTCAGGCCCATGGCCCAGCAGATCACCGTGCGCTGCGAGGCGATCAGCATGTCGGCGACCCGGCGCAGCTGGGTTTCGTCGATACCGCTGGCCTCGGTCACCGTGGCCAGGTCGACTGCGCGCGTCTGACGGGCGTAGTCGTCGAAGCCCGCGCAATGGGCCTCGATGAACTCCCGGTCCAGCACCGTGCCCGGGGCCGCGTCCTCGGCTTCCAGCAGCAGCCGGCCCAGCCCGGCGAACAGCGCCATGTCCCCGCCGAGACGGATCTGCACGAACTCGTCGGCGATCGGGATTCCGTGCCCCACCACACCGCGTACCTTCTGCGGATCCTTGAACCGGATCAATCCGGCCTCGGGTAGCGGATTGATCGCAATAATCTTGGCGCCGTTGGCTTTTGCCTTCTCCAGCACCGACAGCATGCGGGGGTGGTTGGTGCCGGGATTCTGCCCGGCGATCAGGATCAGATCCGCCTCGGTGACATCCTCGACGGTGACCGAGCCTTTGCCGATGCCGATCGACTCGGTCAGCGCGGTGCCCGAGGACTCGTGGCACATGTTGGAACAGTCCGGCAGATTGTTGGTCCCGAAGCTGCGAACCATGAGCTGGTAGAGGAAAGCCGCTTCGTTGCTGGTGCGTCCCGAGGTGTAGAACAGTGCCTCGTCGGAGGAGGCCAACGCATTGAGATGTTCGGCGATCAACCGGTAGGCGTCGTCCCAATCGATGGGTCGGTAATGCGCTTCGCCCGGAGCGAGCATCACCGGCTGGGTCAGTCGGCCCTGCTGAGACAGCCAGTATTCGGGTTTGGTCTCGAGTTCGGCGATGGTGTGCCGGGCGAAGAACTCGGGTGTCACCACGCGTTTGGTGGCTTCCTCGGCGACCGCCTTCGCGCCGTTCTCGCAGAACTCGGCCAGCTTGCGGCCACCATGCTCCTCGGGCCAGGCGCAACCCGGGCAGTCGAACCCGTGGCGCTGGTTGAGTTTGGCCAACGCCGCGGCGGTGCGTAGCGGACCCATCTGCTCGAACCCGCGCTGCATGCTGACCAGGACTGCCTTGACACCGGCGGCCTCGTCTTCTGCGCCGGTGCTGATGACGTGGTGCTCGTCGTAATCGGCGTCGATGTCCTTGGCGCTGGTCATAAACCCAATCTAGTCCTCGAAAACCGCCGCGCCCCGCCGCTTGGCGGGCGCTGGTGGCCGCCCATCTCGAGCTCTGGGCCTTCCGGCTCAGCCCGGCTCTGCGGTCGGGGCCGGCTCGGCCTTGACCGGGGGTGTGGCGGCAGGGGTGCCGGGCGCTGACGGTGGCACGGATTGAGTCATCGTCTCGCCGAAGTGCATGGTGGGTTCGGCCGCCGGCACGGGCGTCTGGGAGGTGTTGCCGGCCTGGGCGGCCTGGAGCCCCAGCACTGTCATGACTGCGGCAGCTGCCACGCCGGCGGCACAGAGGAGCCGTTTTGTCCTCGAATCGATGCGCATCTCGGAAACCCCTTCGTCACTACATTGGCTATCTATGTGATTTGAATGCGGATCGGGCGCGTGGCATTCCACCCACGCATGTGTGTGATGTGGATCACAGTTCTGAGACGGCTGGGGAATTGCGCGGGGTCGGGGCGTGCGGTGATCGCCCTGACCGGGACACTTCATCCATGCCACGAGAGGTAGTCCCTGGGGTCACCGTGCTCGGCAACCTCGCGATCGACATCATCAACGGGGCGCCGCCGAGCCCGGGAGGATGCGCGTCCTTCGCCGGAGTGGCGCTGCAGGCCGCGGGCGGGCCGGGCCGGATCATCGCGATGGGCGCCGAACGCGACCACGCCCTTTTCGACGGGCTGCGGACACAGTTCGGGTCGTTGCTCCAGATCCTGCCCTCGGAACGGACGAGTTCGTTCAGTCTCGACTACGACGACACCGACCACCGGCACATGGGCGTGCGTGCGATCGGCCCGGTGTGGACTGCCGAGGACATCGAGGCGGCGGATCCGGCGACCACCTGGGTGCACCTCGCCCCGTTGCTCCGCACTGACTTCCCGGCCGAGACCCTGGCCGCGCTGGCGGCGCGTGGCCATCGGGTGTCCTATGACGGGCAGGGTTTGGTACGTGCGGACCGTTTGGGGCCACTGGTCGAGGATCGTCGTTTTCCCGCCGACCTGCTCGACGATGTCGACATCCTCAAGCTGGCCGAGGATGAGGCGGTGATCGTGGCCGACGGTCCTTTCGACACCTCGATCGCCCGGCAACTCGGCGTCGCGGAAATTCTGGTGACATACGGCTCCGAGGGGTGTGACATCTATGTCGAAGGTGCGGTGGAACGCGTACCGGCCGCATGGCGGGTGCTGGATGTCCAGACCACCGGGGCAGGCGACATGTTCACCGCCTGCTACGTCGCACACCGCGCGGTCGGCCACGATCCGCGGCGTGCCGCCGAGGCAGCCAGTGAGCTGGTGGCGGGGGAGTTGGACAGGCGGTTGCACACCGGAGCACCCGACCGGAGGTAGCCGCAGGTCGGCGGCTAAACTCGACAGGTGTCAAGAAGCTGCTTGCTGGTGCTAGCGGACAGCTACCGGTCGGTAGCTTTTCCTTAGAGAATGACATTCTCCTAAACGTGACGAAAACCACAGTTGTGTCTCAAAACCGGCTTCTTCACGCCCGCGAACAGCACCTTCGTCGAGAACCCACCCGCGTGTCGGGGGGCGACGCGGTGAAGTGCAGCCTAAGAGCAGTGCAATAATCGGTACTGGTAGTGACATCAAAATTCGTGTGGACGTTTGATCCGGCGGCGCGTCACGTGACAGCGGCCCGGAAAGACGTGGTCAAAGAACGTGTGAAAGGCGGTAGCCGTGGGTGAGAACGGCAACGGCAATGGCGCCGCGCCGCGGCAGAAGCTCGAGAAGGTCGTCATCCGCTTCGCCGGCGACTCCGGCGACGGTATGCAGCTGACCGGTGACCGCTTCACTTCTGAAGCAGCACTGTTCGGCAATGACTTGGCGACCCAGCCGAATTACCCGGCCGAGATCCGCGCGCCACAGGGCACCCTGCCCGGTGTGTCGTCGTTCCAGATCCAGATCGCCGACTACGACATCCTTACTGCCGGTGACCGTCCCGACGTGCTCGTCGCGATGAACCCGGCCGCACTCAAGGCCAACGTGTCGGATCTGCCCCGCGGCGGCCTGATCATCGCCAACTCCGATGAGTTCACCAAGCGCAACCTCGCCAAGGTCGGATACGACAGCAATCCGCTAGAGGATGACACGTTGTCCGACTACGTGGTGACGTCCGTCGCGATGACGACGCTCACCCTGGGCGCCGTCGAGGCGATCGGGGCCACGAAGAAGGACGGCCAGCGCGCCAAGAACATGTTCGCCCTCGGCTTGCTCTCGTGGATGTACGGCCGCGAACTCGAGCACAGCGAGGCCTTCATCCGGGAGAAGTTCTCCCGCAAGCCCGACGTGGCCGAGGCCAACGTTCTGGCGCTGAAGGCCGGCTGGAACTACGGCGAGACCACCGAGGCATTCGCCACGACCTATGAGGTGTCGCCGGCCAAGCTGAAGTCCGGTGAATACCGGCAGATCTCGGGTAACACCGCGCTGGCCTACGGCATCGTGGCCGCCGGACATCTGGCCCAGATCCAGGTGGTGCTGGGTACCTACCCGATCACCCCGGCCTCCGACATCCTGCACGAACTGTCGAAGCACAAGAACTTCAACGTGCTGACGTTCCAGGCCGAAGACGAGATCGCCGGCATCGGCGCCGCCATCGGCGCGTCCTACGGCGGCGCGCTCGGTGTCACCAGCACCTCGGGCCCCGGTGTCTCGCTCAAGTCCGAGGCCATCGGCCTGGCCGTGATGACCGAGCTGCCGCTGATCATCATCGACGTGCAGCGTGGCGGCCCGTCGACAGGTCTGCCGACCAAGACCGAGCAAGCCGACCTGCTGCAGGCGCTGTTCGGCCGCAACGGCGAGTCGCCGGTCGCGATCCTGGCCCCGAAGTCGCCGTCGGATTGCTTCGACATCGCCGTGGAGGCCTCGCGCATCGCAGTCGATTACCACACCCCGGTCATCATCCTGTCCGACGGAGCTGTGGCCAACGGCTCTGAGCCCTGGCAGATCCCGGACATCAGTACCTATCCGCCGATTGAGCACAACTTCGCCAAGTCGGGCGAACCGTTCGCTCCTTACGCGCGCGATCCCGAGACCCTGGCCCGCCAGTTCGCGGTGCCCGGCACCCCGGGGCTGGAGCACCGGATCGGTGGACTCGAGGCCGCCAACGGCTCGGGCAACATCTCGTACGAGCCGAAGAACCACGACCTCATGGTGCGGCTACGTCAGGAGAAGATCGCCGGCATCACGGTGCCGGACCTGGAGGTCGACGACCCCACCGGCGATGCCGAACTACTCATGCTGGGCTGGGGCAGCAGCTATGGGCCGATCGGTGAGGCGTGCCGACGGGCCCGCCGCAAGGGCATCAAGGTGGCCCAGACCCATCTGCGCCACCTCAACCCCTTCCCGGCCAACCTCGGGGAGGTGCTGCGCCGCTATCCGAAGGTGGTGGTGCCGGAGATGAACCTCGGCCAGTTGGCGCTGCTGCTGCGCGGTAAGTACCTGGTCGACGTCCAGTCGGTGACCAAGGTGGAGGGCATGGCCTTCCTCGCCGACGAGGTCGAGGGCATCATCGACGCGGCCCTGGACGGCACGCTCGGTGAGAAGGAAAACGACAAGGCGAAGTTCGCCCGGTTGGCGGCGGCCACCATTGAGGTTGAGGCGAGCGGTGTGGGAGCGAACGCATGACTGACCTGATCGGCACAGAGCACCACGACCTGGGGCTGACGCCCCTGAACAAGAACGCCCTGGTGCCCACCACCGACCAACCGCAGAAAGGCAAGGATTTCACCAGCGACCAGGAGGTTCGCTGGTGCCCGGGTTGCGGTGACTACGTCATCCTCAACACCATCCGCAACTTCCTGCCGGAGCTCGGCCTGAAGCGCGAGAACATCGCGTTCATCAGCGGTATCGGCTGCTCCAGCCGGTTCCCGTATTACCTGGAGACCTACGGCTTCCACTCGATCCACGGTCGCGCCCCGACTATCGCCACCGGCCTGGCGCTGGCCCGGCCCGATCTGTCGGTGTGGGTCGTCACTGGTGACGGGGACTCGCTGTCGATCGGTGGCAACCACCTGATCCATGCTCTGCGCCGCAACATCAACATCACGATCCTGCTGTTCAACAACCGGATCTACGGCCTCACCAAGGGCCAGTACTCGCCAACCTCCGAGGTCGGCAAGGTTACCAAGTCGACTCCGATGGGCTCGCTGGACTACCCGTTCAACCCGGTGTCGTTGGCGCTGGGTGCCGAGGCCACATTCGTCGGCCGAGCTCTGGACTCCGATCGCAAGGGCCTCTCCGAGGTGCTGCGCGGCGCGGCAGAGCACCGCGGTGCCGCGCTGGTGGAGATCATGCAGGACTGCCCGATCTTCAACGACGGGTCGTTCGATGCGCTCCGCAAGGAAGGCGCCGAGGAGCGGCTGATCAACGTCAGCCACGGGGAGCCGATCAAGTTCGGCACCGATGACGAGTACTGCGTGGTCAAGTCCGGGTACGGCTTGGAGGTCGCCAAGACCGCCGACGTCGCAGCCGAGGACATCGTGGTGCACAACGCCGAGATCGACGATCCTGCCTATGCTTTCGCACTGTCGCGGCTCAGTGAGCAGAACCTCGACCACATGGTGATGGGCATCTTCCGCAAGGTCAATCGGCCCACCTACGACGACGCCGCGCGCCAGCAGGTCAACACGGCGATCGAATCACGGCCCCATGACACCGCGGCTCTGCAATCCTTGCTGCGTGGCAAAGACACCTGGACAGTGGACTAGTAGCGCTGACCCGACCGAACCGAATCTGGGCACAGCCCCGCTCGCTGCGGTAGTTCTGGCGGGCGGGGCTTCGCGCCGTATGGGGCGCGACAAGGCGACGTTGCCGTTCGACGGCTCGACGATGGTGGAGCACGTGGTGGCCGCGGTAAGTGCGCGCTGTTCACCGGTTTTCGTCATCGCGGCACCCGGCCAGCCGCTGCCGGCACTGGGCGCCGAGGTACTGCGTGACGAGGTGCGCGGCGTCGGGCCGCTGGTGGCGACCGGCCGCGGGTTGCGTGCCGTCGCCGAGGCCGGGTTGGACCGCGCCTTCGTGTGCGCGGTGGACATGCCGTACCTGTCGGCGGACCTGATCGACACGCTGGCGAGCCATGCCGAGCGGTTACCTGCCGATATCGTGCTGCCGTGGGACGGCAGGGACCACTACCTGGCGGGGATCTACCGCAGTTCGCTCACCGGCCAGATCGCCGAGCTGGTGCGAGACGGGCGGCGCAGCATGCGGGCGTTGGCCGAGTCCGTGGATACGCAACGGATCGTGATGGCACCGCAGCGCGCACTGACCAACGTCAATACCGCCGCCGATCTGGCCGGAGCGTGAACTACGGGCCCGACGATGCTCAGCAAATTGCGAATTCGCTTTTAAACTGAGCGCAATTTACCGTTTCGAAATAATTGAGCTCCTTTTGAGCGCGATTTGGGCCCCGGGAAGCTGAGTGAATTCGGTCCACGTCATACCCGGGGGGACCGTGCCCGTACGCGAAAGTGACTGCTGTCCAATATCATTCGCCTTGTTTCGCTGCAGCGAAGTCCTTCCCGCTATTGGCCGGCGCAGGTGTTGAGTGCTTCTAATTTTGTGTCAAAATGCCGCTGACCGTTCTGTTTGTCGGACCAGGGCGATCCCACGGCTTGCCGTAGAGTTGGCCAGGCGGGCCGACGATTCTGTTTCAATCGTCCAGATATGTTGTGGCGCAGCATGTTTGCCTGGCCAGCTAACGAGCTCGAGCGTGACCATCGGGTAGGGGCGGGATCCGCGGGAGTGGCCCAGGGGGTGTTATATCCCTTGTGCTCCAAGGTGATTGAAGATTCTGCGCGATGCTGCGGGCCTGCCAGACGGCAGCGAACAGATTCCGGTGGAGCGGTGCGTAGTGACACTCGCCGATGGCATCTACCTGGGCCTTTCGTTGTCTCAAGCGTTGTTTGCCTCACGCATCGCGCACCAAGTAAGTGCGCCAGCTCACAAAAAGCACGTGATCTGCCTCACGATCCGTTTGCGCCGATCACGAAACGGTAACGCCGGCGGCTGGTCGCTGACCTGCATAAACGATTCGAACGACGTCCCGTTATCTGCTCGTGATCTTTCCGCTATCGCTCCGACGCCGATATGACTTCTCCCTGAGACCTTTGTACGGTCCAAAGCGACTCCACAGGGAGCAAATAATTTCAACACCAAGAACCTGCGTGTGAGTGGGGCCGCGGTGGCGATTACGCCCGACGCGGGGGCCTGGGCCTGAGCCCGGGCCAGGCACTGTGGCCCTCCCTTTCGTGCCTGACCGAGACGGCACGAACCAACCCCTCCGGCCTGATTCAGGCTTCGGCACCCGCCTAGGCGGGTGCCGATGGCGCGCGCTTGGCGAAAGGAAAGAAGTGAAGAACATCCGCAAGACGTTTGGGCTGGGCATCATCGCCGGAGCGCTCACTGTGGCTCCCGTGGCATTGGGTGCCGGTACCGCCAATGCGGACAGCGTCAACTGGGACGCCGTCGCTGCCTGCGAGTCGGGTGGCAACTGGGCGATCAACACCGGTAACGGCTACTACGGTGGCCTGCAGTTCACGATGGGCACCTGGCGCTCCAACGGCGGCTCCGGCTCGCCGCACCAGGCCTCGCGTGCCGAGCAGATCCGCGTCGCCGAGAACGTGCTGCGCAGCCAGGGCATCGGCGCCTGGCCGGTGTGCGGCAAGCGCGGCTAGGACTGGCGCAGAGCCAACCACAACTTGATATGAAGCGGTGTCGGGCCTTCGGCCCGGCACCGCTTCTGTTTCATCAGAGAGCCCTCCGGTTACTCCAGTCCCGGGAACCTCCGAAAAAAACTTCCGTCCCGTCTGTAACGGGTGACGTGGGTCACACGAACCCATTAGTGACCGCACAGTTGCACGAACGTGATCGGCATCTGCCGTGGTCCTTGGTGTCAAAGGTCGGGGAAGGACCACGAGATGACCAAACGAAAGGCGTTGACCAGGGCTTTCTGGCTATCGGCGATGTCGGCGGGGCTCATGCTGGCACCCGCGCTCGCCACCTCGGCGACGGCTGGTGCCGACACGGTGAACTGGGATGCGATCGCAGCCTGCGAATCAGGCGGCAATTGGTCCACCGACACCGGTAACGGGCACTACGGCGGCCTACAGTTCAAGCCCACCACCTGGGCCTCGCACGGCGGCGTCGGATCGCCCGCTTCCGCGTCCCGTGAGGAGCAGATACGGGTGGCCGAGAACGTCTTGGCCAGCCAGGGGATCAGGGCCTGGCCCAAGTGCGGGGCCCGTGGCGGAATGCCGGCGGGCTGGGCCGCGCCGAGTGCACCGACAGGTTGCCAGGCCGTGCGCCCGGGCGCGGTGCTCGGCATCTTCGACTTGCGCCGGATCTGCTCGACGTTCCTGGACCCCCTGGGAGCTTTCGGCGTTCCGCGCTGAGTCCGCACCGAGTCAGCGCACCGGGGTGAATGCCCCGCGGCCGGCGATCGAGGCCAGGTGCCGGGTCAACACCCACTCGGGCATCAGCACGGAAGCTCGGGTGGCCGCGGCGCTCAGTGCCGACGGACGCAGGTTCACCAGCCGGCCGATCAATTCCGCCTCCTGGACGATCTTTTTGACCCGCCGGCGACGTATCGCCGCGAACCGGGAGAACGCGCTACCCAGATCCGGCCCTCTGGCCGCGAGAGCCGCCAGGATGGCGGCGTCCTCCAGCCCCTGGCAACCGCCCTGGCCCAGATGTGGGCGCATGGGGTGGGCGGCATCGCCGGCGATCACCGCGGGACCGCGGGCCCAGACGCGGGCGGGCGCACGGTCGTAGAGATCGTTCCGGAGTACCTGATCGGGATCGGTCGTGGCCAGCAGTGTCGGGATCGGTTCCGACCATTCGGAAAAGCGCCTCTTGAGGTGCGCCAGCTCGCCGTCGGGACTGGTCTGGCCCCGTGGCGCACGCTGGGTGGCGAACCAATATGTGTGGTCGGAGCCGAGCGGTACGTGTCCGACCTGGGAGCCGGCGCCCAGGGTTTCACCCGACAGATCTGGATCGAGCGGGCATGCGGCGACCGCGCGCCAAGCCGTGTAGCCCGTGTAGCGGCGAGACAGTGGACCATTCAGGTGCCGTGCCACGACGGAGTCGACACCGTCGGCGCCGACCAGGCCGGCCGCTTCGCGGATGCTGCCGTCGGTGAACGTGACCCGCACGTCCGAGGTGCCGATGTCGACCTTGTCGGCCGTGAGTTCGTACTGCACGGTGCCGGGTGCGAGTGCGCCGGTGAGGATTTCGGTCAGGGTGGCGCGTCTGATCACCACCAGCGGTTCGCCCAGCGCGTGCGTGAACCGTTGCGGTGCCGGCCGACGCAACCACGCCCCGCCTGCACGACGCAGCGCACCGGTGGCGACCCGGCCGCCCGCACCGCGCACCTGATCGCCGAGGCCGATCTCATCGAGGGCGGCCAGCGCGTTGGGCCAAAGGCTGATCCCGGCGCCGAGGGCGACAGCGCGGCGAGCCTCGACCACGCCTACGTCGAACCCCTGCTGCTGCAGTGCGACTGCGGTCGCCAGGCCGGTGATACCCGCGCCGATGACCAGTACGGACGTTGCCATCATTCGAATCTAGTCGGGCCGCTGAGGTGACTCACCGCAACCAGACTCGGGATCGGTAGCCTTCCAGCGTCTGCACAGTGATTGCACAGACTCCCCCCGCCGAATGGTCGGGATACAACGATGGAGAGGACCCGATGAAACTCACCCGCTTCGGTGCTGCGCTCGGCGCAGCCGCCTTGGCTGCATCCGCATTGAGTGGCTGTTCGAAGGTGACCGAGATCAGGGACGCGGCCGCCGGGGCAGCCGAGAAGGTCGTGACGTCGGGGACCGAGAAGATCACCGAAGCGGTCTCGGGCAACCTGTTCACCGCAGAGGGTATCGACAACGCCTGTGCGGCCATCGCGGAAAAGGTCGGCGCCAACCCGATGCAGGTGGTCGACATCGTGATCACGCCGGGAGTGCTCAAGGTGGAGGCCATCGACCCGAACGCCCCGACCGAGTTGAACGAATGGAGTTACACCTCGGGCGCCGTCGCACCATCTCGCCCGATCGACTATGACGACGACACCGAGGCGCTGCAGCAGAATCTGTTCTCCACCTCCGACGTGCCCAGCAGTGCGATCGCCGCGGCGATCGACGGCGCCGTGGCGGCCAGCGAGATTCCCGACGGCAAGGTCCAGACGGTGAGTATCAAGCGCAACATCCCGTTCGACGAGAACGTGATCCTGTTCATCAACGTCCAGGGAGAGCGCAGCAGCAAGCAGGTGCGGGCCGACGTCAGCGGGCAGGTCACCGAAGTGGTGTAACTGACCGACGTCCTGCGGCCCGTACCGGACTCCGGTGCGGGCCGCGCCGTTACGGTGGGGAGCCATGACGGTGTTCGATGATCTCGATGACTACCTCGCATTGCCCCGGGTGTCAGGTCTGGCGATGTCCCCAGATGGCTCGCGGCTGGTCACGACGGTCAGCACACTCAACGAAAAGCGAAATGAGTTCCTCAGCGCCATATGGGAATTGGATCCCGCCGGCGTCGAACCCGCGCGCCGGCTGACCCATGGGGCCACGGGGGAGTCGGCGCCGGTGTTCACCGCCGGGGGCGACGTGTTGTTCCTCGCGGCGCGCCCCGGCGAGGACGGCGACAAACCGCCGACCGCCCTGTGGCGCCTACCCGCCACCGGCGGAGAGGCATTCGAGGTACTGACGATGCCCGGCGGTGTCACCCGTATGTCCAGTGCCCGGGCCGCCGAGGTCACCGTGGTGGCCGCGCCGCTGCTGTCGTCGTCATCGGACATCGATGACGACAAGACGCGGCGCGAGGCCCGCAAGCAGAACAAGGTGTCGGCGATCCTGCACACCGGCTATCCGGTCCGATACTGGGACCACGACCTCGGCCCCGACCAACTCCACCTCTTCGATGCCGACGCCACAAGGGATCTGACCACAGGCCCGGGTGCGGCGTTGTGTGAGACCTCATTCGACCTCAGTGCCGACGGTGACTTCGTGGTGACCTCCTGGCGGGTCTCGGGCCCCGGCGCAGCGGTGCGGGTGGCCCTGGTACGAATCGACCGGGCGACCGGGGAGCGTGCCACGATCGCCGAGGAACCCGGGGCGGATTTGGAGCACCCGGCCATCGCCCCCGACGGCCATGCCGTGGCCTTCACGAGGGAAACCCACTCCACTCCGACCTCGCCGCCCCGGATCACACTGTGCTGCATGCGGTTCGGAGCCGAACCGGTGGAGCTGACCGGCGGCTGGGACCGCTGGCCCTCATCGGTGGCCTGGGCGGCGGATTCGTCGGCGCTGATCGTGACGGCCGACGACGGTGGCCGTGGCCCGATCTTCTCCGTCGATCCCGCCTCCGGCACGGTCACCCGGTTGACCGATGACGACTTCGCCTACACCGACGTGCGCCCCGCACCCGGCGGGGTGATCTATGCGTTGCGCAGCTCGTACTCCGCGCCACCGCATCCGGTCCGCATCGATCGGGACGGCACCGTCACCGCGCTGCCGTGCCTGGAGATGCCCGAGCTGCCGGGCACCCTCACCGAGGTGACCGCGACCGCCGCCGACGGCACGCCGGTCCGGTCTTGGCTCACCTTGCCCGACGGTGACGAAGCGGCTCCGTTGGTGTTGTGGATCCACGGCGGGCCGCTGGGAAGCTGGAACAGCTGGCACTGGCGGTGGAATCCGTGGCTGCTCACCGCCCAGGGCTACGCGGTACTGATGCCGGATCCGGGACTGTCCACCGGATACGGCCAGGACTTCATCGCACGGGGTTGGGGTGCCTGGGGTGACGACCCCTATACCGACCTGATGGCGGCGACGGATGCCGCAGGCGAACATCCGCGCATCGATGCGTCGCGCACCGCTGCGATGGGTGGATCGTTCGGCGGCTACATGGCCAATTGGATCGCCGGACACACCGATCGATTCGATGCCATCGTCACGCATGCCAGCCTGTGGGCACTGGACCAGTTCGGCCCCACCACCGACGGCGCGTACTGGTGGGCCCGCGAGATGACACCTGAGATGGCCCAGCACAATTCACCGCACCGGTTCGTCGGTGAGATCACCACCCCGATGTTGGTGATCCACGGGGACAAGGATTATCGCGTGCCGATCGGGGAGGCATTGCGGCTGTGGTTCGAACTACTGACGTACTCGGGGTTGCCCGCCGACGAGAACGGCGAGAGCCCGCACCGGTTCCTGTATTACCCGACGGAGAACCACTGGGTGCTCTCGCCCCAGCACGCCAAGCTCTGGTACCAGGTGGTGACCGCATTCCTGGGTGAGCACCTGAGGGATGAACCGGTGCAGCTGCCCGAACTGCTCGGGTAGCGTCGAGATCGTGACGCAGCGTGAGTTTGATCTGGTGCTGTACGGCGCCACTGGTTTCGCCGGAAAACTGACCGCCGAATACCTGGCCAGAGCCGGGGGAGCGGCCCGGATCGCCCTGGCCGGCCGTTCCGAGGAGCGGTTGCGGGCGGTCCGTGACGGGCTGGGGGCCGGCGCGCAGTCGTGGCCGCTGGTGACCGCCGACGCCACCTCCCAGGCCTCGCTCGATGCGATGGCGGCCCGCACCCAGGTCGTGGTGACGACGGTGGGCCCCTACGCCCGCTACGGCATGCCGTTGGTCGCGGCCTGCGCCGCCGCCGGAACCGACTACGCCGATCTCACCGGTGAGACGACGTTCATCCGCGACAGCATCGACCTGCATCACAAGCAGGCGGTCGACACGGGCGCGCGCATCGTGCATTCGTGCGGATTCGATTCGGTGCCATCCGATCTCACGGTGTACGCGCTCCATCGGCAAGCCGTCGCAGACGGTGCCGGAGAGCTCGGCGACACCAACCTGGTGGTACGCAGCTTCGCCGGTGGCGTGTCTGGCGGCACCGTCGCCTCGATGCTCGAACTGCTCGACACGCTGTCGTCGGATCCCGAGGCCCGCGCCCTGATGAATGATCCGTACACCCTGAGCCCCGACCGCGGGGCCGAGCCCGAACTCGGCGCTCAGCCCGACGTGCGGTGGCGCCGCGGCGGTGAGATCGCCCCCGAGCTGGCCGGCTACTGGACCGGCGCGTTTGCCATGGCCGCCCCGAACACCCGAATCGTGCGCCGTAGCAACGCATTACTGAACTATGCCTACGGACGCCGCTTCGAATACGCCGAGCAGATGAGTCTGGGACGCTCGGTTGCCGCGCCATTGGCTGCCGCAGCGGTGACGGGTGCGAACGCCTTCACGCTCGGGGTGGGCGGCCGGTACTTCAACCGGTTGCCCGGCGGTTTCGTCTCGAAGCTGGCGCCCAAACCGGGAACCGGCCCCAGCGAACGTGCCCGCGAGCGTGGGCACTACCGCGTCGAGACATACACCACCACGGCATCGGGCGCACGGTACGTGACGAGCATGGCTCAGCAAGGTGATCCCGGATACAAGTCGACCGCGGTGTTGCTCGGCGAGTGCGGGCTCGCGCTGGCAACCGACCGCGACGCCCTGTCGGACCGGCGCGGCGTGCTGACACCGGTGGCCGCGATGGGGGATGTGCTCCTCACCCGGCTACCGGCCGCGGGCGTGTCGCTGGAGACCACCGCGCTGACCTGAGCTGCCGCAACATGAATGGATCGGCCTGCGTCGAAGACCTGTGGGACAAGATCACATTCGACTAGTGTCGATGCCGAGGACTTCCAGTACGCCAGCAACGAAGATGGGATGAACAATGGCCGGTCTCGACGAACTTTTCGCTCAGATCCCCGTGGCGGATATCGCCAACAAGCTCGGCGCAGATGAAGGCGAGGTGGACGCTGCCATCAAGACCCTGGTTCCGGCCCTGGTCGGCGGCGTCGCGGAGAATGTCCAGGCGGACAACATCGATTCGAGTGACCTTGAGTCGACGGTCACCGCAAAGGGCGCCAGTGGCCTGCTCGACGGCGGTGTGAGCGTCGATCAGGTCGACGCCAACGAGGGCAACCAGATCGTCTCGAAGATCTTCGGTGGCAACGACAGCAATCAGGTCGCGTCCGCGCTGGCCGGTACCGACGCCGGCGGCAGTGGGTTGATCAAGCAGCTGCTGCCGATCCTGGCGCCGATCGTGCTGGCCTACATCGGCAAGCAGTTCGCCCAGAAGAATGCGCCGGCACAGTCGGCCCCGCAGCCCCAGGCTTCCGGTGGCGGGCTCGGGGACGTCCTCGGCAGCATCCTGGGCGGTGCGGTCGGCGGCGGTGGTGCGGCCGCAAACAACCCGCTCGGCAGCATCCTGGGCAGTGTTCTCGGCGGCGGTGGCGGCCAGAACAATGCCATCGGTGAGATCCTCGGTGGCCTGCTCGGCGGCAGGAAGTAGCCCCGCCCGCAAGCCGGCTCGAAAGCCTCCGAAGCCCAGCGAACGCACCGGGCATCGGGGGCTTTCGCGTATTCGGACCCGTCCTTCTTAGAATGGCTCGGTGACCCCCAGCCCTGACAATCGCGCCGATGCCCTCCCCAAATCCTGGGATCCCGCTGCGGTAGAAGCCGACCTCTACCAGGGCTGGGTGGATGCCGGATACTTCACCGCCGACCCGGCCAGCGAAAAGCCGCCGTACTCGATCGTCTTGCCGCCGCCCAACGTGACCGGCAGCCTGCACATGGGCCACGCGCTCGACCACACCCTGATGGATGCCCTCACCCGGCGTAAGCGGATGCAGGGATATGAGGTGCTGTGGCTGCCCGGGATGGATCATGCCGGCATCGCAACCCAGACTGTGGTGGAAAAGCAGCTCGCCGCTGAGGGGCTGAGCCGGCAAGGCATGGGCCGCGAGTCGTTCGTCGAGAAGGTCTGGGACTGGAAGCGCGAATCCGGCGGCACCATCGGCGGGCAGATGCGTCGCCTCGGTGACGGTGTGGACTGGAGCCGCGACCGTTTCACCATGGACGAGGGCCTGTCGCGCGCGGTGCGCACCATCTTCAAGCGGCTGTTCGATGCGGGTCTGATCTACCAGGCCGAGCGGTTGGTCAACTGGTCACCGGTGCTGGAGACCGCGATCAGCGACCTCGAGGTCAAGTATTCCGACGTCGAGGGCGAGCTGGTTTCGTTCCGCTACGGCTCGATGAACGACGACGAGCCCCACATCGTCGTGGCCACCACCCGCGTCGAGACCATGCTCGGTGACACCGCGATCGCGGTGCACCCCGACGATGAGCGCTACCGCCACCTGGTCGGCAAAACCCTGCCGCACCCGTTCGTCGATCACGAGATGATCGTGGTCGCCGACACTCACGTCGACCCCGAATTCGGTACCGGCGCAGTCAAAGTCACCCCGGCGCACGACCCGAACGACTTCGAGATCGGGTTGCGCCATCAGCTGCCGATGCCGACGATCATGGACGCCAAGGGCCGGATCGCCGACACCGGAACGCAATTCGACGGCATGGACCGGTTCGAGGCCCGGATCAAGGTCCGAGAGGCGCTGACCGAACAGGGTCGGATCGTCGCAGAGAAGCGGCCCTACCTGCACAGTGTCGGGCACTCCGAGCGCAGCGGCGAGCCCATCGAGCCCCGGCTGTCCCTGCAGTGGTGGGTCAAGGTGGACGGCCTGGCCAAGGCCGCCGGCGACGCGGTGCGCAACGGCGACACCGTGATTCATCCGCCCAGCCTGGAGCCGCGATGGTTCGCCTGGGTGGACAACATGCACGACTGGTGCATTTCCCGGCAGCTGTGGTGGGGACACCGCATCCCGATCTGGCACGGCCCCAACGGCGAGACGGTGTGCGTCGGCCCCGACGAGACCCCGCCGGAGGGCTGGGTCCAGGATCCCGATGTGCTCGACACCTGGTTCTCGTCGGCACTGTGGCCGTTCTCCACCATGGGCTGGCCCGAGCACACCCCGGACCTGGCCAAGTTCTATCCGACCTCGGTGCTGGTCACCGGCTACGACATCCTGTTCTTCTGGGTGGCCCGGATGATGATGTTCGGCACGTTCGTCGGTGACGATCCGGCCATCACGTTCGACGGCGCCCGCGGTCCGCAGGTCCCCTTCGAGAACGTCTTCCTGCACGGCCTGATCCGCGACGAGTTCGGCCGCAAGATGAGCAAGTCGCGGGGCAACGGCATCGACCCGCTGGACTGGGTGGAGAAGTTCGGCGCCGACGCGCTGCGATTCACCCTGGCCCGCGGCGCCAGCCCCGGGGGTGACCTGTCTATCGGCGAGGACCACGCCAGGGCCTCCCGCAACTTCGCCACCAAGCTGTTCAACGCGACCCGCTTTGCGTTGATGAACGGTGCGGCGCCCGCTCCGCTGCCCGCCGCGAGTGATCTCACCGACGCCGACCGCTGGATCCTCGGTCGACTCGAAGAGGTTCGCGCCGAAGTGGATGCGGCACTGGACAGCTATGAGTTCAGCCGGGCCTGCGAATCGCTGTACCACTTCGCCTGGGACGAATTCTGTGACTGGTACGTCGAATTGGCCAAGGTGCAGCTCGGTTCCGAAAAAGATCAAGCCGTCGCGCATACGACCGCCGTCTTGGCGGCCGTCCTCGACGCGCTGCTCAAGCTGCTGCACCCGGTCATGCCGTTCGTCACCGAGACGCTGTGGAAGGCGCTCACCGACGGCGAGTCGATCGTCATCGCAGCGTGGCCGCAGCCCTCGGGTATCGCGCTCGATCCTGTTGCAACACAACACATTGCCGACATGCAGAAGCTGATCACCGAGGTGCGTCGCTTCCGCAGCGACCAAGGCTTGGCCGATCGGCAGCGGGTCCCGGCCCGACTGTCGGCGGTCACCGAGGCCGGTCTGACCGAGCACCTGCCCGCGGTGACAGCGTTGGCCTGGCTGACCGACGCCGGTGACGGTTTCACCCCGTCGGCCTCGGTCGAGGTGCGCCTGACGCAGGCCACGGTGCTCGTCGAGGTGGACACCTCGGGCACCGTCGACGTCGCCGCCGAGCGGCGGCGGTTGGAAAAGGATCTGGCCGCTGCGCAGAAGGAACTGGCCACCACGACGGCCAAGCTCGGCAACGAGGCGTTCCTGGCCAAGGCACCCGAGAACGTCGTCGACAAGATCCGCGGACGCCAACAGCTGGCCTCCGAAGAGGTCGAACGGATCACCGCACGCCTGGCCGGGCTGCCCCAATGACCGATCCGGTCCCTTCGCCGGACGAGATCGCCGCGCTGCTGCAGGTCGAGCATTTGCTCGATCAGCGGTGGCCCGAGACCAAGCTGGATCCCAGCACGGCACGGATCTCCGCCCTGCTGGAGTTGCTGGGCTCGCCGCAGCGGGCCTACCCGTCGATCCACGTCGCGGGAACCAACGGTAAGACGTCGGTGGCACGCATCATCGATGCGTTGCTGGTCGCGCTGCACCGGCGCACGGGACGGACCACCAGCCCGCATCTGCAGTCGGCGGTGGAGCGCATCTCGATCGACGGAAAGCCCATCACCCCAGCGCAATACGTGAACGCCTACACCGAGATCGAACCGTTCGTGGAGTTGGTGGACCGACAGTCCGAAGCTGCCGGTGGCCCCAAGATGAGCAAGTTCGAGGTCCTCACCGCGATGGCCTTCGCCGCCTTCGCCGACGTGCCCATCGACGTCGGGGTCATCGAGGTCGGGATGGGTGGACGCTGGGATGCCACCAACGTCGTCAATGCCCCGGTCGCGGTGATCACCCCGATCGGCATCGACCACACCGACTATCTGGGTGAGACGATCGCCGAGATCGCGGGGGAGAAGGCCGGCATCATCACGCGGCAACCCGATGACCTGGTGCCGACCGACACCGTGGCGGTCATCGGCAAGCAGGTGCCGGAGGCCATGGAAGTGCTGCTGGCAGAGACGGTGCGCGCCGACGCGGCCGTGGCCCGCGAGGACTCCGAATTCGCGGTCCTCAGCCGGCAGGTTGCCATCGGCGGGCAGCTGCTGGAACTGCAGGGGCTGGGCGGGGCGTACTCCGACATCTTCCTGCCGCTGCACGGCGAGCATCAGGCCCACAACGCGGTTCTCGCGCTGGCCGCGGTCGAGGCGTTCTTCGGTGCCGGCGCCGACCGTCAGCTCGATGTCGAGGCGATCCGGGCCGGCTTCGCGGAGGTGCGAAGCCCCGGGCGCATGGAGCGAATGCGAAGTGCACCAACTGTTTTCATCGACGCCGCACACAATCCGGCCGGCGCCGCGGCGCTGGCGCAGACCCTGCAGCAGGAGTTCGATTTCCGCAACCTGGTCGGTGTGGTGTCGGTGATGGCGGACAAGGACGCCGGTGGCATCCTGACCGCGTTGGAGCCGGTGTTCGATCAGATCGTGGTCACCCACAACGGCTCGCCGCGGGCGATGGACGTCGAGTCGCTGGCATCGCTGGCCGAGGAGCGCTTCGGGCAGGACCGGGTGATCACCGCCACGACGTTGGCGGATGCCATCGAGACCGCCACCGCCCTGGTCGAGGAGGCCGGGGCCGACGAAGGCCTGTCCGGGGCCGGCATGGTGATCACTGGCTCGGTGGTGACTGCCGGCGCGGCCCGGACCCTGTTCGGACGGGACCCACAGTGAGCGATCAAACCCCTGGCGATCAGACGCCGAGCGACAAGCCGGCCCCGCCGGACCCGTGGAAGAGTTTCCGCGGGGTGATGGCGGGGACACTGATCCTGGAGGCCATCGTGGTGTTGCTGGCCCTGCCGGTGGTGGGAGTCAGCGCCACCGGACTGACCTGGACCTCGGGCGGATTCGTGGTCGGGCTGGCCGTAGTGCTGATTTTGATGTCGGGGATCCAGGGCCGCTCGTGGGCCATCTGGGCGAACCTGGGTATTCAGCTGGTGGTGATCGCCGGAGCGCTCATCCATGGGGCCATCGGTTTCATCGGGGTGATATTCGCCGTGGTCTGGCTACTGATCGTGTATCTGCGCGGCGAGGTCAAACGCCGGCAGGATCGTGGTCTGCTGCCGGGGCAGCAACCGCCCAGCGAATAGGGCGGAGATAGCTGCGCCACAGGGCGGGCCCGGTCGGGCCCCCGAAATGGCGCGGCGCGGTTACCGACCGGTACGCTTCCTGCCGTGACTGAGCAGACCCTTGTCCTGATCAAGCCCGACGGCGTGCAGCGCCACCTGGTCGGGGAGATCCTCGGCCGGATCGAGCGGAAGGGTCTGACCCTGGCAGCGCTCGAACTGAAGAACGTCAGCGTTGAGCTGGCCAAGAAGCACTATGCCGAGCATGACGGCAAGCCGTTCTTCGATTCGCTGCTGGAGTTCATCACCTCCGGTCCCGTTGTCGCGGCCATCGTGGAAGGCCCGCGTGCCATCGCGGCGTTCCGTCAGATCGCCGGCGGCACCGACCCGGTGGAGAAGGCTGTGCCCGGCACCATCCGTGGTGACCTGGCACTTGTGACCCAGGACAACCTCGTCCACGGTTCGGATTCTCCGGAGTCTGCGGCCCGCGAGATCGCCCTGTGGTTCCCTGGCGAAGCCTCCGCCGGATAAACCTTCTCGCAGTCTGGTCAGTACCGCGTCAGTGATGTGGGATACTGGGTGCGGGTAGCCGGCCTCAACCGAGGCTGAAAACCCGAATGAAGACTTCGACGAGCGCGACCACCGCAATCCGGTGCGGCGCGGGCCGTCCAGCCATCATTCAGCCAGGCACCGGGTGGGTTCGGTAGCGAGCCGCCCGGAGCGAGACCACAACAAGTCCGGGGAAAGTGTCCCGGGCCAATAGCGGAAGCCCTCGCGTGGCCGCGTCATCTGACGCGCCCGGGGGCTTGAGGAGAATTCGTGGCCGAAGACGCCCAGAATGACGACCTATCAACCCAGACTCCGCAACAGGAGGGACTGCCCGAGCGCCTGAGAGTCCACTCGCTGGCGCGGGTCCTCGGCACCACCAGCAGGCGCGTGCTCGATGCGCTGGCAGAGTTCGACGGGCGTCAGCGCAGCGCGCACTCCACAATCGACAAGGTCGACGCCGAGCGGGTCCGTGAGGCGCTGGCGGCCGAACCGGCAGAACCTGTGGAAGCGGAGTCGGTCCAGGTCGAGGCCGTCACGGTCACCGAGTCTGTGGTGACCGCGGTCGAGGGCTCGGCCGGTGGCGAGCAGCAGGCCGACCCCGTCCTGGTCGGCGACGAGCCAGAGTCCCGGTTGATCCTGGAGACGGCGAACATTCCCACGGAACGGGAGGCGCACACCGAGCGGGCCGATTACCTGCCGCTGTTCGTGGCCCCGCAGCCCGTCAGCTTCATTCAGGTACACGTCGACGAGGACGACGAGGACGACGACGACACCACTGACACCGACACCGACTCCGACGGCGATGACGAACAGGCGGATCGTCCCGCCGCGCGCCGGCGCCGGCGCGGTCGCCGGGGGCGTGGTCGTGGGCGCGGCGAGCAGTCCGACGACAACGCACCCGAATCGGGTCCGGATTCCGATTCCGACAGCGCCGACGACCAGAGCGAATCCGACCAGGATTCCGATGACTCCGACGAGTCGGACGACGGCAACGACGAGGACACCACCGGCGGCGACGGCAGCAGTCGCCGTCGGCGTCGTCGCCGGCGACGCAAGTCGGGCTCGGGTGACAACGATGACGCCGGCTCGCCGGATGACCCGCCCAACACCGTCGTGCACGAGCGCGCCCCGCGCGCCGAGCGGTCCGGCAAGGGCAGCGATGATTCGGAGATCCAGGGGATCAGCGGATCGACCCGCCTGGAAGCCAAACGCCAGCGCCGCCGTGACGGCCGCGACGCGGGTCGCCGTCGCCCGCCCATCCTGAGCGAGGCCGAGTTCCTGGCCCGCCGCGAGGCTGTCGAACGCACCATGATCGTGCGCGACAAGGTCCGCACCGAACCGCCCCACGAGGGTGCTCGCTACACCCAGATCGCGGTGCTCGAAGACGGCGTGGTCGTCGAGCATTTCGTGACCTCGGCCGCATCGGCTTCCCTGGTGGGCAATATCTATCTGGGCATCGTGCAGAACGTGTTGCCTTCCATGGAGGCCGCATTCGTCGACATCGGCCGCGGCCGCAACGGTGTGCTCTACGCCGGTGAGGTGAACTGGGAGGCCGCCGGGCTCGGCGGCTCGAACCGCAAGATCGAGCAGGCACTCAAGCCGGGCGACTACGTGGTGGTCCAGGTCAGCAAGGACCCGGTGGGGCACAAGGGCGCCCGCCTCACCACCCAGGTGTCACTGGCCGGCCGTTACCTGGTCTACGTGCCGGGGGCGTCGTCGACAGGGATCAGTCGCAAGCTGCCCGACACCGAACGCCAGCGGCTCAAGGAGATCCTCAAAGAGGTCGTGCCCGCCGATGCCGGCGTGATCATCCGCACCGCCTCCGAGGGCGTGAAGGAGTCCGACATCCGCTCCGATGTCGAGCGGCTGCAGCAGCGCTGGACCGAAATCGAGGCCAAGGCCGCCGAGGTCACCGAGAAGAAGGCCGGCTCGGCCGTCGCGCTCTACGAAGAGCCCGACGTCCTGGTCAAGGTCATCCGCGACCTGTTCAACGAGGATTTCTCGGGTCTGATCGTTTCCGGTGACGAGGCGTGGGACACGATCAACAAGTACGTGAGCACCGTCGCCCCCGACCTGGTTGGGCGGCTGACGAAGTACGAACCCGCCGGTGGCGCCGATGCTCCCGATGTCTTCGCCGTGCACCGCATCGATGAGCAACTGGCCAAGGCCATGGACCGCAAGGTGTGGCTGCCTTCCGGCGGAACTCTCGTCATCGACCGCACCGAGGCGATGACCGTCGTCGACGTCAACACGGGCAAGTTCACCGGCGCCGGCGGCAACCTCGAGCAGACCGTCACCCGCAACAACCTCGAAGCCGCCGAGGAGATCGTGCGGCAACTGCGTTTGCGCGATATCGGCGGCATCGTGGTCATCGACTTCATCGACATGGTTCTCGAATCGAACCGGGATCTGGTGCTGCGCCGCCTCACCGAGGCACTCGGCCGGGACCGTACCCGTCATCAGGTGTCGGAAGTGACCTCACTGGGGTTGGTGCAGCTGACCCGGAAGCGGTTGGGTACCGGACTGGTCGAGGCGTTCTCGACCTCATGCACGCATTGCGGCGGCCGCGGCATCGTGTTGCACGGTGATCCGGTCGACACCGCCTCATCGTCGAACGCCGGTCGCAAGGCCGAAGCCAGCGGCGGCGGTCGCCGCAGCAAGCGCGGCAAGCGGGGCAACGCCCGTCCCGAGCCCGAAGAGGTACCAGTCGTCAAGGTGCCCGACCATCCGGCCGGCGAACACCCGATGTTCAAGGCGATGGCCGAGGCCAACGGCCGGCACCACGACGACGACGAATCGCTCGACGAGTCGGTCGAAGAGGGCACCGCCGGCAAGACCGGCAAGGACGAGAGCGACGAGCAGGTCACGGCCGAGCTCGTGGACGTGCCCGACGAATCCACCGACGGCGAGTTCGGCACGCAGGACACCGACGAGTCCGAGGAGTCCGAAGACGTATCTGACGACGAGGACGAGGGCGAGATCGACCTCGACGACGAGGACCTCGACGACGACGACGATGACGACCTGGACGAGATCGACGACGATTCGGACGAGGATGACGACTCGGACGAGGACGACTCCGACGAGTTCGACTATGCCGAAGACTCAGACGATCCCGACCAGGAGACCTACCAGGTGTCGGAGCCCGTGGTCGTCGAGGCACCGCCGAGCCGGGGCCGCACCCGTCGGCGCGCCGCAGCCAGGCCGGCGGGGCCGCCCAGCCACGAGTAGCGGGCGGTTTGACCCTCTACCAGCTGGTCAAGTACCCTTGACCAGTTGTCTCCAGTGCCTGCGGTAGTCGCAGGCCGGTGACGGCGGGGCATCCCGCCACCCAAGACCCGCGCACGCACCGACCGGTAGCGCGCGCCCGCAGAGAGCAGCAGAGCAGAGGACACGATGGCGACATACGCAATCGTCAAGACCGGTGGCAAGCAGTACAAGGTTGCCGCCGGTGACGTGGTGAAGGTTGAGAAGCTCGACGCCGAGCCCGGCGCCTCGGTGTCGCTGCCCGTGGCCCTCGTGGTCGACGGCGCCAAGGTCACCAGCAAGGCCGATGACCTGGCCAAGGTCGCCGTGACCGGCGAGGTGCTGGAGCACACCAAGGGCCCCAAGATCCGCATCCACAAGTTCAAGAACAAGACCGGCTACCACAAGCGCCAGGGGCACCGTCAGCAGCTGACCGTGCTCAAGGTCACCGGCATCAAGTGATGAGCCGTCAGGCGAAGAACAGGCAGCAGAGGGCGAGGGACATATAAATGGCACACAAGAAGGGCGCTTCCAGCTCGCGCAACGGTCGTGAATCCGCAGCACAGCGGCTCGGCGTCAAGCGCTTCGGTGGTCAGGTCGTCAAGGCCGGCGAGATTTTGGTGCGGCAGCGCGGCACCCACTTCCACCCCGGCGTGAACGTCGGCCGTGGCGGCGACGACACCCTGTTCGCGCTGGCCCCGGGCTCCGTGGAGTTCGGTTCCAAGCGTGGCCGCAAGCACGTGAACATTGTTCCCGTGCCGCGCCCGGAGGCCTGAGACAAAGAGGATTCTCCGCGAATGTGAAGCAGCTGCGAGTTCTCGATAGGACTATCGCGATAGCTTCACATTCGACGGAGAGGATGTCCGATGCCCCGGTTTGTCGACCGCGTCGTCATCCACGCGAGTGCAGGGAACGGCGGCCACGGCTGCGCATCGGTGCACCGCGAGAAATTCAAACCCCTCGGCGGTCCTGACGGCGGCAACGGTGGCCGCGGCGGCAGCATCGTGCTCGTCGTGGATCCACAGGTCCACACGCTGCTGGACTTCCACTTCCATCCCCATGTCGTTGCACCCTCGGGTAAGCAGGGGGCGGGCAGCAACCGGGATGGCGCCGCCGGTGAAGATCTGATCGTGCGCGTGCCGGACGGCACGGTGGTGCTCGACGAGAACGGCCGGATGCTGGCCGACATGGTCGGTGCCGGTACCCGATTCGAAGCCGCGCAAGGTGGTCGTGGCGGCTTGGGCAATGCCGCCTTGGCCTCGCGGGCGCGAAGGGCCCCCGGCTTCGCCCTGCTCGGTGAGAAGGGCCAGACCCGCGACCTCACCCTGGAGCTCAAGACCGTCGCCGATGTCGGCCTGATCGGCTTCCCTTCGGCGGGCAAATCGTCTCTGGTGTCGACCATCTCGGCAGCCAAACCCAAAATCGCCGACTACCCGTTCACCACGCTGGTGCCCAACCTCGGTGTGGTGTCGGCCGGCGACAACACCTTCACCGTCGCCGACGTTCCCGGCCTGATTCCCGGTGCGTCCGAGGGCCGGGGTCTCGGCCTGGACTTCCTGCGGCACCTCGAGCGCTGCGCGGTGCTCGTGCATGTCGTGGATTGCGCCACCATGGAGCCCGGCCGCGACCCGATCTCCGACATCGAGGCACTGGAAGCCGAACTCGCGGCATACACGCCGACCCTGCAAGGCGATTCCACCCTCGGTGATCTGGCGTCACGCCCACGGGCGGTGGTGCTCAACAAGATCGACGTGCCCGATGCCCGGGAGCTGGCCGACTTCGTGCGCGAAGAGGTTGCCGAACGGTTCGGCTGGCCGGTGTACGAGATCTCGACGGTCAGCCGTGACGGGTTGCGCCCGTTGATCTTTGCGCTCTGGGAGCTGGTCAAGGCCTATCGTGACGCGCAGCCGGCCGTGGTGCCGCGCCGTCCGGTGATTCGGCCGATCGCCGTCGACGAGAGCGGATTCACCGTCGAGACCGACGGGTACGGCGGGTTCATCGTGCGTGGCACGCGTCCCGAGCGCTGGATCGCCCAGACCAACTTCGACAACGACGAGGCCGTCGGCTACCTCGGTGACCGGTTGGCGCGTCTGGGAGTCGAGGATGAGCTGTTGAAGTTGGGCGCCAAGCCCGGCTGCGCGGTGACCATCGGTGACATGACCTTCGACTGGGAGCCGCAGACCCCGGCCGGTGTCGACATGCCGATGACCGGCCGAGGCACCGACATTCGGCTCGAGCAGACCGACCGGACCGGTGCCGCCGAGCGCAAGGCTGCCCGACGGGAGCGCCGCCAGCCCGGTAGCGAGGACGCGTGAGCGCTCATCGCCAGGCGATTCGCACCGCGCGCAGGGTAGTCGTCAAGGTCGGTACCACCGCACTCACCACCCCGTCAGGGGTCTTCGACGCAGGTCGGCTCGCGGTCCTGGTCGAGGCGATCGAAGACCGGATGAGAGCCGGCTCCGACCTGGTGATCGTGTCCTCGGGTGCCATCGCGGCCGGAATTGAGCCGCTCGGACTTTCGAGGCGCCCAACGGATCTGGCCACCAAGCAGGCCGCCGCCAGTGTGGGGCAGGTGGCCCTGGTCAATGCATGGAGTTCGGCGTTCGCCGTCTACAGCCGCACAGTCGGCCAGGTTCTGCTGACTGCCCACGACATCGCCATGCGGGTGCAGCACAACAATGCTCAACGCACGCTGGACCGGTTGCGTGCCCTGCACGCGGTGGCGATCGTCAACGAGAACGACACCGTGGCCACCAACGAGATCAGGTTCGGTGACAATGACCGGCTTTCGGCGCTGGTGGCGCAGCTGGTCGGTGCCGATGCGCTGATCCTGCTGTCCGATATCGACGGCCTGTACGACTCTGACCCCCGAAAAGGTAACGCGCGCTTCATTCCCGAGGTGGCCGCCCAAGTGGATCTTGACGGGGTGGTGGCCGGCGCCGGCAGCCACCTGGGTACCGGCGGGATGGCCTCGAAGCTGTCGTCGGCGCTGCTGGCCGCCGATGCCGGCGTGCCGGTGCTGCTGGCCGCCGCTGCGGATGCCGGTGCAGCCCTGAGCGATGCCTCGGTGGGCACCGTGTTCGCACCGCGGCCCGAGCGGATGTCGGCGCGGCGCTTCTGGGTTCGCCATGCCGCGGAGTCGCACGGGGCGTTGACCCTCGACGACGGCGCGGTGCGGGCGGTGGTCAAGCAGCGGCGCTCGCTGCTGCCGGCGGGGATCACCGAGGTCGCCGGACAGTTCCACGGCGGCGACGTGGTGGATCTCCGGGGGCTTGACGGGCAAACCGTCGCGCGCGGCGTGGTGGCCTACGAGGCCTCGGAGCTGGCCGCGATCATCGGCCGTTCCACGCCGGATCTGCCGGCCGAGCTGCGCCGGCCCGCGGTGCACGCCGACGATCTGGTCGCCATCTAGCGATTTGTGCACCTCTGGTAACGCTGACCGTTACGGGCGGTGCACAAATCACTGGGGTGGGCACTCCAGATAGAGCGCACCCCAGATGATCTGGGTGAGGGTGGCGGCCAGCTCGGCGTCGTAGGACGCCGGCTGTGACGGCAGATTCTGGTGGCAGGTGCGCTCCACCATCCAGGTCAGCGCGCTCGCGGTCGTCGCGGCAGGCAGTTGCGGCCGGATCGACCCGTCGGCCTGCCCGCCCTCGATGACTTCCGTGAGCTGGTCGGTGATCCCGGTCAGCAACTCACGGTACGTCTGCCCGACGAGTGGGTCGTAGCCCGACATCTCGTTGAGCGCGATCAGGATCGGCTGGTGGCGCCGGTAGCTGGCGATGATGCCGGCCATGGCGGCGTGGACGTCGGCAGGGTCGCGTTGTCCGGCCACGCCCCACCACCGTTCGGCGGCCTGGGTCAGATCGCCGAACACCTGGCTGGCTAGCCGGCGCAGCAGATGGCCCTTGTCTTCGAAGTAGATGTAGAAGCTGGCGCGGGAGATCCCGGCCTCGGTGGCCAGTTTGTCGACGCTGAGCTCGGTGAAGCTGGTGCCGTCGGCCATCAGTCGGTCGGTGGCATCGAGCAACTGGCGTTCGATCCGCTCGCGCCGTTCCTCCCTTTTGGCCTGCGGTTTTCGCGTTACCGATGGCATGTCCCCAGCGTATCGGAACGCGTCACACCTTGACTAGACACAATGTCTAGACTTATTGTCACCGACATGAGTGTGTCGCCTATCACATCAGCCCCGTCCTGGCCCCCTGCCGCTCGCCCCTACGACCCGATCGACCTGTCGTCACGGGTGTTCTGGGCCACCACGGCTGCCGATCGCGAGGTGGCCTTCGCGGAGCTGCGTGCCTCGCGCCCGGTGAGTTGGCATCCACCGGTCGAAGACGCCCTGATGCCCGATCCCGCCGATCGCGGCTTCTGGGCGGTTACCCGGCACGCCGACATCGTCGCGGTCAGCCGTGACAGCGAGACATTCCTGTCGGGCAAAGGGGTGCTGTTCGAATCCATTCCGGAGGAGCTACTCGAGGCGTCACAGTCTTTCCTGGCGATGGACGCGCCGCGGCACACACTGATCCGCAAACTGGTCCACGCGGCGTTCACCCCCCGGCAGGTGGCCCGCATCGAAGACTCGATCAAGGAGAACGCGCGCCAGATCGTGGCCGAACTCAAGGAAGTCGGCAGCGGGGTGGACTTCGTCGACCAGTGCGCCAAGGAGCTGCCGATTCGCACGCTGTCGGACATGGTCGGGATACCCGAGTCCGAACGTCAGCGGGTGGCACATGCTGCGGATGCGCTGGTGTCCTGGGCCGACCCTGTCTACCTCGCCGGGCGCGACCCGCTCGAGGTGCTGCTGCAGAACCAGATGTACCTGCATCAGGTCGCGAATGCGCTTGCCGCAGAACGCAGGCAGAACCCGGGCAACGATCTGATCAGCGCGCTGGTCCACGCCGAGGTCGACGGGGACCGGCTCACCGATGCCGAGGTCGCGGCGTTCTTCGTCCTGCTGGCGGTGGCAGGCAACGACACCACCCGCCAGACCACCAGCCACGCCCTCAAAGCGCTCACCGACCATCCTGGCCAGAGGGCCTGGCTCATGGCGGATTTCGACGACCGGATCGGCGGCGCCGTCGAAGAGTTCGTCCGCTGGGCCACACCGGTGATGACGTTTCGCCGCACTGCGGCCGTCGATGTCGAGCTCGGCGGAGCGCAGATCGCGGCGGGGGAGAAGGTGGTGATGTTCTATTCCTCGGGTAACCGGGATGGCCAGGTGTTCGACCGGCCCGAGGTCTTCGATCTGAGCCGAAAGCCCAATCCGCACCTGGGATTCGGGGGCGGTGGCCGCCACTTCTGCCTCGGCGCACACGTCGCCCGGACGCAGTTACGGGCGATCTTCGGTGAGCTGCTGCACCAGCTGCCCGACATCGCGGCGGGCGAACCGGCCTATCTGGCGGGCAACTTCGTGCACGCTATCCGGTCGATGCCGTGCACGTTCTGAGCTCGCCGGCCAACAGGGCCAGCATCTCCGAACAGCCCGCTTCGACCTTCACCGCCGCCAGGTCGTCGCCGCGGGTGGCGCCGCGGTTGATGATGCCGACCGGGATGCCGTGGGCTGCGGCATGCCGGACGAACCGGTAGCCGGAGTAGACGGTAAGAGAGGATCCCGCCACCAACAGCGCCTCGGCCTCGTCCACCATCGAATAGGCCTGCTCGACACGGTCTTTGGGGACACTCTCGCCGAAGTAGACGATGTCGGGTTTGAGCATGCCCGCACAGGCCTGGCAGCCCACGATGACGAACGACTCGGTTTCGCGCACCACGGCGTCGGCGTCGGGAGCCACCGCGATCCCACCGACCGCCTCGGCGCGTTCGATGAATCCGGGATTGGCCGCCTCCAGCAGCGTGGCCAACTCGTCGCGACCCATCGTCGCGCCGCAGTCCAGGCAGACCACCTGCGCGTAGGTGCCGTGCAGGTTGACCACCGATCGGCTGCCGGCCTTGCTGTGCAGCAGATCGACGTTCTGGGTGATCAGTCCGTTCACCACACCGGTGGATTCCAATGCGGCCAGGGCCCGGTGCCCGGCGTTGGGCATGGTTTCGTCCATGTGGCGCCAGCCGACATGGTTGCGGGCCCAGTACCGTTGCCGGAACAGCGGATCGGAGGTGAACTGCCGGATGGTCATCGGATTGCTGGGCGGGGAGTCGGGCCCGCGGTAGTCGGGGATGCCCGAATCGGTCGACATCCCGGCCCCGGTCAACACCGCGACGCGGCGCCCCTGAAGCAGGGCGACGAGTTCGGGAGCATCCACGAGGTCCAGGGTAGATCGGAACTCACCGGAGGCAGCGGGCACCGGCAATGAGTGTGGGAGAGTGGCGGAGTGCCGGTCTCGACAGCCTCTCCCGAATTCGCTGACCGTACCCGGCGGGTGGCGGAGGTGGCGCTGGAGGCCGGGCGTGCGCTGGGCCTGCCTGCTACGAACACGACGGTGCTGCACGACGCGTTCTCGATCGTCGTCCGCCTGGAACCGACCCCGGTGGTGGCGCGCGTCCAGGTTGTGCTGCCACCAGGGATGACACCCCAGGCCCAGGCTGAGCGGCAACAGCGGGAACTGGACGTGGTCGCCTGGCTCGACAGTCAGGGCCTACCGGTCGTGGTTCCGGCACCGATGCTGCCCCGGTCGCCCGTGCGCCGAGAGGGGTTCGGGATGACGTTCTGGGAGCTGGTCGATGTTGCGGCGGACCATGAGCCGTACTCGGCCGTCTCCATGGCTCATACCGCGACGCTGCACGCGGCCCTTGCGCGATATCCGGACGAATTGCCGTTTCTCACCCCGGTCAACCGGTCGCTCGGCGGCTTGATCGACAACTTGGACGATGCGGCGCCGTTGCTGCCGAGCGATGTCAGCCGAATACGCGACGAATACGCGGCGCTGCGATCGGTGCTCGCCGACCGTGCCTCGTTCGAGGCCAGGTTCCCCGACGTGAGTGTTCAGACCATTCACGGGGACGGGCCGGCGCTCAACGTCATCCGGACCACCGACGGCGTGCGGTTCGCCGATTTCGAGGACGTCACTTGTGGTCCGGTGGAGTGGGATCTCGCGCTGGCCGGCCCGGCGGCGGTGGCCGAGTACGACGCGGCGGCGCGGGAACTGGGCTTGCGAGTCACGAATCCCGAGGTGCAGCGTTTGGTCGATGCCGCCGCGACGTTGACCATGGTCAGCTGTGTGGCCCTGATACCTCAGCTACCGGTGCTCGCCGACGGAGTGCTGCCGATGGTGGAGTCTTGGCGCGAGTCTGCGCCCCTGACCTGAAATTCATCCGAGGCACTCGGCGGCAGGGATCACTTCGGCGCTCATGTTGCGCCGCATCATCTCCAGCGCGGCCTGGCCCAGGCCGGCATCGATGTGCGCCACCGCGTCAGCCGGGATCACCACGTCGAAATGGCGCACGTACGCGTCCAGGGCGCTGTAGAGGATGCACTGCTCGGTGACCTGGCCCGCCAGGATCAACCGCCGGGTCTCCAGCCGGCCCAGCAGATAATCGAGTGCGGTCGCATAGAACACGCTGTGGCGCACCTTGGTCAGCAGCAGGCAGCCGTCCGCGGGTGCGATCGGGCGCACCAGGTCCGGATGCGCACCGGTCAGGGCGGACTCGACGATGTCGCTGAACTGGGCGGTGAAATCGCCGTAGTTGTCGTTGACGTAGATCAGGTCGACATCGTCGCGGCCGCGCGCCGTCTCGATCAGCCCGACCAGCGGATCGATGATCGCTGCCACATTGGGTGCCAGCAATTCGGCATCCTCGTGCCGGTAGGTGTTGAGCATGTCTACGACCACCAGTGCGGTATCGCTCATGCGTCAATTGGTACCCGCTGGCCCGATCTTGACACTTTTCGGGTGACAATGGGCGCGATGGACTTCTACAGCGCCTATCGACACGGTTTCGCGCGGGTTGCCGCCTGCACTCACCACACAGCGCTGGCGGATCCGCCGGCGAACGCCGAATCGGTGCTCCGGTTGGCGCAGGCCTGCCACGACGACGGTGTGGCTGTCGCGGTGTTCCCCGAATTGACCTTGTCGGGGTACTCGATCGACGACATCGTCATGCAGGATGCGCTGCTGGAATCGGTGGAACAGGCGCTTGTCGAAATCGTCGCGGCGTCGGTGGTGTTGACGCCGGTCCTGGTGGTGGGCGCGCCCCTGCGGTACCGGCATCGGATCTACAACACGGCGGTGGTCATCCACCGGGGCGCGGTGCTCGGTGTGGCACCCAAGTCCTATCTGCCGACGTACCGCGAGTTCTACGAGCGCAGGCAGATGGCTCCCGGCAACGATGTGCGTGGCACCATCCACGTGGCCGGTGCCGAGGTGCCGTTCGGGCCCGACTTGTTGTTCGTGGCCTCCGATGTTCCCGGTCTGGTGCTGCACGTCGAGATCTGCGAGGACATGTTCGTGCCGGTGCCACCCAGCGCGCAGGCTGCGATGGCCGGCGCCACGGTGCTGGCCAATCTCTCGGGCAGCCCCATCACGGTCGGTCGCGCCGAAGATCGTGCGCTGCTGGCACGTTCGGCCTCATCGAGGTGTCTGGCGGCGTATGTGTACGCTGCGGCCGGCGAGGGGGAGTCGACGACCGACCTGGCTTGGGACGGCCAGACCATGATCTGGGAGAACGGGCTGCTGCTCGCCGAGAGCGAGCGCTTTCCGCGGGGTGAACGGCGCTCGGTGGCCGACGTGGACCTGGAGTTGCTGCGGTCCGAGCGGCTGCGGATGGGCACTTTCGATGACAACGCCAGACATCATGGCGCCCAAGTGGATTCATTCCGCCGCATCGATTTCCAGCTCGACCCGCCGACCGACGACATCGGGCTGCGGCGTGAGGTCGAGCGGTTTCCGTTCGTTCCGGCGGACCCCACACGGTTGCAACAGGATTGCTACGAGGCCTACAACATCCAGGTTTCCGGGCTGGAGCAACGGCTGCGGGCGCTGAACTACCCCAAGGTGGTCATCGGGGTGTCCGGTGGTTTGGATTCCACGCATGCCCTGATCGTGGCCGCGCGGGCGATGGACCGGGAAAACCGGCCACGCAGCGACATCCTCGCGTTCACCTTGCCCGGCTTCGCCACCGGTGACCGGACCAAGAACAACGCCATCCGGTTGAGCCGTGCCCTGGGTGTGACGTTCGAAGAGATCGACATCAAGAAGACTGCCGAGCTGATGCTCACCGAGATGGACCATCCGTTCGGCCGGGGCGAGAAGGTTTACGACGTCACGTTCGAGAACGTGCAGGCCGGTTTGCGCACCGACTACCTGTTCCGGTTGGCCAACCAGCGCGGCGGCATCGTCTTGGGCACCGGCGACCTGTCCGAGCTGGCGCTGGGCTGGTCGACCTATGGGGTCGGTGACCAGATGTCGCACTACAACGTCAACGGCGGTGTGCCGAAAACCCTGATCCAGCACCTGATCCGCTGGGTGATCTCGTCGGGGCAGTTCGGCTCCGAGGATTCCGAAGTCAACGAGGTGTTGCAGTCGGTACTGGAAACCGAGATCACCCCGGAGCTGGTCCCCACCGGGGAGGACGAGGAGATCCAGAGCAGCGAGGCCAAGGTCGGTCCGTATGTGCTGCAGGACTTTTCGTTGTTCCAGGTGCTGCGCTACGGGTTCCGTCCGTCCAAGGTGGCGTTTCTGGCCTGGCACGCCTGGCATGACGCGGCCCATGGGGATTGGCCCGCCGGGTTCCCCGAGGACAAGCGCCCGGCGTACTCGCTCAAAGAGATCCGGCACTGGCTGCAGGTGTTCGCGCAGCGGTTCTACTCGTTCTCCCAGTTCAAGCGTTCGGCGCTGCCCAATGGTCCCAAGGTGTCGCACGGCGGATCCCTCTCGCCGCGCGGGGATTGGCGGGCGCCCTCGGACATGTCGGCACGTATCTGGCTCGACGAGATCGAGCGGAACATCCCCGAGCAATAGATGCCGAGGTGGGCCTGGTCAGCGTCTAGAGGCGGCCCTGTGCCCGCAGGTCCGGATGTACCCACTCCGGTGAGCGGCGGGCCTTGAACGCGCGGAAGCCCTCCATCGCCTCCTCGCCGCTGTAGCTGGCCTTCATGCCGATCCGGTCGTAGAGGCCCATGTAGCTGTCCAGGCTGGACTTGACCACCCCGCGGGCCCGGGGTGCGGTCCGGCAGCATTGGCTGAGCACTTCCGTTGCCGCAGAGAGCAGTTCGTCGTGGGGGACCACGCGGGCGACCATGCCCCAGTCGACCGCCTCCTGCGCCGTGAGGGTGCGGCCGGTGAACATCAGGTCGCGGGTGCGCACGGGTCCGATGAGGCGCGCGAGCATCTGGCTGTAGTAGGTGTCGGCGATGCCGCGGTACAACTCGGGTACCCGGAACGTGGCGCGGTCGCTGACCACGGCCATGTCGCTGCAGATCGCGATCTGCAACCCGCCGCCCTGGCACAACCCGTTGACCGCGCTGACCACCGGCTTGACCGATTGGCGCAGGGTTTCGAACGGCGTGACATCCATCGACAGGGCCGCGCCGAAACTCATCCAGTCGTCGACGCCGTTGCCGCCACCGAGGTCACCACCCGGTGCGAACACGTCCCCGGCCCCGGTGATGAGCAGGCCGGCCAGATCCGGGTCGGCCTCGACATGGGTGACCGCGTACCGGATGCCGAAGTACATGGCCGGTGTCATCGCGTTGCGGGCCTCCGGGCGATCGAGGGTGACGACGCCGAACGGACCCCGTCGCTCGAATTTGAGATAGGGGGTGCCGAGCCAGTCGCCGTCGGGTGGCCGTGGGGAGAGTCCCTGCGTCATGGTGGCGACTATAACGTCAACGGTATCGGCTTCAGTTGGCCGTCTCAGGGGGTCAGGACGGCGTCGACGTCGGCGGCCGACGGCGCGCAGTCGCCGGCCCCGCGCACCAAGGTGGCCAGGGCCCCGGCCGCGCAGGCGCGCCGCAGCGCCTGCTCGTGGCCCGCGGTCCATCCGGCGGCCAGCACCCCGGCGAACACGTCGCCGGCGCCGGCCGTGTCCAGAGCCTGCACCGTGGGGGCCGGCACGTCGAAGCGCTCGTCGGAGCTCAGATAGCTGGCGCCTCGTGCGCCTCGGGTGATCACCAGATGCCGCACCGGCCAATGCCACTCGGCCGCCTCGGTCTCGTTCACCACCACCACGTCGACCAGTTCCGACAGGGCCAGCAGGTGATGGGCGGGGGTGCCCCCGGGCGACGCGTTGAGCATCACCACCGCTCCGGCCGCCCGTGCCAGCTTGGCCGCCGCGATCGCCGTCGTCACCGGGATCTCCAACTGGATCAAGGTGACCTCGCTCCACACGATGGCGGAACGGGCCGCCGCGGAATCCACCTCGAGCCGCGAATTGGCACCCGGTGCCACCACGATGCAGTTCTCGCCGACGGTGTCGACCAGGATCGCCGCCGATCCGCTCGGACCGGGCACACAGGCCACGGACTCGGCGCCGACCCCGTTGGCCTGGAGATGACGGCGCAGGATCGTGGCGGCCGCATCGTCACCGATCGCGGCCACCAGTTCCACCTCGGCACCGGCGCGCGCGGCCGCCACCGCCTGGTTTCCGCCCTTGCCGCCGGGCGCCGAAGCCAGCGAGGAGGCGAGCACCGTCTGCCCCGGGCGCGGCAGTGCGCCGACGGTGAACGTGAGATCGGCGTTGATACTCCCGACGACGCAAACACGCGCAGCGGCCATGGATGAAAAGGCTAGTTGCTACCGGCGCCTGACACCTGTCGAAGCACCTCAACTCCTCCGATACGCTGGCTAGATGAGCGTTCAGACAGAGTCTCCGACGACTGCCGTGCCCGACGCCGACCTGCGTGGGCAGGTGCACGAGGCCGCGCGTCGGGCCCGCGTCGCCGCCCGCGTCCTGGGCACCCTGAGCGCCGAGACGAAGAACCGCGCGCTGCATGCCGCCGCCGACAGCGTGCTGGCTCACGTCCACGAGATCCTGGCCGCCAATGCCGCCGACGTCGAGGCCGCGCGGGCGGCCGGGACCCCCGAGTCGATCCTGGACCGCCTGGCGCTCAACCCACAGCGGGTCGACGGCATCGCCGCCGGTCTGCGTCAGGTCGCCGGACTGCCCGATCCGGTCGGCGAGGTGTTGCGCGGCCGCACCCTGCCCAACGGGCTGCAACTGCGTCAGCAGCGGGTGCCCCTCGGCGTCGTCGGAATGGTGTACGAGGGCAGGCCCAACGTCACGGTCGACGCCTTCGGGCTCACCCTGAAATCGGGTAATGCCGCTCTGCTGCGCGGCAGTTCGTCCGCGGCCCGGTCCAACGAGGCGCTCGTGGCCGCGCTGCGTTCGGCTCTGGCATCGGTCGGTCTGCCCCTGGATGCCGTGCAACTGCTGCCCAGCCATGACCGCGCCAGCGTCACCCATCTGATCCAGGCCCGCGGCCTGGTCGACGTGGTGATCCCGCGCGGGGGCGCCGGCCTGATCGAGGCCGTGGTGCGCGATGCGCAGGTACCCACCATCGAGACCGGCGTCGGCAATTGTCATGTCTATGTTGATTCCTCGGCTGACATCGACCTGGCCTGCAAGATCCTGCTGAACTCCAAGACCCGCCGTCCCAGCGTCTGTAACGCCGCCGAGACCCTGCTGGTCGACAAGGCGCTGGAGGCCACCGCGCTGCCGCTGCTGACCGCGGCCCTGCGCGAGGCCGGGGTCACGGTGCACGCCGATCCCACCGACGAGGAGTTGCACACCGAGTTCCTCTCGATGGACATCGCCGTGGCCCTGGTGGATGGGGTCGACGGGGCGATCGCCCACATCAACACGTACGGCACCGGGCACACCGAGGCCATAGTGACAACGGATCTTGCTGCGGCCCAACGATTCACCGAGCAGGTGGACGCGGCCGCGGTGATGGTCAACGCGTCCACCGCGTTCACCGACGGAGAGCAGTTCGGTTTCGGCGCCGAGATCGGCATCTCCACCCAGAAGCTGCATGCCCGCGGACCCATGGGCCTGCCCGAACTGACCTCGACCAAATGGATCGTGTGGGGAGACGGTCAGACCCGCCCGGCCTAACCCGCCGACCAGACACAGACCAGGAGACCACATGAGCGTGCCCGCTCGCCCCGCTCCGTTGTTCGCCGACATCGACGATGTCGCGCGGCGCCTGGCGGAGACCGGATATCTGCCCGACACCGCCACCGCGACAGCGGTTTTCCTCGCCGACCGGCTCGGCAAACCGTTGCTCGTGGAGGGGCCCGCGGGCGTCGGCAAGACCGAACTGGCCCGCGCGGTCGCGGCGACCACGGGCTCGGAGCTGGTCCGGTTGCAGTGCTATGAGGGCGTGGACGAAGCCCGCGCACTCTACGAGTGGAACCACGCCAAGCAGATCCTGCGAATCCAGGCCGGACAGGCCGGCGGGTCGGGCACCGATTGGGACCAGACCAAGGACGACGTGTTCAGCGAGGAGTTCCTGCTGACCCGTCCGCTGCTGACCGCGATCAAGCGCACCGACCCGACCGTCCTGCTGGTCGACGAGACCGACAAGGCCGACATCGAGATCGAAGGCCTGTTGCTGGAGGTGCTTTCCGACTTCGCGGTCACCGTCCCGGAACTCGGCACCATCACCGCCGAACGGCCGCCGTTCGTGCTGCTCACCTCCAATGCCACCCGTGAGCTTTCCGAGGCGCTCAAGCGTCGCTGCCTGTTCCTGCACATCGACTTCCCAGACCCGGACCTGGAGCGCCGCATCCTGCTGTCCCGGGTGCCCGAGCTTCCCGAGCACATCGCCACCGAACTGGTGCGGATCATCGGCGTGCTGCGGGGGATGCAGCTCAAGAAGCTGCCGTCGGTCGCCGAGACCATCGACTGGGGCCGCACCGTCCTGGCCCTGGGACTGGACACCATCGACGACGAGATGATCGCCGCCACCCTGGGTGTGGTGCTCAAACACCAGTCAGACCAAGTGCGAGCCGCCGGCGAGCTGAGGCTGAACTAAATGGTTCCCCGCCGGGTTCGACCGCCCCAGCCGCTGGCCCCTCACGGTTGGCCCGGGCACCTTGTCGAGTTCGTAGAAGCCCTTCGCGGGCAAGGGATCTCCGTCGGCCCGTCGGAGACGGTCGATGCGGGCCGGGTGATCACCGTGCTGGGGCTCGGCGACCGGGAGGCGTTGCGGGAGGGTATCGCGTGCGCGGTGCTGCGGCGTCCGGACCACCGCGAGACCTACGACGCGATGTTCGACCTGTTCTTCCCGGCGGCGCTCGGCGCGCGCACGGTGCTGGATGACGACGACGATGCCGCCGACGGCGACAGTCAGCCCCAGCTGCCGCCCGAGGACATCGAGGCGATGCGCGAGGCCCTGGTGCAGATGCTGGCCGACAACGAGGATCTGGCCAACCTCGACGACCGGATGGCAGCGATGATCGCGCGGATCGTCGAGGCCTACGGTCGATACAACTCCAGCCGCGGTCCGTCGTACTCGTCGTATCAGGCACTCAAGGCCATGAGCCTCGACGATCTGGAGGGCCGGCTGCTGGCCGGGCTGCTCGCGCCCTATGGCGAGGAGCCGACGCCGACCCAGGAGGAGATCGCCAAGGCCCTGGCCGCTCAGCGCGTCTCCCAGCTGCGCAAGATGGTCGAGTCCGAGACCAAGCGGCGCACCGCCGAGCAGCTGGGCCGAGACCACGTGCAGATGTACGGGGTGCCGCAGCTGGCCGAGAACGTCGAGTTCCTGCGCGCCTCCGGGGAGCAGCTGCGCCAGATGCGCAAGACCGTGCAGCCGCTGGCCCGCACGCTGGCGACGCGGCTGGCGGCCCGGCGTCGGCGGTCCCGGTCCGGCGAGATCGACTTGCGCAAAACACTGCGCAAGTCGATGTCCACCGGCGGTGTGCCGATCGACGTCGTGCTCAAGAAGCCGCATCCGGCCCGCCCCGAGCTCGTGGTGCTCTGCGATGTGTCGGGGTCGGTGGCCGGGTTCAGCCACTTCACCCTGATGCTCGTTTCGGCGCTGCGCCAGCAGTTCTCCCGGGTACGTGTGTTCGCCTTCATCGACACCACCGACGAGGTGACCGACATGTTCGGGCCCGAGGCCGATCTCGCGGTGGCGGTACAGCGCATCACCCGCGAGGCGGGGGTCTACACCCGCGACGGGCACTCCGACTACGGGCACGCTTTCGTGTCCTTCCTGGACAAGTACCCCAACGTGCTGTCGCCGCGCAGCTCGCTGCTGGTGCTGGGCGACGGCCGGAACAACTACCGAAACCCCCAGACGGAGCTGCTCGCGCACATGGTGTCTGCCAGTCGGCACGCGCACTGGCTCAACCCCGAGCCCAAGCATCTGTGGGGTAGCGGGGACTCCGCGGCACCGAAGTACCTCGAAACCATCCCGATGCACGAGTGCCGGTCGGCCAAACAGCTGGCCGCCGTGATCGACGGGTTGCTGCCGGTCTGAGCCGCGCGTGCGGCTGCCGTAAGCTGCCTCTTTGTGGCAAGACGGCGCAGGCTGGGTGTAATGGGCGGGACGTTCGATCCTGTCCACCACGGCCACCTGGTGGCCGCCAGCGAGGTCGCCGACCTGTTCGAACTCGACGAGGTGGTTTTCGTCCCGACCGGTCAGCCGTGGCAGAAGCACGATCGGCGGGTCAGCGCCGCTGAGGACCGTTATCTGATGACGGTGATCGCGACCGCCTCCAACCCGCGCTTCTCGGTCAGCCGGGTCGACATCGATCGGGGCGGCGCGACCTACACCAAGGACACCTTGCGTGACCTGCGCGACCTCAACGACGACACCGACCTGTACTTCATTACCGGCGCCGATGCGCTGGCATCGATCCTGTCCTGGCAGAACTGGGAGGATTTGTTCTCCATGGCGAGGTTCGTGGGCGTCAGCCGGCCGGGTTACGAGTTGGACGGTGAACATATCGAGGCGGCGCTGCGTGAGCTGCCGCCGGACGCATTGACGTTGGTCGAGGTGCCCGCGCTGGCGATCTCGTCCAGTGACTGCCGTAAGCGGGCCGCCGAAGGCCGGCCGATCTGGTACCTGGTACCCGACGGTGTGGTGCAGTACGTGGCCAAACGCGGGTTGTACTCCGCAGACGGGAAGGGTGAACGCATCATGGAGCCGATTCGATGAGCGCGACCGATGAGGCCGTCGCGATGGCGACGGTGGCCGCCCAGGCTGCCGCGGCCAAGCTGGCCGACGATGTGGTGGTCATCGATGTGTCGGGCCAGTTGGTGATCACCGACTGCTTCGTGATCGCATCGGCGTCCAACGAGCGACAGGTCAACGCGATCGTCGACGAGGTCGAAGAGAAGATGCGACTGGCCGGGTACAAGCCCGCGCGCCGCGAGGGCACCCGCGAGGGACGCTGGACGCTGCTCGATTACGTGGACATCGTGGTGCACATCCAGCACCAGGACGAGCGGGAGTTCTACGCCCTTGAGCGGTTGTGGCGAGACTGCCCGACGATTCCGGTCGAGCTTGGTGGTCCTGCGGACCCGGAGTTCACGGAATGAGGCAGCGATGAAGGTCCGCCGGCTGGTCCTGTTGCGGCACGGCCAGACCGAATACAACGCGGGCAGCCGGATGCAGGGCCAGCTCGACACCGAGTTGTCCGACCTCGGTCGCGATCAGGCGGCGGCGGCCGCCGAGGTGCTCGCCAAGCGTCAGCCGCTGTTGATCGTTTCCTCGGACCTCACGCGCGCCCTCGACACAGCGGTGACCCTGGGTGACCGCGCCGGGGTCGCGGTGCAGGTCGACAAGCGGTTGCGCGAGACGCACCTGGGGGACTGGCAGGGTCTGACCCACCTCGAAGTCGACACGATGGCACCGGGCGCTCGCGTGGCGTGGCGCGAGGACGCGCGGTGGGCGCCGCATGGCGGTGAGAGCCGCGTCGATGTGGCCGACCGCAGCCTCCCGGTGGTGGCTGAAATTGTTGCCGGACAACCGGAATGGGGTCTGGATGGCTCGGACCGTCCGGTCGTGCTGGTGGCGCACGGCGGGCTGATCGCGGCGCTGACCGCGGGGTTGCTCGGTCTCCCGGTGGACAACTGGCCGGTGCTCGGCGGAATGGGCAACGCCAGCTGGGTTCAGCTGTCCGGACATTCGGACGACACCGCGGCAGATGGTGACGCGTTCGACGCCATCAAGTGGCGGCTCGATGTCTGGAATGCCTCGGCGCAGGTGGCCAACGATGTCCTCTGATCGCAGCGCAGCTCGCAGGCCGGTGCTGCTGGTATTCGCCGACTCCCTGTCCTATTTCGGGCCGACCGGGGGGCTGCCGTCCGACGATCCGAGAATCTGGCCCAATATCGTGGCCCATCAGTTGGGTTGGGATGTCGAGCTGATCGGCCGGATCGGTTGGACCACCCGCGACGTCTGGTGGGCTGCCACTCAGGATCCCCGGTCCTGGGCGGCGTTGCCGCGCGCCGGCGCGGTCGTCTTTGCCACCAGTGGTATGGACTCGCTGCCCTCGCCCCTGCCGACGGCGGTACGTGAGCTGATCCGCTATGTGCGCCCGGCGTGGCTGCGCCGCTGGACCCGCGACGGCTACGGCTGGATCCAGCCTCGGCTGTCGCCGATCGCCCGGTCGGCCCTGCCCCCGCACCTGACCGTCGAATATTTGGAGATGACGCGCAACGCCATCGACTTCAACCGGCCGGGCATCCCGGTGGTGGCGTCGTTGCCGTCGGTGCACATTGCCGACACCTACGGCAAGGCCCACCATGGGCGTGAGCCCACGGTCGAGGCGATCACGGCCTGGGCCGCCGAGCATGATGTGCCGCTGGTGGACCTCAAGGCGGCTGTCGCCGACGAGGTGCTCAGCGGTCGGGGCAATCCCGACGGCATCCACTGGAATTTCGAAGCTCACCGTGCTGTGGCCGAGTTGATGCTCAAGGGTCTGGCCGCCGCCGGGGTGCCACAACTGGATTCCACCGACTGACGATGGCGGTCAAGGTGGTGACCGACTCGACGTCGCGGTTGCGGCCGGAGTTGTGTGAGCAGTGGGGAATTCGGCAGGTGCCATTGCACATCCTCGATGACGGCGCCGATCTGCGCGACGGTGTCGACGAGATGCCGTCGGACATCTATGACCGGCCCCGCGTCACCACCTCAGGGGCGTCACCGGCCGATCTTGCCGAGATCTACCGGCAGGCACTGGCCGACAGTGGTGGTGATGGTGTTGTCGCCGTGCACATTTCAGCGGCGCTGTCGGGCACCTACAGCACGGCCGCGGCAACGGCCCGTGAGATCGGGCCTGCCGTGCGGGTGGTGAACTCACGTGCCGCGGCCATGGGGGTGGGCTTCGTCGCCCTGGCCGCCGCGGAATCAGCCCGCGGCGGAGGAACTCTCGACACGGTTGAGGCGGCGGCGCGGGCCGCGATCCCGCGCGGGCAGGCGTTCATCGTCGTGCACCGGCTCGACAACTTGCGGCGCAGCGGCCGGATCGGGGCGGCCGCGTCGTGGCTCGGCACCGCGTTGTCACTCAAACCGCTTTTGCGCCTCGATGTGGACGGGCGGCTGGTGCTCTCGCAACGGATCCGGACGATATCGAAAGCACATGCCGCGCTTGTCGATCAGATCGTCGAGGCCGCCGGCGACCGCGCCGTGCGCGTCGTCGTGCACCATGTCGACAACCCGGAGGACGCCGAGGACATCGCCGACGTGCTCACCGAACGCCTGCCGAACCTGCTGTCGCTCTCGGTGACCGACATGGGCCCGGTGCTCGCGGTGCACGTCGGTGGCGGTGCGGTCGGTGCGTGTATCACGGTGGAGGACACTTAGCGGGTCCGGGCTTGCAGACGCCGGTTTCTACCAGTGCGTTGTCGATCCGGCGTGTGCACAACCCTCCGGTGGAAACCGGCGTGGCAGCGCCCGGACGGAGCTAGCCGGCGAACCGTCCCGTGACCGGCGGCAGATCCTTGAGGGTGAGAATGCCCGGTGCCGCGGCCACCACGGCGGGCACCGCATTCGTGACCGGCAGCGCGGTGTAGATCATCCCGAGCCCGTTGAGGCTGACCTCGCTCCAGTCCTTCGACGGCAGGCAGTACACCACGGTGCGCATGTTGGGCACGCCGAACACCTGGATCACGTGGCCGTGCGCCACCGGCTTCGGGGGCGTGACGTGATTGCCCATGATCCAGTTGAATCCGACGCTGACGACGTTCTTGTCGCCCACCCAACCACGGTGGTAGCCGTACACGCTGGCCACCGTGCCCTTGGGGATCTGCATGAACCCAAGATCGGAATCGTCGGTGGCCGGTGTGAACGTGACGTCGAAGGTGATCCGGTCCAGCTTGGCGCCGATGGCGTCGGCCATCATCGCCGCGGACTCGGCGAACACCTCGCTTTCCAGGCGCACGCTCTCGGCCAGCCCCGGCGTCTCCGGGTCTTTGCCGAAGCCCATCGCGGCCATGGTTCCCGCCGATTCGTACACCCCGCAGTCGACCGACTCGGTGATCCGGATTTCATCGACGCTCTCGCATGCGCTGGACAGCACCATGCCCATCATGTTGGTCAGGCCGGGATGGGCGCCGCTTCCGAAGATCGTGGAATTACCTGTCTGGCAAGCCGTTTCGATCCGCTCGAGGTCTTCGGGGGTCTGCTTGCCCCCGGTGATCCAGGCCGCGGTGGAACACACGTTCACCCCGGCTTCCAGCAGTGCGACGAGTTCGTCGACCTTGGGCCAGATGGGGTTGTAGCAACAGGCATCGGGTTTGAGGGCGAGCAGTTGCTCGATGTCGTTGGTGGCCTTGATGCCGGTGGGTTCCGGCCATCCGGCCAGTTCCGCGGCGTCGACTCCGACCTTTTCGGCGCCGTACGCGTACACGCCGACCAGTTCCATGTCGTCGCGGCCGATGATCGCGTGCAGCGAGCGTCGGCCGATGTTGCCGGTGGTCCATTGGATGACCCGAATCGGCTTACCCGCTGCGGTCATGTTCGCCTCCCTCGCTGAGCCCTGCGCCGGACTCTAGACACTATCGGTGAAGTGTTCACCACCGGTAGGCGCCCATCCTGGCGGCAACCACACCGTCGTCGGAGTCGCCGCCGAGAAGTCCACCTTGGTGTTGCCGTTCACGCTGGGGCAGTTAGTCCACAGCGCGAGATTCATCCACAGCCGGCCGGTGCCCGAGGTTCGGGAGCCCGGAATCGTCGTGACCCGCACCTACCGTCGCGGGCATGGGTACCGAATTGTCAGTGGAGCGGCTTCGCCGTCTGGGTGGCCGTTCCGGCACCGCCGACGATCCCGAGACCGGGGAGGGCGCTGAACCAGATCCGGACACGGCCTCCGAGAGCACACTGTCGAGATGGCTGCCGGACACGGCACCGCGGGACGGCCGGGGTTGGCTGGCGGCTGCGCGCGCCGATCCAGGCCGGGCCGGTGCGCTGGCCTTGGCCGGTGTCGGGGTGCTGGCGGTCCTGGTCACGGTTTTCGCCCTGATCCGCCAGCAGCCGCCACCGGTCGCCTCGGCGAATCTTCCACCGGTACAGATGGTTTCGTCGGCCGCGCCGACGCCGGCCGCCCCCGCTGAGCCGGGAGGGCCGGTGGTGGTCAGCGTGGTCGGCCTGGTACACAAGCCAGGCCTGGTGACACTGCAGCCCGGGGCGAGGATCGCCGACGCGCTGGAAGCCGCCGGCGGGGCGCTCGACGGCGCCGACCTGATCGGATTGAACATGGCACGCCGGGTCGGTGACGGTGAACAGATCGTGGTCGGCATCGAGGCGCCACCGGGTCAACCGGTGACCATGGGTAGTTCGGTCGCCGGTGATGTCGGGGCGTCACCATCGCGCGGTGTCTCGGTACCCGCGTCGGGTGCACCGTCGGGGCCGGTGGATCTCAACACCGCGACCGTGGCGGACCTCGATGCGCTGCCAGGTGTCGGCCCGGTGACTGCCGAGGCGATCGTGGCCTGGCGGGCTGCGCACGGCCGGTTCGACAACGTCGATCAACTCGGCGACGTCGACGGGATCGGGCCGGCGCGGCTGGAGAAACTGCGTGAACTGGTCCGGACGTGATCTTCAGGACACGGCCGAGCGGCAGCTCCTGGACCTGCGGACCGTCCCGGCGGCCCTGACCGCATGGTCGGTGTCGGCGGCCGGAATCGTCTGGCACCTCGGAGCCGCGGCGGTGGTGGGCCTCGGCGCCGTGGGGTTGACCTGGCTGGCGCTGCGATGGGGTGCCGGGCCCGACGCGGGGGAGCCTCGGCCGATCGCGGCAGCGGTGCTGGCCGTCGCGGCCGTGGCTGCCGGGTTCGCGATGGCGGTCGCACTCCGCGTACACCAGGTCGAGCATCATCCCATCGCACGGCTCTACGGCAGCAGTGCGACGGTCGAGGTGGTTCCCGGTGAGACCCCGCGGGTGATCAGCGGAGGGCGGCTGATGTTCCGCGCCGCACTGCGTGAGGTCGATCAGGTTCCGATGTCGGGTCGAGTCCTGGTGTTCGCCTCGGCGTCGTTCGGTGGCGCCGGCCCAGGAACCCCGGTGCGCTTTCGCGCCGGCGTGGGCCGCCCGGACCGCAGGGACCTGAGTGTGGCGGTGCTGGCGGCGTCGGGCAGCCCGGCGGTGGGCGAAGCGTCGGCCGTGCAACGTGTTGCCGCGCAGATACGTTCGCGGTTCGCGGATGCGGCACGGGCGGTGCTGCCCGCGGACCAGGCGGCCATGCTGCCGGCCCTGGTACTCGGTGACACCTCGGCGGTCACCGCGACGACCACTGCGCAGTTCCGCACAGCCGGTCTGACCCATCTGACCGCGGTGTCGGGTGCCAACGTCACGATTGTCTGTGGCGCGCTGTTGTTGAGCGCCGTGCTGGTCGGGCCGAGGGTGGCGGTGTTGCTCGCCGGCGCCGGACTGGTCGGCTTCGTCATCGTGGTGCAGCCGTCGGCCAGCGTGTTGCGGGCCGCGGTGATGGGCGCGGTGACGCTGCTGGCGGTGCTGACTCACCGGCGGCGGCAGGCCGTGCCCGCGTTGGCCGGCAGTGTGATCGCGCTGATGATCGCGGCACCCGAACTCGCCGTCGATGTCGGGTTCGCATTGTCGGTGTGCGCCACAGCGGGCATCGTCGTCGTGGCACCGGTGTGGATGCGCCGGTTGCAGGAGCGAGGCTGGCCGCGCCCGTTGGCGGCGGCGGTCAGTGTCGCGGTGGTGGCTCAGTTGGTCACGGCCCCACTGGTGGCCGGGATCTCGGGAACCGTCAGCCTGGTGGCAGTGGCCGCCAATCTTGCGGTGGCAGGGCTGATTCCACCGATCACGGTGATCGGCACGGCGGCGGCGGTGTGCTCGGGTATCTGGCCGGGCGGGGCACAGCTGCTGATCCGCTTCACCGGACCCGAGTTGTGGTGGCTGCTGTCGGTGGCGCGCTGGGCATCGGCGCTGCCCGCGGCCGCGCTGCCGTCGCCGTCGGGGGTGGCCGGTGTGGTGTCGGTCGCGCTGGCAGGTGTGGCGGTGACGGTGTTGTGGCGGCTGCGCTGGGTGCGGCGGGCGCTGGCCGTGCTGGTGTTCGGGTTGCTGGCCTGGGCGCTGGCGGGCCAGGTGGTCGGAGCTGTCGGGTCGGCGTGACACGATCGTCGGTGTGAGTGAACAGATCGACGGTCTGCACCTGGTTCTGGGTGACGAGGAACTGCTGGTCGAGCGAGCCGTGGGGGCGGTGTTGCGGGCACTGCGCCAGCAGGCAGGGTCCGACGACGTCCCGGTGGACCGGATGCGGGCAGGCGAGGTCAGCACCAGCGAGCTCGCCGAGCTGCTGAGTCCGTCGTTGTTCGCCGAGGAGCGTTTGGTGGTGCTGGAGTCCGCCGCCGAGGCGGGCAAGGACGCCGCGGCCCTGATCGCCTCGGCCGCAGCAGATCTGCCTCCCGGCACGGTGCTGGTCGTCATCCACACCGGTGGCGGCCGCGCCAAGGCGCTGGCCGATCAGCTGAAAAAGCTTGGTGCACAGGTGCACCCGTGCGCAAAGATCACCAAGCCGGCCGAGCGTGCCGACTTCGTGCGTGCCGAGTTTCGTCGGTTGCGTGCCAAGGTTTCCGACGACACGGTCAACGCGGTGCTCGACGCGGTCGGGTCGAACATCCGTGAGCTCGCCGCGGTGTGCTCGCAACTGGTGGCCGATACCGCCGGGCAGGTCGACGCCGTCGCGGTGCGCCGGTATCACAGCGGCAAGGCCGAGGTGAAGGGCTTTGACATCGCGGACAAGGCCGTCACCGGAGACGTCGCCGGAGCGGCCGAGGCGTTGCGATGGGCGATGCTGGCCGGTGAGCCGCAGGTGGTGTTGGCCGATGCGCTGGCCGAGGCGGTACACACCATCGCCCGGGTGGGCCCGCTCTCGGGGGACCCCTATCGGCTGGCGGGCGAACTGGGGATGCCGCCCTGGCGGGTGCAGAAGGCGCAGAAGCAGGCGCGCCGATGGTCGCGTGACTCGGTGGCCGAGGCCATGCGGGTGGTCGCCGCCCTCAACGCAGACGTAAAGGGCGCAGCGGCAGATGCCGACTACGCCCTTGAGACAGCGGTACGCCGGGTGGCTGAACTCGCCACCCGGTGAACCGGGAAAACTATCGCGGCTGGAGCCGGAGGATCAAAGCTTGTTGAAGGCCAGGGCCAGGGCCGACTTCTTGTTGGCGGCCTGGTTGGCGTGGATCACGCCCTTGCTGGCGGCCTTGTCGAGCTTGCGGCTGGTCGATACCAGCAACTCGGCGGCCTTGTCCTTCTCGCCCGCGTCGACGGCCTCGCGGAAGCTACGCACAGCCGTACGCAGCGACGACTTCACGGACTGGTTACGCAGCCGGCGACGCTCGTTGGTGAGGATGCGCTTTTCCTGCGACTTGATGTTGGCCACGTAAAAATTCCTTCGTAATTCTCTAGCTGGGGTTACCGAAGTCTGGGTGCGCACACCCGCACTGCGGGCAGCGACTGTTCAGGGTACCAGCGAGGGGCCTGAACTCCCAAAGCGGTGCAGGCGAAACCTCGGGCGCAGCGGGCCCGCTATTCCCCGTTCATACCACGCCAATCGGCCTTTGGCCTGCCGAAACGGGCTGGGCCATTGACCCGGCGAAACCCAGCGGGGTGCGGCAGCATGAAGAGGGTGAGCCTGAGAAGTGTCCGTACGCAAGGGGCCGACTCGAACGGGTCGAAGCCGGCTGGTCAACGTGCCGCTACCGCTCGGCGCGCGAAACACCAGGGTGTCTTCGACGGCTACAACCGGCTGGGCAGATATTCGGAGGCCTTCGACGAGATGTTCGACGCCGCCGGCAACGTCCGCGGCCCGTACAAGGGCATCTTCGCCGAGCTTGCTCCGTCGGATGCCTCCGAGCTGCAGTCGCGCTCGGAAGCGCTGGGCCGGGCCTTCATCGATCAGGGCATCACGTTCTCGCTGTCCGGTCAGGAGCGCCCGTTTCCGCTCGATCTGGTGCCGCGGGTGATCTCTGCGGCCGAATGGTCCCGGCTCGAGCGCGGCATCACCCAGCGGGTCAAAGCGCTGGAGATGTACCTCGACGACATCTACGGCGAGCAGGAGATCCTGCGTGACGGTGTGATCCCGCGCCGGTTGGTGACGTCGTGTGAGCACTTCCACCGCGAGGCTGCCGGCATCGTCCCGCCCAACGGGGTGCGGATCCACGTCGCCGGTATCGACCTGATCCGCGACGACAAGGGCGACTTCCGGGTGCTCGAGGACAACCTGCGATCGCCGTCGGGGGTGTCCTATGTCATGGAGAACCGGCGCACCATGGCGCGGGTCTTCCCGAACCTGTTCGCCACCCATCGGGTGCGTGCCGTCGGCGACTACTCCGCGCACCTGCTGCGCGCGCTGCGCAACGCCGCGCCCACAAACGTGGCCGACCCCACCGTCGTCGTGCTCACACCCGGGGTCTACAACTCGGCCTACTTCGAGCACTCGCTGCTGGCCCGGCAGATGGGCGTCGAACTGGTCGAGGGCCGCGACCTGTTCTGCCGCGACAACGCCGTTTACATGCGCACCACCGAAGGCGAGCGTCAGGTGGACGTCATCTACCGCCGCATCGATGACGCGTTCCTGGACCCGATGCAGTTCCGCCCGGACTCGGTGCTCGGGGTCGCCGGGCTGCTCAACGCCGCCCGCGCCGGGAACGTGGTGATCTCCAGCGCAGTGGGAAACGGGGTCGGTGACGACAAGCTCGTCTACACCTATGTGCCGACGATCATCGAGTACTACCTGGGCGAGAAACCGGTCCTGGCCAACGTCGACACCTACCGCTGCTGGCTGGACGCCGAACGCGAGGAAGTGCTCGACCGGATCGATGAATTGGTCGTCAAACCGGTCGAGGGTTCGGGTGGCTACGGCATCGTGTTCGGGCCGGACGCCTCGGAGAAGGAGTTGGGGGCGATCGCCAAGAAGATCCGCGCCGACCCGCGCGGCTGGATCGCGCAGCCGGTGATGCAGCTGTCCACGGTGCCCACTCAGATCGACACCAAGCTGGCACCTCGGCACGTGGATCTGCGCCCGTTCGCGGTCAACGATGGCAACGACGTCTGGGTGCTGCCCGGCGGGCTGACCCGGGTGGCGCTGCCGGAAGGGTCGTTGGTGGTCAACTCCAGCCAGGGCGGCGGTTCGAAGGACACCTGGGTGCTGGCGTCGCGGACGTCGGCGGCCGACCGCGAGCTGGCCGCAGCCGAGGTGGTGCGGTCGCTGCCCAAATCCGCCGAGGGGCCGAAAAGCAATGGCGCCCCTGATGGTTCGTCGTCCCAACAACAGCAATAGGGGGGGTGGGAGTAGATGCTGGCACGCAATGCCGAGTCGCTGTACTGGATCGGACGCTATGTGGAACGTGCCGACGACACCGCACGCATCCTCGACGTTACGGTGCATCAGTTGCTGGAGGATTCCAGCGTCGACCCGGATGTCGCGTCCCGGACGCTGCTGCGGGTGCTCGGTATCGAGCCGCCAGGGCAGCCCCTGGACGTCTGGTCGTTGACCGACATCGTGGCGTTCAGCCGGGACAGCAGCGGCAACTCGATCGTCGACTCGATCTCGTCCGCGCGTGAGAACGCCCGCGGTGCACGCGAAGTCACCTCGACAGAGATCTGGGAATGCCTCAACACCACCTACAACGCGCTGGCCGAGCGCGAGCGTGCCGCCAAACGTCTGGGCCCGCACGAGTTCCTGTCCTACGTCGAGGGGCGCGCGGCGATGTTCGCCGGGCTGGCCGACTCGACCTTGAGCCGCGACGACGGCTACCGGTTCATGGTGCTCGGCCGCGCGATCGAACGGGTCGACATGACGGTCCGCCTGCTGTTGTCGCGGGTGGGGGACAGCGGTTCGTCGCCGGCCTGGGTCACGTTGTTGCGCTCGGCCGGCGCTCACGACACGTACCTGCGCACCTACCGCGGCGCACTCGACGCCGGTCGGGTGGTCGAGTTCATGTTGCTGGACCGGTTGTTCCCGCGGTCGGTCTTCTACTCGCTGCGGTTGGCCGAACACAGTCTCGATGAGTTGCTCAACCGGCCGCACAGCCGGTTGGGAGCCACCGCAGAGGCGCAGCGCCTACTCGGGCGGGCCCGCAGTGAGCTGGAGTTTCTGCAGCCTGGCGCGCTTCTCGAATCCCTGGATGGCCGACTGGCGGGGTTGCAGAAAACCTGCCGTGATGTCGGAGAAGCGTTGGCGCTGCAGTACTTCCACTCAGCCCCGTGGGTGGCCTGGACCGATGCCGGGCACGGGGACGCGGTCGTGATCGAGGAGGGCGAGGTTTGATGTGGCGGCTACGGGTGGTGCACTCCACGGGATACGCCTACAAGTCGGCGGTGACCGCGTCGTTCAACGAGGCCCGACTGACCCCGCGTTCTGATTCACGTCAGAACGTGATCCTCAACCGGGTGGAGACCATCCCGGCCACCAGGTCGTATCGCTATGTCGACTATTGGGGTACGGCGGTCACAGCGTTCGACCTGCATGCTCCGCACACCGAGTTGGAGGTCTCGGGGTCCTCGGTGGTCGAGACCGACGTCGCGGAAAAACCCGAGGAACTGGTCGGTTGGGATGATCTTGGTACCGAGGCGGTGATCGACCGGTTCTATGAGGTGCTCAGCTCGACCCACTACACCCCGGACAGCAAGCGGATCGCGCGCGTGGGCCGGCGGATCGCCAAGGAACACGACCCGTTCGAGGCGGTCGGGGCGGTGGCACAGTGGGTGCGTAGCGAACTCGACTACGTGCCGGGTACCACGGGCGTGCACTCCTCGGGTCTGGATGCCCTGCGGGAGGGCAAGGGGGTGTGCCAGGACTTCGCCCACCTGTCGTTGATCATGCTGCGGTCCATGGGGATTCCAGCTCGTTACGTGTCGGGATATCTGCATCCGACGCGCGAGGCTGCGGTCGGGGACACCATCGACGGGCAGAGCCACGCCTGGATCCAGGCGTGGACCGGCGGCTGGTGGCACTACGACCCGACCAATGACGCCGAGATCAACGAGCAGTACGTCAGTGTCGGAGTGGGCCGGGACTACTCGGATGTGGCCCCGCTCAAGGGAATCTATTCGGGCGAGGGATCGACCGATCTCGACGTGGTCGTGGAGGTCACCCGACTGGCTTGACGCGGCCCGCCGGGCGCCCCAGGTTGCGGAAGCCGGGGTGGACGTGCGGTGTCAGCCCCTGACGGTCGGCGAGCTTCTCCAGCAGGGCGCGTAGCTCGTCGCGTTGTCTGGCGTCGAGCCCTGCGGTCATGCCGTCATCGTGCCGGCGCGCAAGCTCGCCGATGCGGCGCAGCGCCTTTTTGCCTGCCGTGCTGAGGAACAACGCGTGCAGACGGCGGTCGTCGGGGTTGCGGCGCCGCTCGACGTAGCCGCGGTCCTCCAGATCGTCGACATAACTGACGACGCGACTCGGCAACAGGCTCAGCTGGGTGCTCAGGGACTGCTGGCTGAGCCCCGGTTGAGCGCCGATGGCACGCAGGATTCCGGCATGCGGCGGGGTGAGCTCGAGGGTCGCCATCTGCTCGGCGAACTGCGTCGCGGCCCGGTGGCCGAGCTGTGCCAACAGAAATGCCACGGTGTCGGACCGTCCGTTCTCCACGGTCAAACCGTATCACGGAGAAATCGTTCAAAAGTCAAAACATTCACGAGGTTGAGTTCGGCGGCCGTCGGGCATATCGTTCAAACTATGAATGATTCAACCGCAGATCGAATTCGCGCCGACCGGGCCGCCGGAAGGCAGGGCGGGCCGCCCTTGGCCCCGGTGGTGGCGGTATCCCTGACGCTGCTGCTGGTCGGCCTCGCCGTCGGAGTTGCCCTCGGTGGGGTGATGCCGGTGCCATACGGTGAGGCCGCCGCGGTGGTTGCCTACATCCAGGACCGGCACCTCGCGGTACAGGCCACCGCGGTGGGCACATTCGCCGCATCGGTGCCACTGGCGATCTACGCCGCGACCGTCAGCACCAGGCTGCGCCAGCTCGGGGTGACAGCGCCCGGTGCGACGATCGCGCTGGCCGGCGGCATCCTGGCGGCCGGATCGTTGGCGTTGTCCGGGTTGATCTGCTGGACGATGTCGCGGGCCGAGGTGGTCGTCGACCACGGTCTGATCCGGGCGTTGTACTACCTGGCGTTCCTCACCGGCGGCGTCGGCCACATCGTCGCGCTCGGGTTGCTACTTGCCGGGATCGCGGTGCCCGGCCTCATCCTCGGACTGTTGCCGCGGCCGGTGGCCTGGACCGGGCTGGCCATCGCGGTGTTGGCCGAACTGGCCACGTGCGTGCTGATCTGGCCGGAAGCGGCGGTGATCCTGCCGATCGCCCGGTTCACCGGATTCATCTGGCTCATCGTCGCCGGCGCCCTGCTCCCGGCGCGCCCCGCCGCTCGGAACCGGTCATGAAGCTCAGCGTGAGCGTCACGAATTATTCGTGGCCGGAGCAGATTCACCAGCGGTTGGCCTCACTCGCAGGTTTTCTCGACGGTACCGCCGTCGACACCCTGTGGGTCCCGGATCACCTCGTTCAGGCCGATCCCGCCAGTGCCATCGACGAACCGATGCTGGAGGCCTACACCGCGCTCGGGCACCTCGCGGCGGCGACGAGCCGAATTCGGTTGGGCACCATGGTGAGTGCGGCCACCTTCCGCGCGCCCGCGTTGTTGATCAAGGCCGTGACGACGCTCGATGTTCTCTCCGGCGGCCGCGCCTGGCTCGGGCTGGGCGCCGGCTACAACTCGGCGGAAGCGAGCGCGATGGGATTGTTCCTGCCGGGCACCGCGGAACGGTTCGAGCGGATGACCGAGCTGTTGCGGCTGGCCCAGCACATGTGGTGCGGCGATGAAACTTCTTTCGTGGGTCGATATTTGACACTGCAGCGACCGGTGGGCAGTCCCCGTCCCGTCACGGCCCCGCATCCTCCGGTGCTGATCGGTGGCACCGGCGAGCGCCGCACGTTGCGTCTGGTCGCGCAATACGGCGACGCCTGCAACCTTTTCGACATTCCTGACGGTGGCCGCGCCGTCCGCCGCCAGCTCGAGGTGCTCGACCGGCACTGCGCCGATGTCGGCCGGCCGGCCGACCAGATCGAGCGGACCGTGACCACCGCGCTTGACGACGGCGAGCGCTCCGGCGCACTCGTCGAGCGATGTCGCGCGTTGTCGTCCCTGGGCATCCAGCACGTCGTGGTGATCGCCCGCGGCCGCCCGTGGGGTGAGGTCGACCTGAACTGTGTTGCGGAGGCGGCTGATCAGCTGCGCGATCGGGTGCACACCCCGGGGTGAACCTGGACCCGGTGCAGGTCGTCGCCCAGTTCGATCTGGCGGTCGAATATCGAGGCGGCCAGCGCCCGCCAGTCGTCCTCGGTGCCCGCGGCGATGCCGGGCACATAGTGGGTGAGGATCAGGATCCCGACGCCGGCCCGCGCGGCGGTGGCCGCCGCCTCCTGCACCGAGGAGTGATAGTCGCAGATGTCGCGGATCCGTTGCTGGGGAAGAAGTTCGATCAGGTCTTTGCGAATCACGGTGTGCACCAAGGCTCCTGCGCCGTTGGCCAGGGCGTCCAAGCTGGGACATGGCACGGTGTCGCCGGCTGCCACCACCGAGGCCCCGCCGTGTTCGAATCGGAACGCGATCGTCGGGGTCACCGGCTGATGATCGGTGGGGGCGACACGGATCTGCACGCCGTCGTGATCCCACACCATCCCGTCGGTGTATTCACGAACGTCCACCTGTGGTGGACCGGTGAGGTCGGCGTGGTGGGCGATGCGGTAGCCGATGTCATGGCCGAACGCGCGCAACGTCGCGTCGACCACCTCCGCGGTCCCGGGCGGGCCGATGATCGGCAGGGGCGGTGTATCCGGGGTGAATGTGCTCACCCAGCGGGTGATGATCACATCGCCCAGGTCGGCGATGTGATCGCTGTGCAGGTGGGTCAGCAGCAATGCGCTGAGCTGGTTGGCACCCGCGCCGACCGCGGCCAGGCGCTGCAGCACCCCGCGGCCGCAGTCGATCAGAAACATCTGGTCGCCTGCGCGCGCCAGGGTCGACGGTCCGGCCCGCTCCGGATCAGGAATCGGGCTACCGGTGCCGAGCAGCGTGACCTCGATCATGACCTCATTCCTACTCCGTTCCGGCTCAATCAGGCGTGGCTTCTTTCTTACTGACCGCCACCGACCTAGCCTGGTGTGAGGTGGATCACGATCGGAGGTTGCCGATGCGAATCGCGGACGTGCTGAAAAACAAGGGCGCGGCGGTGGTGACGATTTCGCCGGAGACTACCGTGACGGAGCTGTTGGCCGGGCTGACCGAGCTGAACATCGGTGCCATGGTGGTGATCGGGCCCGGCGGGCTGGCCGGCATCGTCTCGGAGCGTGATGTGGTGCGCAATCTGCATGAACGGGGCAGCAGCCTGCTTGCCCAACCGGTGTCGGAGATCATGACGACGGTGGTGGCAACCTGTACGCCGCGCGACACCGTGGATCACCTCAGTGCTCTGATGACCGAGAACCGGGTGCGTCACATTCCCGTGCTCGACGGTGGGCGGCTGGCCGGCATCGTCAGCATCGGCGACATCGTCAAGACCCGGATGGAAGAACTCGAGGCTGAGCAGGAACAGCTGCAGGCCTACATCACCCAGGGGCGTTGACCGCTGGCCTCCTGAGCACCGAAACCACAAATCTTGTGCGATGGTGGGCGTGTGGCTGCCGTTGACGTCCGTCCCCCGAACAAGTCCGACGTGGCGCGGCTTGCCGCCGTCCTGGGGCGGGCCTTCCATCATGACCCGGTGATGTCGTGGATCCTGGCTGACGATGCCCGCCGGGCCAAAGGTCTGCCGCGGATGTTCGCAGCGATCACGCGTCACCACTTCCTTGCCGGCGGCGGTGCCGAGGTGGCCGGCCGGGATGGCGAGATCGGCGCGGCCGCCTTGTGGGACGGGCCCGGCTGTTGGAAGCAGACTGCCGGCGAAGAACTGCGGATGCTGCCCTCGATGGTGCGTGCGTTCGGCCGCGACACGCGACGGGGCCAACAGGTCGTCGAGCTCATGAAGCAGCACCATCCCGAGGAACCGCACTGGTATCTGGCCGTGATCGGCAGCGATCCGACGGTGCGCGGCGGCGGTTTCGGACATGCCCTGATGCAATCGCGCCTCGATCGGGTGGACGCCGAACACGCCCCGGCCTACCTGGAGTCGAGCAACCCCGACAACATCCCCTACTACCTGCGTTTCGGGTTCGAGGTCACCGGGGAGATCGTCCTTCCCGACGGTGGACCGATCATGACGGCAATGTGGCGGGCGCCGCGCTGATCTGTCGCCCGGCTATCCGAAGACCCCGGTCATCTTCATGATGAGCAGGACGCCTACCGCGACGAACACCGCGATCAGCAGCACCAAACCGGCGATCGCGGTGACCGAAGTGGGGGTGTACTTGTGCCTGGGCCGCGGTTCTGGTTCGCCCAGTCCCGAGGTTTGCGCCGAGTCCGGTGGGGTGGCGCCGGGCGCGACGCCACCGCCGGGTTGCAGATCCGGTGTCTCGGCTGGGTCGGGATCTGGTGGTAGCGCGGTCATGGCCTAGGGATGCCCGCTGTCGAGCGCGGGCAATCACGCTGCGTCGCGGCTGTTACAGTGCGAATGCCGACCAACAGGGGAATCCGGTGAAAAGCCGGAACTGACGCGCAACGGTATGAGGCATCGCCTCGAGTCCGATCACCTGGGGTCGGAATGACCGTTGACGGCTCCGCGATTGGGCCCTGGATCAAAGGAAGTTTGACCGTGCGCGTGCTCACCGCACTGTTGTCCCTGTTGTCTGTCGCGTTGTCGGTCACGGTGGCCTGCGGTCATCGAGAGTCTGCGGCAGGGCAGACGGCCGGTGAAGCTTCCGCAGCTGACTCGACCAGCTATCCGCTCACCATCGAGAACTGCGGTGTGAACGTCACTTTCGAGGGACCGCCGCGGCGGGCGGTCTCGCTGTACCAGGCGTCGACCGAAATCCTGCTGTCGCTCGGGCTGGCCGATCGGATGGTCGGCACCTCGACGTGGTTCGATCCGGTGCTTCCCGAACTCGCGGCGGACAACGCCACCGTGCCCCGGCTCGCAGACAACGATCCTGGACTGGAGACGGTCCTGGCAGCCGAGCCGGACCTGGTCACCTCGGCCAGCGCACACACCTACACCTCAGCCGTGGTCGCCGACCGCAGCCGGTTCGCTCAGCTGGGAATCCCTACGTACCAATCGCCTTCGGTGTGTACGGGCGCGAGTGTCGACGGTGAGACCGTCACCCGCACCGAACCGCTGATGCTCGATGCCCTGTATCGGGAGATACGCGAACTCGCCCAGATCTTCGATGTGCAACAGCGCGGCCAGGACCTCATCGACCGGCTCACCCGGCGGCTCGACGACATTCCGTCCACCACCGAGCCGGATGTCAGTGTGGCGTTCTGGTTCTCGGGACTGCGGACGCCGTATCTCGCGGGCTGCTGCTCGGCGCCGGGACTGTATGCCGGCGAACTCGGCGTCACCAACGTCTTCGCCGATACCCGCGAGGACTGGCCGGAGGTCAGCTGGGAGGCGCTGGCCGACCGCGACCCCGACGTGTTGGTACTGGCCGACTTGAACCGAAGGCGTGTCGACGGGGACGCACTGGAGTCGAAAATGACATTCCTGGAGTCGAATCCGGTGACCAGGAACATGACCGCGGTGCGAAACAAGCGCTACGTCGTGCTGAGCGGGTCCGAACTGGATCCCGGGATCCGCGAGGTCGACGCGGTGGTGAAATTGGCGGCCGGTCTCAAGGCCTTCGGGTTGGCCCGGTGAACCGCGCGGCCCGCCTGATGGTCGGGGTGGTGAGCGCGTGGTCGTTGGTGGGATGCGCTCAGTCCACCCACGCGGTCCCGGATCCGGCCGAATCGCCCGGATACCCACTGACGGTGCGGAATTGCGGCCGGGAAGTGGTGATCGGTGCGCCGCCGCGGCGTGCTGTCTCGCTGAACCAAGGTTCCACCGAGATACTGCTTTCGCTGGGCCTGGCGGACCGCATGGTCGGCACCGCGACGTGGACGGACCCCGTCCGCGCCGATCTCGACGGCGAAAACGCCCGGGTACCGCGATTGGCGGTGAACAAGCCGTCGCTGGAGACCGTGCTCGGCGCCGAACCCGATTTCGTGTCGGCCTCCTTCGGCGGAACCCTCGGGCCCGGCGGCGTCGCCGACCGCGAACAGTTCGAACGCCTCGGTGTCCCGACGTATCTGGCACCCAGCGACTGCGAGGGAAAGACCGCGGTCAATGGCGACGGTGCGCGCACCACGCCGTTCGAGATGGAGGCGATATACACCGAAATCGGTGAACTGGCGAAGATATTCGATGTCGCCGATCGCGGCGACCGGCTCATCGCGCAGCTGCGCGCCCGGTTGGACCGCATCGCCGGGGTCCCGTTCGGCGTCGACATGGCGTTCTGGTTCTCCGACATCCGTGCTCCCTACTTCGCCGGCTGCTGCGGATCTCCCGGCGTGATCGCTGGGTCGGTGGGGGCCCGCAATGTGTTCGCCGACACCACCGATGAATGGCCGCAGGTGAGTTGGGAGACTGTGGCCGACCGCGACCCGGACGTGCTGGTCCTCGCCGACCTGAGCCGACGCACGATCGATGGTGACGCGTTGGAGACCAAAATCGAGTTCCTGGAGTCGAATCCGCTCACCCAGGGACTTACCGCAGTGCGGCACCGTCGCTACATCGTGGTGAACGGGGCGGACCTCAACCCGTCGATCCGCACCGTCGACGGCGCTGAGAAAGTGGCAAAGGGCCTGGCCGAACTCGGATTTGGCGCGGCGCCGTGAGACTTCGCACCACGTGGATCGGCGGTCTGTGGGCCGCCGGAGTGGTCCTCGTGGTGTTCTCCGCCGCGGTGGCCATCACGATCGGACCGGCCGCATTGTCGGTGGGGGACGTGTATCGCATTGTCGGCGACCGTCTCGGCGCGGGGCCGTCGGGGGCGACCCGGCTGCAGGAGAGCATCGTCTGGCAATTGCGATTGCCGCGGGTCGTCCTGGCGGCGATCGCCGGGGCCGGGTTGGCCTTGTGCGGGGCGATACTGCAGTCCCTGCTCCGCAATCCCTTGGCCGACCCGTTCGTGCTGGGCATCTCCTCGGGTGCCTCTACCGGTGCCGTGCTGGTCGCGGTGCTCGGCGTCGGCGCGGGCACGCTGAGCCTGTCCGGTGGCGCCTTCGCCGGCGCGGTGTTGTCGTTCGCCGTGGTGCTGCTGTTGGCCTACGCGGCCGGCGGCGGGACCGATCGGGTGGTGCTGGCCGGGGTGGCCGGCACCCAGCTGTTCTCGGCACTGACGTCGTTCATCGTGCTGTCGTCGGCCGACGCCGAACAGACCAGGGGAGTGCTGTTCTGGCTGTTGGGGTCGCTGGCCGGAGTGTCCTGGTCCGACGTGACCACCTGCTCGATGGTGGTCGGTGTCGGGTTGGCGCTGTGCCTGGCCCAGGCACGCACCCTTGACGCGTTCGCATTCGGGCAGGATGCGGCCGCGACGCTGGGGGTCGCGGTGACCCGGGTACGCGTCGTGTTGCTGGTGATGACCGCACTGGTGACGGCGGCGCTGGTCAGCGCCGCCGGGGCGATCGGTTTCGTCGGGCTCGTGCTGCCGCACGCCGCGCGCTTTGTCGTCGGGCCCGGCCATCGGCGCTTGTTGCCGACAGCGGTGATCCTCGGCGCGGTCTTCATGGTCTGGGTGGACACCCTGGCCCGTACGGTCTTCGCCCCGCAGGAATTGCCCACCGGTGTGGTCACCGCACTACTCGGCGTTCCCGCCTTCGCACTGATCTTGTTGCGGCGCAGAGGAGTACGCCGATGAGTCTGCGGGCGGTCGCGGTGTGCTGGACCCGTTCGGGAAGGGCCGTCCTGGACGGCGTCACGGTGGATCCGGCTCCCGGTAGCACCGTGGGACTGTTGGGCCCCAACGGTTCCGGCAAGTCGTCCCTGTTGCGCCTGCTGGCCGGCATCGACCGGCCCGACTCGGGCAGTGTGCAGCTCGACGGCCGTGAGCTGCACACGATGTCGCGGAGGGCGGTGGCGCGGCGCGTGGCGGTGGTCGGCCAGCACGCGGACACCGATCTGGACATCGCGGTGCGTGACATCGTGCGGTTGGGCCGGATCCCGCACGCCCCGCTGTTCGGCGGCGGTGGCGACGACACCGCCGCGGTGGCCGCGGCGATCGCCGCCACCGGCCTCGACGAGATGGCCGACCGGGCATGGCACACCCTCTCGGGCGGGGAACGTCAGCGCGTACACATCGCCCGGGCCTTGGCTCAGGAGCCCAGCGAGTTGTTGCTCGACGAACCGACCAACCATCTCGACATCGCTCATCAGCTGGAGATCATGGCGATGGTCCGCGCGCTCGACGTCACCAGTGTGGTGGCGCTGCACGATCTCAACCTCGCGGCGATGTTCTGCGACGACGTGGTGGTGCTGTCGGCCGGCACCGTGGTGGCTGCCGGCAGCCCGGCCGAGGTGCTGACCGAAGACCTGGTGGCCGGTGTCTACGGCGTGCGCTGCCGGATCACCGTCGATGACTGCGGCCCGTACGTGCGCTTCGAGCACGGCGGGGCGGCCGGTCAGCTCCAGGAGTATTGAGCGCGCAACCGGACGGCGACGGCCTCGAAGCGGGTGCGGTCCAGGATCGCACCCTCGCGGCGGATGCCCTCTTCTGGCACATCGAGCACCCGGTCCAGCCGGACCCAACTCGGCCTGCCGTCGTAGTCCCAGGTGCCCGTGCCGATGCCGATCCAATCCGGATCGTCTCGGTGGTAGTCCTGGCTGGACAGCATCAACCCGAGCAGGGTGTGCTGATCGCGACCCACCACCAGGACGGGGCGGTCTTTACCCTGGGTCGGATCGTCTTCGTAGACCACCCAGGTCCACACGATCTCGCCCGGATCGGCCTGCCCGTCCAGATCGGGCGCGTAGACGACTTTGCGGGCCCGGTGTGCGGTCGGCACGCTGTGCTTCGACACCGGCCGGCCGGCGGTGATCGCCTGGGGTGGCGCGGCGGTGGCACCGGCGAGCACACCCAGGCCCAGCCGAAGACCCTGCTGAAGGCCTTGTTGGATGCCCTGCTGCACGGTCCGCGGCACATTGTCCGTGGTCTGTAACTGGCGCACGAACTTCGGTGCCTCGTTGAACACCAGGTTCTCGGCGCCATCCACTACGCCCCTCAGAACCTGTTGGAACGCCTTCCACTGCGACGCCATGGTGTCGAGCATATGCGAGTGAACTGCCGGCGATTGTGTCGCGACGGTGGTTGCTCGATACCCTTAGGAAGCACACGACGTGCTGGACACCCACGCTCACCAGGAGATTCCCATCAGCAGCTTCGCCGACAAGACGTTCACTGCGCCGGCGCAGATCAGGAACTTCTGCATCATCGCCCACATCGACCACGGCAAGTCGACGCTGGCGGACCGGATGCTGCAGCTCACCGGGGTGGTCGACGACCGGTCGATGCGCGCCCAATACCTGGACCGGATGGACATCGAGCGTGAGCGCGGCATCACCATCAAGGCGCAGAACGTGCGGCTGCCTTGGAAAGTCACCGGTGATGACGGCTCCGAAGAGAACTATGTCCTTCACCTGATCGACACCCCCGGCCACGTCGACTTCACCTACGAGGTGTCGCGTGCTCTGGAGGCCTGCGAGGGTGCGGTGCTGTTGGTCGATGCCGCGCAGGGCATCGAGGCGCAGACGCTGGCGAACCTGTACCTGGCCCTCGACCGGGACCTCACGATCATCCCGGTGCTCAACAAGATCGACCTGCCCGCCGCGGACCCGGAACGTTACGCCGGTGAGCTTGCGCACATCATCGGCTGCGAGCCGTCCGACGTGCTGCGCGTATCCGGCAAGACCGGCGTGGGCGTTGCCGAGCTGCTCGACGAGGTGGTGCGGCAGGTGCCGGCGCCCACCGGCGACGCCGACGCTCCCGCGCGGGCCATGATCTTCGATTCGGTCTACGACATCTACCGCGGTGTGGTCACCTATGTGCGCGTCGTGGACGGCAAGATCACCCCGCGCGAACGCATCGCGATGATGTCCACCGGGGCCACCCACGAGCTGCTCGAGGTCGGCATCGTCTCGCCCGAGCCGAAGGCCAGTGCGGGCCTGGGCGTCGGCGAGGTGGGCTACCTCATCACCGGGGTGAAGGACGTCCGGCAGTCCAAGGTCGGCGACACCGTGACCACCGCGCGCAAGGGCGCGACGGAGGCGCTGACCGGTTACCGCGAACCCAAGCCGATGGTCTACTCGGGCCTCTATCCGGTGGACGGATCGGACTACCCGGATCTGCGTGATGCCCTGGACAAGTTGCAGCTCAACGATGCGGCGCTGACCTACGAGCCCGAGACGTCGGTGGCGCTGGGATTCGGGTTCCGCTGCGGCTTCCTCGGCCTGCTGCACATGGAGATCACCCGTGAGCGGTTGGAGCGCGAGTTCAATCTCGACCTCATCTCCACCTCACCGAACGTCGTCTACCGGGTGATCAAAGACGACGGCACCGAGATCACGGTGACCAACCCTTCGGACTGGCCCGAGGGCAAGGTCCGCGAGGTCTACGAGCCGGTGGTCAAGACCACGGTGATTGCGCCCAGCGAGTTCATCGGCACCATCATGGAGCTGTGCCAGTCACGGCGCGGTGAGCTCGGCGGCATGGACTACCTCTCGCCCGAGCGGGTCGAGCTGCGCTACACCATGCCGTTGGGCGAGATCATCTTCGACTTCTTCGACTCGCTGAAATCACGCACCCGTGGCTACGCCAGCCTGGATTACGAGGAGGCCGGCGAGCAGCAGGCCGACCTGGTCAAGGTCGACATCCTGCTGCAGGGTGAGGCCGTGGACGCGTTCAGCGCCATCGTCCACAAGGATTCGGCATCGGCCTACGGCAACAAGATGACCACGAAACTCAAGGAGCTCATCCCGCGCCAGCAGTTCGAGGTGCCGGTGCAGGCCGCGATCGGGTCGAAAATCATTGCCCGCGAGAACATCCGGGCGATCCGTAAGGACGTGCTGTCCAAGTGCTACGGCGGTGACATCACCCGTAAACGCAAGCTGCTGGAGAAGCAGAAAGAGGGCAAGAAGCGCATGAAGACCATCGGTCGCGTGGATGTGCCCCAGGAAGCGTTCGTCGCGGCGCTGTCCACCGACGCGGCAGCGGACAAGCCCAAGAAGTAAAAGTCCGCCGCGCTAGACGACCTGTAGCACCGCTTTGCCCGCGACCTCGCGGCCCAACAACGCCCGCGCGGCCTCGGGGGTGTGCTCCCACGAATCCCGCAGGCCGATCTGCGGGTCCAGTTCGCCGTCGGCCAACAGGGTCAGCAGGTAGTGCAGATCGTCCTGGAACGGTGCTCGGACGGTGAACGGCTCCAACCGTTTTCGGATTCCGGTGCGCCGTTCCTGCTCGAAGTTGATCGTCGTCGGCTCGTTGGAGGCCATGCCGATGGACTGCACCGAGCCGCCGTCGGACACCAGGCTGAAGGCCTGGGCCAGAAGCTTCCCGCCGACATTGTCGAGCACGCCGTATACCGGCTCGGACACCGCGTCGAGGCCGACCACCACTTCGGCTGCGCCCAGTTCCGCCAGGCCTTCACCGCGCCGGGCGCTGCCGACGGCGGCCACCACGTGGGCGCCGGCCCGCGCCGCGAGCTGCACGGCGAACCGGCCGACACCGCCGGACGCGCCGGTGATCAGTACCCGGCGCCCGACGACCGGGCCGAGGGCGCGCAGTGCCTGCAGCGCGGTCACCCCGGCAACGGGCAGTGCGGCCGCTTCGTCGAACTCGACGAACTCGGGCAACTCCGCCAGATTGTCGGTGGACACCACGCGCCGTTCAGCCCAGCCGGCCTCACCACTGAATCCGACCACTCTGGCACCCACTGGCGGTCCGGAGCCGTCGGCCGCAGCCCGGGTGACGACGCCGGCACTGTCCCAACCGGGAATTTCGCCGGGGCGGCGCATCTGATCGATGAAGTGCAGTTCCCCGAAATTCAATGCGATCGCGTGGACGTCGATGAGGGCCTGAGATTCGGTTGCCGAAGGCTCGGCCACTTCGTCGAAACGGAGGTTGGCGGGCGCGTGCGGGTCGTAGACGAGGGCTCGCATGAACGGGCTAACCCCGAATTGTGCGCAGCTATTCCATAGGCTGGCCCGCGTGAGCGAGAAGGACCGCATCCGCTGGGACGCGGCCTACACCGACTCGGGGCCAGACGAAACAGCAGCCCTGCCCGAGGTGTTCAGCGACCACGCGGACCGGTTTCCGCGGTCCGGCTCAGCGCTCGACATCGCGTGTGGAACCGGCCGGGCCGCGATGTGGTTGGCTCGGCGCGGGCTACACGTGTGGGGTCTCGACGTGTCCGCTGTGGCGATCAACCAGGCGAGACATTCAGCCGTGCGTCAGGGGGTGGCAGCGCGCTGCCGCTTCGATGCCGCCGATCTCGACGAGGGCCTGCCGGAGGGCCCAGCGGTTGATGTGGTGCTGTGCCATCGCTTCCGTGATCCCGGCCTCTACCCGGCGTTGGCGGCCCGCCTGCGGCCCGGCGGCCTGCTGGCCATCTGTGTGCTGAGCGAAGTCGGTGCCCAGCCGGGCCGGTTCCGGGCCGCCGCGGGAGAGCTCGAGGCGGCCTTCGCCGGCCTTGAGATCCTCGCCGCGTCGGAGGGCGACGGTCAGGCCTGGTTGGTGGCCCGGGCGCCCGCCGGCGCACAGCGTTGACCGGCTACATCGGCGCGTTGGCGGGCTGGAACACCCCGGAACTGTCGGACTCCTCCTCGGCCCGGATCACGTGCACCACGGCGTTGATCAGCGCCAGGTGCGTGAACGCCTGCGGGAAGTTGCCCAGGTGACGACCCGTGCGTGGCTCGATCTCCTCGGCGTACAGATGCAGCGGGCTGGCGAACGACAACAACCGCTCCAACAGATGCTTGGCCCGGCTCACCTCGCCGATCTCGACGAGCGCCGACACCAGCCAGAACGAACAGATCGTGAAGGTGCCCTCTTCACCGGACAGGCCGTCGTCGGTCTCCTCGACGCGGTAGCGCAGCACCAGGCCGTCCTCGGTGAGTTCGTCGGCGATGGCCAGCACCGTGGCCCGGACCCGTGGATCGTCCGAGGGCAGGAACCGGGTCAGCACCGCCAGCAGCAGCGAGGCGTCCAGCGCATCGTCGTTGTAACGCTGGGTGAGAACGCCACGGGAGTCCACGCCCCGGGCCAGCACGTCGGCCTTGATCTCTTCGGCGGTCGCTCGCCACTGCTGGGCGTAGCTCTTCTCTCCCTGCAGTTCGGCCAGCTTCGAACCGCGGTCCAGCGCCACCCAGCACATGATCTTGCTTGAGGTGAAGTGCTGCGGTTCGCCACGTACCTCCCAGATGCCCCGGTCGGGCTCCTTCCAGTGCTTGATGGCTTCCTCGACCTGGTTCTTCAGCACGGGCCACAATGCCTCGGGAATCTGCTCGCGCGACTTGGCGTGCAGGTACACCGAATCGAGCATGGTGCCCCAGATGTCGTGCTGCATCTGGTTGTAGGCGCCATTGCCGATGCGCACGGGCCGGGCGTTGTCGTAACCCGACAGGTGGGGCAGCTCTTCCTCGACCAGGCTGCGTTCGCCTCCGACCCCGTACATCACCTGCAGCGGGTGCCGCTCGCCGTTGTTCGCGCCGGAGACGTCGGCGATGAACGAGAAGAAATCGTCGGCCTCCCGGTCCAGGCCGAGCGTGTACAAACCCCACAGCGCGAAGGTGGAGTCGCGTATCCACGAATAGCGGTAGTCCCAGTTTCGTTCGCCGTGCGGGGTTTCCGGCAGCGACGTGGTCGGCGCGGCCAGCAGGGCTCCGGTCGGCGAGTAGGTCAGCCCCTTGAGCGTCAGCGCGCTGCGCTGCAGGTACGACCGCCACGGGTGGTCAGGGAAGTCGCCGATGTTGATCCACTGCCGCCACGACTCGCTGGTCTTCCACATCTTCTCGGCGGCCTCGTCGTAGGTCTGCGGGGCCGGGTGCTTGGACCAGCTCAGCGCGACGAACACGTTGTCGCCTTCGGTCAGCCTGGTACGGGCGCGGGCCTCGCGGCCCTCGATGCCGATGCGCAGGTTGGTGGTGAGCCGCAGGGTGGGGTGGGAGTCCGGGTTGCGGCTGGCGCGGGCGATGGCTTCGCCATATGCCGGACCCGAGTACTCCCAAGACGCGCTGACCCGGTGGTAGTCGAACGCGGGCTCGCAGTTCATCACCAGTTCGACAGTCCCGCTGACGCACCGCACGGTGCGCAGCAGGATGTGCTCGGCATCCCAGTCCATCGGGGTGCGCCGATGGGTGCGGGAGCGGGTGTCGATGTCGTGCCACGGGCCCATCACCAGCGCGTCGCGCACGATCAGCCAGCCGGTGTGGGTTTGCCAGGTGGTTTCCAGGATCAGGCTGCCCGGCAGGTAGCGGCGCGCGGCCGGAACGGTCACGCCGTAGGGGCCGAGGCGGAAGTGGCCGGCGCTGCGGTCCAGGATCGCTCCGAACACGCTGGGGGAGTCCGGCCTGGGGACGCACAGCCACTCCACCGAGCCGGCCGAGGAGATCAGGCAGGTGTTCTCGCAGTCGGACAGGAAGCCGTAGTCGGCGATCGGTGGGAACGGGTTCCGTAGGCCCCCGCCCGAGGAGTACGGCACCGGGGCGGTGACCGTCAACGGCGCCTGGGGCGCCTTGGCAGTGGCAGGCGTCTTGTCGAGTGCCGCGACGACATCCGTGGGCTCGGTGTGTTGCAGGACCATCCGCACATCATCATCTGCGGACAGAGGTGTCGTCTACCCGAGACACACGTGTCGAACGTAACGGGTGGGGCGGGACCGAGAACGGATGAACCGGGCGATCGCCTACGCTTGCCCCATGGCGGCAATCCTGAACTGGTGGGACGGCGTCGAATTGTGGCTGACCGGGCTGCCGTTCGTCGTGCAGACCGCTGTGGTGATGCCCGTGGTGCTGGCCCTGGCCTATGGCAGCGCTGTCGTCCTCGACGGTGCGCTGGGCCGGGGAAGCGCCGGGCTGCGCCGGCTGCGCCACGCCCCGGCTGACGAGGCGGAATCAGAGTGAACCCGATGCCGCGCTCACGTGTCACGTTGATCTTGATTCTGCTGGTTGTGCTGGTCATCGTGATGTGGTTGCTGACCCGCTAGCCAGCCGCCGAGCGCTCGACGGGCGCGATGCCGCAATTCTGTTATTCTTCGCGCCATGTATTCAGCGTCCGGCAAGACTGAGAGCCATGTCTTGGCTCTCATTGCCGTGGGTTCGTGCGCTGTTGCTGACGTCGCCTGTTGTCGCTGACTCCACTCCGTCCGCGGATTGGTGTCGGTGGCGGTTCTGTGCCCGGATGCTCGTCGCGTGCCTCTCTCGCCTTTCCGACTGACGGACCTCGCAATGTCGGCTGCCCGTAAGAAAGGTCATCAGTGCCCGTTCACAAATCCAAGATCAGCAAGTTCTGGCGTACTGCCACCGTCCTGGCCGCCACTGCCGTCCTTGCGGTCGGCTGCGCCGGCGGTGCCAGTGATGTCGTCGGTGGCGATCAGGGTGCCGCGAACGCCGACACCACGCTGACGCTCGTCGCCTACGCAGTGCCGGAGCCGGGCTGGAGCAAGATCATCCCGGCGTTTGCCGCCACCGAGGAAGGCAAGGGCGTTGCGGTGCGGACGTCGTACGGGGCCTCGGGCGACCAGTCCCGGGCCGTGGCCGATGGCAAGCCCGCCGACATCGTCAACTTCTCGGTCGAGCCCGACATCGCCCGTCTGGTGAAGGCCGACAAGGTGCCCGATGACTGGAACGCGGGCAACACCAAGGGCACCCCGTTCGGTTCTGTGGTGTCCTTGGTGGTGCGCAAGGGCAACCCCAAGGGCATCAAAGATTGGGATGACCTGCTGCAGCCCGGGCTCGAGGTGGTCACTCCGAGTCCGCTGAGTTCGGGTTCGGCCAAGTGGAACCTGCTGGCGCCCTACGCGGTAAAAAGCAACGGCGGCAAGGATTCTGCTGCCGGTCTCGAGTTCGTCGACAAGCTGGTGACCGAGCACGTCAAGACCCGCCCGAGTTCGGGGCGCGAGGCCACCGACGTGTTCCTGCAGGGCACCGGCGACGTCCTGATCAGCTATGAGAACGAGGCGATCTACGTCGAGCGGCAGGGCAAGGACATCGAGCATGTCAACCCGCCGCAGACCTTCAAGATCGAGAACTCCGTCGCCGTCGTCAAGACCAGCGCGCACGCCGACAAGGCCAAGGCCCTGGCGAACTTCCTGCTCACCGCCGAGGGACAGAAGCTGTGGGCCGAGGCCGGATTCCGTCCGGTCAACCCCGCGGTGGCGGCGGACTTCGTCAAGGACTTCCCGACTCCGGAGAAGCTGTGGACGATCGCTGACCTCGGCGGATGGGACGAGGTCGACCCGGCGTTGTTCGACAAGGACAACGGCTCGATCACCAAGATCTACAAGCAGGCAACTGGATGACATCTGCAGCCCAGAACGACGCGGCCCAGCCCGATTCGGGTGTGCCCGCGCCGGCGGATCCCACCCTCGGCGCGCGGCCCGGCCGTTACGGAAGCACCTCGCTGCGCGTGGGTGCGGCCTCGATCTGGTTGAGCCTCATCGTCCTGCTGCCCTTGGCGGCGATCCTGTGGCAGGCCGCCGGCGGTGGGTGGAACGCCTTCTGGTCGGCTGTCACCTCCAACGCGGCCGTCGAATCGTTCCGGGTGACGCTGACCATCTCGGCCGGAGTCACGGTGGTGAACCTTGTTTTCGGTCTGATCGTGGCCTGGGTGCTGATCCGTGACGACTTCCCCGGCAAGCGGTTGGTCGACTCGGTGATCGACCTGCCCTTCGCCCTGCCGACGATCGTGGCGAGCCTGGTGATGCTGGCGCTGTACGGTCCGGCCAGTCCGGTCGGGTTGCACCTGCAGCACACCAAGTGGGGCGTCGGCGTCGCGCTGCTGTTCGTCACACTGCCGTTCGTGGTGCGCTCGGTGCAGCCAGTGCTGCTCGAGCTCGACCGGGAGACCGAGGAGGCGGCCGCCTCGCTGGGCGCCAACAACCGGGTGATCTTCTTGAAGGTGATCCTGCCGGCCTTGCTTCCGTCGCTGCTGTCGGGAGCGGGCCTCGCGTTCTCCCGTGCCATCGGTGAGTTCGGCTCGGTGGTGCTGATCGGTGGTGCGATACCGGGCGAGACCGAGGTGTCTTCGCAGTGGATCCGGACTCTGATCGAGAATGACGACCCTACCGGTGCTGCCGCGATCTCCGTTGTGCTGCTGCTGATCTCGTTCGCGGTGTTGTTGGTGCTGCGCGCAGTGGGTTCGCGGGCGGCCAAGCGGGAGGAGCTTTCGGCATGACGCTCTCACCGTCGGCGCGGTACCTGTTGCGCTTTCTGGCGCTGGCCTATGTGGCGGTGCTGGTGGTGGTCCCGGTCGGGTTGATCCTCCTGCGCACGTTCAGCCCGGGGATCGGCGCGTTCTTCGCATCGGTGGGCACGCCCGCGGCCATCTCGGCGCTGAACCTCTCGCTGTTGGTCGTGGCGATCGTGGTGCCGCTGAACGTGTTGTTCGGCGTTCCCACGGCCTTGGTGCTGGCGCGCAACCGGTTCCGCGGCAAGAGTGCCCTGCAGGCAATCATCGATCTGCCGTTCGCGGTGTCGCCGGTGGTTGTGGGTGTCGCACTGATCCTGCTGTGGGGTTCGGCCGGGTTGCTCGGATTTGTCGAGAACAACCTCGGCTTCAAGATCATCTTCGGGTTCCCCGGCATCGTGCTCGCCAGCATCTTCGTGACTGTCCCATTCGTCATCCGTGAGGTCGAGCCGGTGCTGCACGAGATCGGCACCGACCAGGAAGAGGCCGCCGCCACCCTGGGATCGACCTGGTGGCAGACGTTCTGGCGGATCACGCTGCCGTCGATCCGGTGGGGCCTGACCTACGGAATCGTGCTGACCATCGCCCGCACGCTCGGTGAGTTCGGTGCGGTGATCATGGTGTCCTCGAATCTTCCCGGCATCTCCCAGACGCTCACGCTGCTGGTGGCCGACCGCTACAACCGCGGCACCGACGAATCGGTGTACGGGGCGTATGCCCTCTCGACATTGCTCATGGCGGTTGCCGTGGTGGTGCTGGTTGTCCAGGTGATCCTCGACCGGCGCCGAACCAAGGCCGCGCAGTAGGCCCATAAGGAGACAAGAGCATGACCCAAGCGATCGTGGTTCGGGGCGCCAACAAGCATTACGGCGAATTCGCGGCGCTCGACAACATCGACTTCGAGGTGCCCTCAGGTTCGTTGACCGCGCTGCTGGGTCCCAGTGGCTCGGGCAAGTCCACGCTGCTGCGTGCCATCGCGGGCCTGGATCAGCCCGATACCGGAACCGTCACCATCAACGGGCGCGACGTCACCGGGGTGCCACCGCAGCGCCGGGGGATCGGGTTCGTGTTCCAGCACTATGCGGCCTTCAAACACCTGAATGTCCGCGACAACGTCGCCTTCGGCCTCAAGATTCGCAAGCGTCCGAAGGCCGAGGTCAAGGAGAAGGTCGACAATCTTCTGGAAGTGGTGGGGCTGGCCGGCTTTCAGACCCGCTATCCCAACCAGCTTTCCGGCGGACAGCGCCAGCGGATGGCGCTGGCGCGGGCTTTGGCGGTGGATCCGCAGGTGCTGCTGCTCGACGAGCCGTTTGGGGCGCTGGATGCCAAGGTGCGCGACGACCTGCGTAGCTGGTTGCGTCGCCTGCACGACGAGGTGCATGTCACCACGGTGTTGGTGACGCACGATCAGGCCGAGGCGCTGGACGTGGCGGATCGGATCGCGGTGCTCAACAAGGGCCGTATCGAACAGATCGGCTCGCCGACCGAAGTGTACGACGAGCCGGCGAACGCGTTTGTGATGTCGTTCCTGGGTGCGGTGTCGGAGCTGAACGGAATCTTGGTGCGCCCCCATGACATTCGTGTCGGCCGCACCCCGGAACTGGCCATCGCCGCAGGCGACGGCACCGCGGAGGCCACCGGGGTGTTGCGGGCCACCATCGACCGGATCGTGATGCTGGGCTTCGAGGTGCGGGTGGAGCTGACCAGTGCCGCAACCCATGTGCCGTTCACCGCGCAGATCACCCGGGGTGATGCCGAGGCGCTGGCGCTGCGCGAGGGTGACACCGTCTATGTGCGGGCGACGCGTGTTCCGCAGATCGCCGGGGGAGTGCAGGTTCCGGCGAGCGACGAGGACGAGGCGGTGACCGCCGGCTGAGACGGTCACGGCGCGCGGTCAGGCCAGGGTCAGGAACAACTTCTCCAACTCGGCGACGTCCATGGGTTCGTCGCTCTCGCCGGTGATGCATTCACGCAGACCGGTGGCGACGATCTTGAATCCGGCACGGTCCAGGGCTCGCGACACCGCGGCGAGCTGGGTGACGACATCCTTGCAGTCACGACCCTGCTCGATCATGGTGATGACGCCGGAGAGCTGCCCCTGCGCGCGCCGCAACCTGTTGAGGATTGCGGAGATCGATTCCTCGTCGCAGATCATGGTGTGCCCCTTTCATGTTGGGCTTCGTGGTTTCTACTATACCCGCGGGGGTATGGGGTGGTCAGGTTGTCGCCGTCGGTGGGCCGAAAAGCCACCGCAGCGGACACCATCCGAGCCGCGCGCAGCTGAGACTGCCGAGACCGCCCAGCCCGGTCAGGCCCGCGGCGGTGAGCCCGACGACGGGGTGCAGCTCCTGGCCGAGAATGACCGAGGCCATGACCAACACGAACCAGCCGAAGCCCCGGCGCACGACGTCGGGATCGACGTGCGCGGCCAGCCGGGTGCCCAGCAGGCTGCCCAACACCGCCGCGGCGGTAACCGCTCCGGCGATGGTCCAGTCGATCGGCACGGTACTCAGGTGTCCGGCCAGGCCCGCGGCCGAGTTCATCGTGATCACCAGCAGCGAGGTGCCCACCGCGACGGGCATGGGCAGGCCGCCCAGCAGCGCCAGCGCGGGCACCACGAGGAAGCCGCCGCCGGCGCCGACGGCGCCCGTCACCACACCGACCCCGAGCCCCATCAGCAGAACCTTGGCGATCGGCATCGTCCGCGCGGTCGGTGTGCATGCGTTGCGGCCCTTGATCATTGCGATACCGGTGGCAGTCATCACCACGGTGAAGGCGATCAGCAGTACCGATCCGGCGACGACGTAGCTCAGCAGGCCGCCCAGGTATGCCCCGACCATGCCGGCCGCCCCGAACAGCAGGCCGCTGCGCCACTGCACGTGGCCGGCACGGGCATGGGAGAGGGTGCTGACCGCGCTGGTGACCCCGACCACCACGAGCGACGTGGCGATCGCCTGCTTGGCTTCCATGCCGGCCACATAGGCCAGCAGCGGAACGGTCAGGATCGAGCCGCCCCCGCCGAGGAGTCCGAGTGACACCCCGACCAGGACGGCAAGCGCGACAGCGACGGCGATCATGCCAACGCGCCGGAAAGTGACTGCTTGGAGCCGATCAGCTGCTCGACGACGCTCTGCGCATCACAGGACGCGCCGCGGTTGTACGGCAGCTTGGCCAGCATCATGCCCATCGCGCAGGTGTTGGTCAGCGCCGCGGTGGTCAACCCGGCCCCGATCCCCGCGGCGACCCACTTGAGCTTGGGGGAGGCGATGCTGCCCAGGACGCTGCTCAGCACGATCGACCCCGCGACCAGGCGCACCTGCCGCTCGAGGTCCCAGCGCTGCGGGCCGCGGCGCACCGCGAATCCCTTGTCCTGCCAGGCCGTCATGCCGCCGTCGAGGATCGAGACGTTCGGCAGGCCGGCCTCACGCAAGGTCTGGCCGGCGGTGGTGGCCCGCTGCCCCGACCGGCAGACCAGCACGACATCCTCGTCGAGGTGCTGGGCGATCTCGTCACGGTGTTCCCGTAGCAGATCCAGTGGCACGTTGTAAGCGCCTGGAATATGGGCGGTTTCGAATTCACCGGGCGTGCGGACATCGATGAGCCGCGGGCCGGTGCCGGCTTGCTTGAGCTGGTTGAGCTCGACGGCGTCGATGATCGGCGAGGAGGACATCAGGCGAGACCTTTCAACATGAGGTTCCAGTACATGGCGGGCAGTCCGTACTTCTTCAGGTACCAGTAAGGCCGGTGCGGCTTGACCGGATCGAGGAGGGGGAAGGAGGGTTTGAGGGCGAAGTCGTAGTCGAACTCGGCCAGCAGCATGTCGTGTGAGGAGGTCACGATGGGGCAGGACGCGTAGCCGTCGTAGGATCCGGTGAGCGGGCGCCCGCTGAGTAGCGCGCCGATGTTCTCGACCACTACGGGCGCTTGTTTGCGAATGGCCGCACCGGTTTTCGAGTTCGGGGAAGATCCGGCATCGCCGAGGCCGAACACGTTCGGGTAGCGCACGTGTTGCATGGTGTGCTTGTCGATGTCGACGTATCCGTTGGCGTCTCCACCGACATGGCTTGTCGACAGCGGGCTGGCCTTGATCCAGTCCGGGGCCGATTGGTGCGGGACCGCGTGCAGCACGTCGTAGGGGAGCGTGGAGTCGGTACCTGCGCCGTCATTGCCGACACTGGTCACCGTCACCTTGCGGGACGCCGAATCGACGGCCCGCACTTCACTTCCGGCGTGCAACGTGATGCCGTAGTCAGCGATGACCTTGTCCAAGTTGTCGGCGATGGCCGGGATGCCGAAGATGCGCGGGGTCGGGACCACCAGGTGTACGTCGATATTGTCGAGCACGCCCTGACGTCGCCAGTGATCGCAGGCCAGGTAGGCGATTTTCTGGGGTGCCCCGGCGCATTTGATAGGCCCCGACGGCATGGTGAACACGGCGGTGCCCGACCGGGTGTCGCGGATGAATTCCCATGTGCGCGGGGCGAGATCGAAGCGGTAGTTCGACGACACACCGTCCTTGCCCAGGGTGTCGGTCAGGCCCTCGATGCGGTGCCAGTCCAACTGGATGCCCGGTGCCACCACGAGCACGTCGTAGCCGTAGGTCGCGCCGTCGGCACAGGTAACCGTGTTGGCGTCCGGGTCGACGGCCGTAACCGCACTCTTGATCCAGGTGGCGCCGCGCGGCATGACCGAGGCCTCGGCGCGCTCGGTTTCGGCGGCGGTGGCCTGGCCGCCGCCCACCAGGGTCCACAGCGGCTGGTAGTAGTGCTTGTCGGACGGCTCGATGATCGCCACGTCGGTGTAATGCTTGCGCAGCAACCGGGCTGCCACGGTGATCCCGGCCGTGCCGCCGCCGATGATCAGGACCTCGTGCTTGACTGGGGTCGACATGCTTGTTGTGTTTTCCTGTCTCTTTAGAGGGTGTGCGGTTCAGGCGGCGTGGGTGCTGTCAGCCCAGGCGCCGTAGCCGCCCAGGATGTCACTGACATCGGCGAAGCCGCGCTGGCGCAGCAGGCTGGCCGCCACCGAAGAGCGGTAGCCGCCGGCGCAGTAGACCACGGTCGGGCGGGTGGGATCCAGTTCGTCGGTCCGGTCCGCCAGCTGGCCCACCGGAATGTTCACGGCGCCCGGGACCATGCCTGCCTCGGTCTCGCCGGGATTGCGCACGTCGACGATCTGCAGGTCCGGCACCGTGTCCGCCCGCTCGCCGAAGGCCGTGGCCGTCAACCTCGAGGCGACCGTCACGTCGTCGGAGTGCTCGAACATCGTGCGCTCCGGATCGGCGAGGTAGCCCAGCACGCGGTCGAATCCGATGCGTGCCAGCCGGTTCTTGCCCTCACGCTCCTCGCCCGGTTCGGTCACCAGCACGATGTCGGCGTCGGGTTTGACCACCGAACCGGCGAATTCGGCGTAGCGCCCGGCCAGTCCGATGTTGATTGCATTGCGCAGATGGCCCAGGGCGAAGTCCTCGGGGCTGCGACCGTCGATCAACATGGCGCCGTTGCCGACGGCATCGGTGGCCCGGTGGTAATCCAGTGCCTCCGGCATCGCGTCCTCGTCCAGCAGAGCGCGGTCCTTGCGGTTGAGGATCGCGTCGTACACGAAGTAGCCAGGGGCCGGCGGCTGTCCTGCGGTGACCAGTTCGATGAAGGACTGCTTGTCCGGTGCCCGCAGGGCGTAGTTGGTCTGCTTCTGCTCGCCCATGGTGGACGACAGCTCGGTGGACAGATTCTTGCCGCAGGCCGATCCCGCACCGTGGGCGGGGAAGACCCGGGTGGCATCGGGCAGCGGCAGCAGCTTCTCGTGCAGCGAGTGGTAGAGCTTGTCGGCCAGCTCGTCGCGGGTGAAACCGATCGAGGCCAGCAGATCGGGCCGGCCGACGTCACCGATGAACAGGGTGTCGCCGGTCAGGACGCCGTAGGGCACCTCGTCGTCGGCGTGTTCATAGACCACGATGCTCATCGATTCCGGGGTATGGCCCGGGGTGTGGCGGAATTCCAGCACGACTTCGCCGAGCGAAATGCGTTGGCCGTCTTCGACTCCCAGGTGGTCGAACTCCGGCTGGGCGACCGAGGAGTACACGATCGAGGCGCCGGTGGCCTCGGCCAGCTCGAGGTGGCCGGACAGGAAGTCGGCGTGAAAATGGGTTTCGATCACATGGGTGATCTGCATGCCGAGTTGCTCGGCGTCGGCGACGTACTCGGAGACGTCGCGCTGGGGGTCGACGACGACGGCGTGACCCGATGACTCGTCACCGATCAGGTACGACGCGTGCGACAGACAGTCCAGGTAGTACTGGATGAACTTCATTGTTCGGCTCCTTGTCGGTTCGGGCTGTATACCTAGGGGGGTATCTCAATAGTCTCGAATATACCCCTTGGGGTATAGGAGTCAAGCTCATGAAAACGCCCCCGGGCGGTACCCGGGGGCGAGATTGCTTCTGGGGGAGACGGGGTCAGGCCGCGAAGCCGGCGCTGCGGGCGGCCAGCGCCTCTTCGTATCGATCCAGCACCGTGGCTGCCACCAGGCGATGCGCTCCGAGCGGTTCAGCCATCGGAATACCTGCAGCGCAAGCGAATTCGGCGACCCGGTCGGTGATCCGGCCGTGCGCCAGGAACCAGGGCGCGATCACCAAGCGTCGCGCGCCGCGTTCGTACAACCGATCCACCGCCTCCGGCAGGGACGGGGTCTGCCCTGTGGCGAACGCCACGTGTGTGCCGGCCCAGCGGGTGCCTTCGGCCAGTGCCGCGGCCAGCGCGGCGGTGCGCGCATTCGCAGCGGGGTGCGACGAGCCCACCCCCACCATGACGACGCCCAGATCGGCGTCGAATCGGGAAACACCCACCGCGGTCAGTCGCTCCCGGACCACCTGCAGCAGGCGGGGGTCGTCTCCGAGCACGCCGGCCTGGGTGACCGCGGCGCCGGAGTCGGCGATCAACTCTGGAATGTCGACCCTGGCGTGGTAGGCGCTGCCCAGCAGCAGTGGCACCACCACGGCACCCGGCTCCACGTCGGGCAGCACCTCGGTGAGGTTGGGTGCGTTCTGTTCACAGAACGCGACCCGTACCTCGGTGTCGGACAGCAGACGGCGCAGATGCCCGCCGATGGCATGCGCGTTCGCCGACGAGCGCGGGTCCGCGCTGCCGTGTGCGGTGAGAACGAGCGTCACAGAATCCTCACGAGGCGTGCAGCCCGCACTCCGTCTTGGCCTGGCCGGCCCACCGGCCGCTGCGCGGATCGGCGCCTTCGGCCGGCTTGGTCGTGCACGGGGCGCACCCGATGGACGGATAGCCGTCGTACACAAGCGGATTGACCAGGATGTCGTTGGCCTCGATGTAGCCCTGCATCTCGTCGTCGGACCAGGCTGCGATCGGGTTGATCTTCACCAGGCCGAAGGCGGCATCCCAGCTGATCAGCGGGGCATTGGCGCGCGTCGGTGCCTCCACCCGGCGGATACCGGTGACCCATGCGCTGTAGCCCGCCAGGGCCTTGCCCAGCGGTTCGACCTTGCGCATCCGGCAGCAGGCCGCGGCATCGCGGGCGAACAGGTCCACACCGTGCAGCTCATCCTGTTGGGCGACGGTGTTCTCGGGACGGACGTTCACCACGTTCACGCCGTAAACCTGCTCGACGGCGTCGCGGGTGCCGATGGTCTCGGCGAAGTGGTAGCCGGTGTCGAGGAACAGTACGTCGACGCCCGGGCGCACCTTGGCCGCCATCTCGACCAGGACGGCATCCTGCATGTTGGAGGCCACGACGTAGTTGCCGCCGAAGTGCTCGTCCGTCCAGCGCAGGAGCTCCTCGGCGCCGGCGTCGGCCAGCTCGGCCGCACCGCGCTCGGCGAGCTCGATCAATTCCGCTTCAGTCAATGTGCTCATCTCGCGATCTACCTCAAGTCCGCCTCGTCGGCCCGGATGGCCCACTGAGCGAAACGCTCGCCACCCTCGCGTTGTTTCACAAAATTGCGGACAATCCGCTCGATGTAGTCGCCGAGCTCGGTGGCCAGCACCTTGTGCTGACGCAGCTTGCGCCCGAAACCGCTGTCCAGACCGAGGCTGCCGCCGAGGTGAACCTGGAAGCCCTCCTCCGGGCCGTCGCCGTCGTCCACCATCTGGCCTTTGAAGCCGATGTCGGCGACCTGGATGCGGGCGCACGAGTTGGGGCAGCCGTTGATGTTCACGGTGACCGGCACGTCTAGCTCGGCGTTGAGGTCACCCAGCCGGGCTTCCAGCTCGGGAACCAGGTGCTGGGCGCGACCACGCGTGTCGGCGAAGCTCAGCTTGCAGTACTCGATACCGGTGCAGGCCATCAGGTTCTGCCGCCAGTGCGACGGCTGCGACTGCAGGCCGAGGGCGTCCAGACCCTCCCTGAGCTTGGCTAGATTCTCATCGGGGACGTCGAGGATGATCAGCTTCTGGTACGCGGTCAGGCGGGCACGGTCGGAACCGGCGGCCTCCATGAGATCGGCCACCTTGGTCAGGATCGTGCCCGACACCCGTCCGGCGATCGCCGAGACGCCGACCGCGTTGAGGCCGTTGCGGATCTTCTGCACGCCGACGTGGTCGACGGTGTGCGGCACCTGCTCCGGGGCCGGGCCGTCATGCAGTTCCCGGCCAAGATATTCCTGTTCGAGAACTTTCCTAAATTTCTCGACACCCCAGTCCTTGATCAGGAACTTCAGCCGCGCCTTCGAACGCAGCCGGCGGTAGCCGTAGTCGCGGAAGATCCCGACCACGCCGGCCCACACTTCGGCGACCTCTTCCAGCGGGACCCAGACGCCGACGCGCTGGGCCAGCATCGGGTTGGTGGACAGTCCGCCACCGACCCACAGGTCCAGGCCGGGCCCGTGCTCGGGGTGATTGACCCCGATGAACGACACGTCGTTGATCTCGTGGGCGACGTCCTGCAACCCCGAGATCGCGGTCTTGAACTTGCGCGGCAGGTTGGAGAACTCAGGGCTACCGATGTAGAGGCGCTCGATCTCCTTCAACGCCGGCGTGGGGTCCAGCACCTCGACCAGCGAATCGCCGGCCAGGGGAGACCCGAGCATGCCGCGCGGGCAGTCGCCGCAGGCCTCCATGGTCTGCAGGCCGACCTCGTCCAGGCGACGCCAGACCTCGGGGATGTCCTCGATGCGCAGCCAGTGGTACTGCAGGTTCTCCCGGTCGGTGATGTCGGCGCTGTCCCTGGCGAAGTCGACCGAGATCTCGCCGAGAGTGCGGACGGCCTGCGCGGAGAGCGCCTTGCCGTCGGTGCGCACCCGCATCATGAAGTACTCGGCCTCGAGCAGATCGGCGTTGTCGTCACCGGTGAAGGTGCCGTCGTAGCCTTCGGTGCGCTGGGTGTAGAGCCCCATCCACCGGAACCGTCCGCGCAGGTCGTCCTTGGCGATGCTGGCGAAGCCCTCGCGTGAGTAGACGTTGAGGATGCGATCGCGCACGTTGAGTGCGTCGTCCTCCTGCTTGAACTCCTCGTTGTGGTTGAGCGGCTCACGGCTGCCCAGCGCCCACTGGCCTTCGTCGCGGGGTTTCTTGGCGGGCCGGTCGGCCTTGGCAGGTGCCTCGGGGGTTGTCACTGTGGTGCTCCTCGGATAAAGGAGCTGGCATGTAGACCGCGCAGATCACCGGTGGCTGTCCGGCGGCGCAGATCCGGTGCCAGCTGAAACTATGGGGCGGGCGGGGTCCGAAATCAACGCGTGATCAGGGCAGACAGCAACAGCTACAGACGCGCTTGAAATCGACATGCCGACGAGCCACCAGCGCAATGCGGGTGGTGCTGTTGTGGGCGGCAGTCACGCCCGACATTCTGCCACGATTGTCGCCACCTGCCCTAACCGGGCCATATTTGTGTTCACGGTGAGCAAAAGTCGTCGCTGGACAGTCTGGGAAAATCAAACCATGACCACGCGCACCGAACTCACCGGCCAACCCCAGTTGGCTCACGTTCCAGGCCGCGCGTTCGGCATCTACATCCACGTTCCGTTCTGCGCGACCCGCTGTGGATACTGCGACTTCAACACCTACACGCCGGCTGAATTGGGGGGTGCCAATCCCGACGGCTGGCTGGCCGCCTTGCGCGTCGAGCTGCGGCTGGCGGCCGAGAACGTCGGTTCGGTGCCGGTGCAGACGGTGTTCGTGGGCGGTGGCACGCCCTCGTTGCTGGGCGGGGTGGGCCTGGCGGCGGTGCTCGGCGCGGTCCGCGACAATTTCGAGCTGGCCGTCGACGCTGAGGTCACCACCGAGGCGAACCCCGAATCCACTTCTCCGGAGATGTTCGCGACGCTGCGTGAGGCCGGCTACACCCGGGTATCGCTGGGTATGCAATCGGCTGCTCCGCAGGTGCTGGCCGTGCTGGACCGGACACACTCTCCGGGGCGCGCGCCCGCGGCCGCGGTGGAGGCCAGGGCCGCGGGGTTCGAACACGTCAACATCGATCTCATCTATGGCACGCCGGGGGAGACCGACGACGATCTGCGGCGCTCGATCGACGTCGCGGTGGGCGCCGGCGTCGACCACGTGTCGGCGTATTCGCTGATCGTCGAGGACGGCACCGCCCTGGCCCGCCGGGTACGCCGCGGCGACATCGCCCGCCCTGATGACGACGTGCTCGCCCAACGCTATGAACTGTTGGACAACCGGCTGTCGGCGGCGGGTCTGCGCTGGTATGAGGTGTCGAACTGGAGCCTCGAGGGCGGGCAGTGCCGACACAACCTCGGTTATTGGGGTGGCGGAGAGTGGTGGGGTGCGGGACCTGGGGCGCATGGTTTCCTGGGGGCTACCCGCTGGTGGAATGTCAAGCACCCCAACGCTTATGCCCAGGCATTGGCCGAGAATCGGTTGCCTGTCGCCGATTTCGAAGAACTTGGTGCCCGCGATCGCCATGTCGAGGAAGTGATGTTGCGGGTCCGGGTCCGCGACGGCCTGCCCGTGGCACTACTCGATGCCGGCGAACAGGAGCGGGCTGAAAATCTGCGTGGCGAAGGGCTTCTCCTGCGGCAAGGAGAAGCCCTGGTGCTGACCGACCGCGGCCGGTTACTCGCGGACGCGGTCGTTCGCGAGCTGCTGGCGTAAGCAGCGAGATCCGGGCGAATGCTCTGTGTGAACCCTGTGAGTCCGCTGTGTACACATGTGTGGGACGTGTGCGGAAGATATTGAGTCCGTAGCCAATTCGTGTCAGGGACGTAGGCCTGTGCAATGAGTTAGGCGAGGCTAAGCTTTGCCAAATGCTCACCAAGAACGACCAAGCTGACTGCAATGCTTCGGCCGCGCTCGCCTCATTCGAGCTGCCTGTGGGTGACAAGGCGACCGGCCCGGCCGATTTGGTCGCCGAGATTGCCCGCGCGCTGTCCGAAGACGGCAGTGATTACGTGGTGTACGAGCGAGGGAACCGCTGGATCCTGGCGTGCGGAGCGCAGTGTGGTGTCGAACTGGACAGCGATGAGCTGCGCCTCACCCGGGATGGAGTGGTTGCGGCACGACGGCCGTGGACCGGCAGGCCGGGCGCGGTGCTCGGCGAAGCGGTCGATCTCATGCTCGCCGACGCCGAGACCAGTGCCGACACCGCATTCGGCTGGGTCGCATTCGAATTCGGCGCGTACAAGTTCGGACTCGAAGACCGGTTGCCGCCGAAGACCCCGCTGGCACGGGTGTTCAGTCCGCTGACGCAGATCGAGGTAACCGCGGAACGGGTCACGGTCCTCGGTGGCCTCGTGAGCCACCACGGCGTCGTGCGACGCCTGATCGCCGAGGGTGCCCCGTCGACGGCGGCCCCTCGCGCCGTCGACATCCGCCAGGACGGTAGCGGCTATCGCGACCGGGTGGCGTCCGCGATCGAGGAGATCGGCCGGGGCCGGTATCAGAAGGTGATCCTGTCGCGGCGCTTCGACGTGCCCTTCCGGCTCGACTTTCCGTCGACCTACCGGCTGGGCCGCCGGCACAACAACCCGGCCCGCTCATTCCTGTTGCGGCTCGGTGCGCTTCGCGCGCTGGGCTACAGCCCCGAGCTCGTCGCCGCGGTGCATCAGGACGGGTTTGTGGTCACCGAGCCGCTGGCCGGCACCAGGGCGTTCGGTCGCGGCGCGGCCGACGATCAGGCGGCCCGTGACGATCTCGAGTCCAACTCCAAGGAAATCGTCGAACACGCGATCTCGGTGCGCAGCTCGCTCAAGGAGATCGCCGAAGTCGCCGAACCCGGCACCGCGACCGTCACCGACTTCATGACCATTCGGGAGCGCGGCAGCGTGCAGCACCTGGGATCCACCGTAGGGGCGCGCCTCGACCCGTCGATGGATCGAATGGATGCGTTGGAGGCGCTGTTCCCTGCCGTGACGGCTTCGGGAATTCCCAAGGCCGAGGGCGTCGAGGCGATACTGCGCCACGACGAGCTGCCCCGTGGTCTGTATTCCGGCGCGGTGACGATGTTCTCGGCTGACGGATCTCTCGACGCGGCGCTCGCATTGCGGGCGGCCTACGAGGCCGACGGGCACACCTGGCTGCGGGCCGGGGCCGGCATCATCGCCGAGTCCACGCCCGACCGCGAGTTCGAGGAGACGTGCGAGAAGCTGAGCACGCTGTCGCCGTATCTCATCGAGGAGGCCGGGCCGACATGTGAGTGAGCTAACACGTCGCGGGTGGCTTCGCGCGATGCCCGACAGTTAGCCGAAACGGCCGCGTCGTGCCGGAAAAATGCACGTCATCGCCGCCTGGGGGCTTTCCAGGAGATTCACAGGTGGTTCTGAGGTAGAGCCCATGCCCATTCGAGTGGTGTGCCACTATGGTCCGCATGTCGGCAGCGTATTTAGGCAAGCCTACCCAGACTTACCTTCCTCTCCTTTCCTCGGAGTCCTGCTGAGATGGCATCCGAGACCTCGACCCCGGAACCTGTCGCCGTCATCGGACTGGGCTGCCGTGTCGCCGGCAGCGTTGCCACGCCTTCGGACTTCTGGAATTTCCTGCTGGAAGGACGCAGCAACGTCACAGAGGTGCCCGAGGAGCGGTGGGAGCCCTACCTGAGGCGCGATCCGCGCAACGCGGCGGTCCTGCGCGAGGTCACCCGGCTCGGTACCTTCCTCGACGACCTGGCCGGATTCGATGCCGAGTTCTTCGGGGTCTCACCGCGCGAGGCCGAGGTGATGGATCCTCAGCAGCGGCTCGCGCTCGAGGTCAGCTGGGAGGCCCTTGAGCACGCGGGAGTCTCACCGCGGGCGCTGGCCGGCAGCGACACCGCGGTACTGATGGGCGTCAACTCCGACGATTACGGCAAGTTGATCATGGAGGACCTGCCAGGCATCGACGCGTGGACCGGTATCGGAACGTCGTTGTGCGGCATCGCCAACCGGGTCTCGCATCTGCTCGATCTGCGAGGCCCCAGTGTGGCGCTGGACGCGGCATGCGCGGCCTCACTGGTCGCGGTCCACCAGGCGTGCCAGATGCTGCGCGCCGGTGAGACCTCACTGGCGTTGGCCGGTGGGGTGAGCGCGCTGATCGGCCCTGGTTTGACCCGGGTGCTCGACGAGGCCGGGGCCACTGCGCCCGACGGCCGCTGCAAGACTTTTGACGCCGCCGCGGACGGTTACGGGCGCGGCGAGGGTGCGGGTGTGGTGGTGCTCAAGCGCCTCGCCGACGCCGAGCGCGACGGTGACCGCATCCTGGCAGTGGTGCGAGGAGGTGCCACTGCACAGGACGGGCGCACCGTGGGCATCATGTCGCCCAACGGTGCCGCCCAGGCCGACATGTTCCAGCTCGCGTGCCGGATGTCAGGTGTCGACCCGGCTGGTGTCGGATATGTCGAGGCGCACGGAACCGGAACGCCCACCGGCGATCCCACTGAGGTTGGGGCGCTGGCTCAGGTGTACGGCGCGGGGCGGGCCGAGGCGGATCGGTGCCGCATCGGGTCGGTCAAACCCAACATCGGCCACCTCGAGGGCGGGGCCGGGGTGATGGGCCTGATCAAGACGGTCCTGGCCCTGCATCATGAGGCGATCCCGCCGACGGCCGGGCTGCGGGAACTCACCGGCGCGGTCGACTGGGCCGGCAGCGGGCTTCGGGTGCCCACCGAGGTCGAACCCTGGCCCCGCACCGACACACCCCGCCAGGCTGCGGTGTGCAGCTACGGCTACGGCGGCACGATCGCCCACATCCTTCTCGAAGAGGCTCCGGCACAACAGGACTCGACGCCACCCGCTGCATCCCGTCCGATGATCGTCCCACTGTCGGCACGGTCCGAGCCGCGCCTGACCCGTCAGGCCGAAGCGTTGGCCGACCACCTGCGGGCCGGGCATCACGGGGTGGCCCCGGTGGCCGCCGCACTGTGGGCCCGGCGCAGCCACGAGCCGGTCCGGGCGGCCGTCGTCGCCGAACACCGGCACGAGCTGATCGCCGGTCTCGACGCACTGTCCCGTGGCGAACCCGGTGCCGGGCTGGTCACCGGCGCGGTTCCGGGCGGGCAGGGCGCCGACGCGGTGTGGGTGTTCTCCGGACATGGTTCGCACTGGGCCGGCATGGGGCGCGAGTTGCTCGAAGCGGAGCCAACTTTCGCCCGTGTCATCGACGAGGTCGACGAGGTCTTCGGACGTGAGCTCGGGTTCTGTGCCCGCGAGGCGCTGAGCACGGGTGAGCTCGGCGGCACCGACCGGATCCAGGCGCTGACGTTCGCGATGCAAGTCGGGCTGGCCGCGGTCCTGCGCGAGCGGGGTGTGCGGCCCGCCGCGGTGATCGGACACTCGGTCGGTGAGGTGGCGGCCTGCGTCGTCTCCGGCGTGTTCGATTTACGCCAGGGCGCGGCGGTGGCCTGCTACCGAGCCCGTGGGTTCCGGTCCGTGATGGGTTGTGGCGCCATGGCTTTGGTGCGGTTGCCGTTCGCCGAGGCCGCACAGCGGCTGTCGGATCGCACCGATGTGGTCGCCGCCATCAGCGCATCGGCCGAATCCTGCGTCATCTCGGGAGTCACCGGGGCTGTCGAGGAAGTCTGCCGGTCTTGGGGTGAGCAGGGAATCGTGGTGCGCCGGGTCAATACCGACGTGGCATTCCACAGTCCCGCGATGGACGACCTGACCGGTGCTCTGGCGTCCAACGTCGCCGGGCTCAATCCGCCTGGGGACGCGGTGATCCCGCTGTACACCACCGCGCTGGCCGACCCCCGCTCCAGCGCGCCGCGCGACGCCGACTACTGGGTACACAACCTGCGCGGGCAGGTCCGGTTCGCCGAGGCCGTCACCGCCGCGGCCGAGGACGGGCACCGGCTGTTCCTCGAGGTGTCCGCGCATCCGGTGGTCGCGCATTCGATCGTCGAGACCCTGCTGCACCTGGGAATCGACGACCATGCCGTCGTCCCGCTGCTGCGTCGAGAAACCTCCGAGCAGCCCGCCGTCATGACCGCGATCGCCTCGCTGTACTGCCATGGTGCCGATGTCGAACACGGTGTCGCCGAAGCTGATCCGTGGGCCGCCGACCTCCCGGTCACCCAGTGGCAACACCGGCACTTCTGGCGAGTCCCCTCCGCGACCCCCGGCGGCCGGGCGGTGCACGACACCACCGGTCACACGCTGCTGGGCGGCCGCACCGACGTGGCCGGGACGGTCGCCACCCGGATGTGGCAGACCCGGCTGGACTTCGACACCCGGCCCTACCCTGGTGACCATCCGGTGCAGGGCACCGAAATCGTGCCTGCTGCCGTGCTGTTGAGCACGTTCCTGGCGGCAGCGGGCTCCGGCGCAGCGCTCTCGGACGTGTGGCTGCGCACGCCGGTCGCACCGGCCCGAGCCCGCGACCTCCAGGTGGTGCTGGTCGACCGCGAGTTGACCCTGGCCTCACGGCTGGCTGATGCCGCCGAGGATCAGGACGGCGGGTGGCTGACGCACAGCAGCGCGGTGGCGGATCGAGAGCGTTGCACAGTTGCCGATATCGACCTGGATGCGGCCCGTGGCCGGTGCGCCGAGCTGCTGGGTCCGCGTCACGTCATCGACACCCTTGCTGAACTCGGCGTCGCGGCGATGGGATTCGGCTGGGACATCACGGATCTGCGCCGCGGTGAGGGCGAGCTGCTGGCCCGGGTCAGTTCCGAGCCGGACGGCACGCGGCCGAACACCTGGGCCTCGCTGGTGGACGCGGCCACTTCGGCCGCCTCGACCAGCTTCGACGGTCCGCCGCGACTGCGGATGCCGGCCCGGATCGAACGGCTTGACGTGCACGGCGAGCCGCCGGCCACCGCGATGCTGTCGGTACGCCGCAGGCTCGGTACCACCACCACCGACGTGGCGCTCACCGACGAGACCGGATCGGTCTTGTTGTCGATCCGCGGGATGACTTTCGAAGAGCTGGAGAACCCGGGTCGCGAATCCTCGGCGACCGACGTCCGCAAGATCGTGCACCAGGTGTCGTGGCAGCAGGTGTCCGCCCGCGGTGAGCTGCCTCCCAGCGGGGTGGTGCTGGTCGGCGGCGACGTCGATCGGCTGGAAGCCGCGGTTGACGATCTGACGGCGGCGGGCGTGCCGTATGTGGCGGTGGAAGACCCCGCGGAGCTGGATTCGGTGATCGAATGTGGCTCGCTGCCAAGCAGTCTCGGCGATCGAGCGGTGGTGCTGGTATTACCGCGCGATGACGACGCGCCCGGGGCCGCCGTCGATCTGGTCACCCGAACGCTGGCTCTGCTGCAGCGCTTGGGGGTGTCGGCACGACTGTGGGCGCTCACTGTCGGCGTGCACGAGGGGGCCAACGTCACCCACGCGCCGCTGTGGGGGCTGGGCCGTGTCGCGGCCGCGGAGCATCCGCAGTTGTGGGGCGGTGTGGTCGACGTGGCCGACGGGCGCCTGCCCCTGGACGCACTGGGGTCGCTGGCCGGACACGGTGTGCTGGTGGTCCGCGACGGGGTCGCGCTGGCTGCCCGGCTCTCCGGATCGACTTCGCCTGCCGCGGCGCCTGCGAGCCCCATGCAGTGTGTGCCGGGCGGCACGTATCTGATCACCGGCGGCACCGGTGCGCTCGGGCTGCGGATGGCTCAGCACCTGGCCGATCTCGGAGCGCGCCGTCTGGTGCTCCTGTCGCGCTCGGGCTTGCCCGCCCGTTCGGTCTGGGCCGAGAACCCACAGTCGACGTCGATCCGCGCGGTCGCCGCGCTCGAGGAACGGGGTGTGTCGGTCACGGTGGCCGCGGTGGACGTCGGAGCGCCGGGATCGGCAGATGCCCTGCGGGACGTGCTGCGCCCGTTGCCGCCGGTGCGTGGCGTCATCCACGCGGCGGGGGTGGAAGCCGGTGCGCTGTTGATGAATACGACGGCCGACGAGTTCGCCGCCGCCATGCATCCCAAGGTGCAGGGCACGCTCGTCCTGCATGAGGTGTTCCCACCCGAGCGGCTCGACTGGATGGTGCTGTTCTCTTCGTGCGGCTACCTCGCCGGTTTCCCCGGACAGGGCGCCTACGGTTGTGCCAACGCGTTCCTCGACGGAATGGCGCGGCACCGGCGCAGTCTCGGTGACCGCACCACCGCCGTCGCGTGGACGGCGTGGCGCGGGTTGGGAATGGGATCGGCGTCGGAATTCGTCGCGGCGCAGCTCGACGCGCTCGGTATGGGCTCCGTCGGTGCCGAGGACGCGATGCGGGCCCTGGAGCTGGCGATGCGTGAGGACACGGCCAACGTCGTGGTGCTGCCGGTCCTGCCTGCCGCGGCGGCCGTGCCGATCTTGGCGGCGGTGGCGCCCGAGGAGGAACCCGACGACATAGCGGAGCCGGCCGCGGGTGAGTTCGATCCCGAGCAGCTCGCGTCTCACGTATTGACCGCGGTGGCCGGCCAATTGGGGCTGGCGGAATCCGACGTGAACATCGACCTGCCGCTGGTGGAATTGGGCGTCGACTCGATCATGACGGTGCGGCTGCGCCGTCAGCTGGAGAAGCAGACCGGGCTGTCACTGCCGCCGACCCTGCTGTGGGAGCACCCCACCGCGGCGGCCGTGACTGCCAGGATCATCGAGCTGCTGGACCCCGCCGCGAAGCGTGAGGTGCCGGTGGGGCATTAACCGCTGATCGTGGCGATCAGCTTCTTCTTGTCGACCTTGCCCACTGCCGTGGAGGGCAAGCTCGGCACGGGGACGAGCACGTCGGGCCGGGCGTGAGCCGACGCCCCGCGCTGGTCGAGGAACTCGTTGAGCTCGACCAAGGTGACCGGCGCACCCTTGAACACCACTGCAGCGCAGATCTTTTCGCCGAGGTAGTCGTCGGGCAGTGCCACCGCCGCAGCCGCATACACGGCCGGGTGAGCCAGCAGATGGTCCTCTAGGTCGGTGGCCGAGACCGTCTCGCCGCCACGATGGATGACGTCTTTGATCCGGCCGGTCACCTCGACGTAGCCGGCCCGTGGCCCGTCGGTGAAGATCCGGACCCGGTCCCCGGTGCGGAAGAATCCGTCGGGGCTGAACGACCGGGCGTTTGCCTCCTCGGCGCGGTAGTAGCCGTTGAGCGTGTAGGGCCCGCGCACCAGCAGTTCGCCCTCCTGGCCGGAAGCGACCTCGTGGCCGTCCTCGTCGACCACCCGCATCTCGTCGTGCGGCGACATCGGCCGGCCCTGGGTGTGTTCCACCACCTCCACCGGATCGCCCGGCCGGGTGAAATTCAGCATCCCTTCGGCCATTCCGAAGATCTGCTGTAGTCCCGGGCTCAGGCCCTCTCGGATGAAACGCGCCTCGTCCGGGGACATCCGTGACCCGCCCACCTGGACCACCCGCAACGAGGTGGGCAGGACCGGCTCCCAGTCACAGGCCTGCGTCCACAGCTTGGCCAGGGCGTTGACGAGCCCGGTCACTGTGACGCCGTGGGAGTTGATCAGGGGGAACACCGACTCCGGGCTGGGGTCGTCGGTATAGACGGTGGTGGCACCGACCGTCATCGAGCCGAGCAGGCCGGGGCAGGCGAACGGGAAGTTGTGTCCTGCCGGCAGAACCGCGAGATACACGTCCTCGTGCACCATCGCGCAGGCCTGGGCGCACGCCGTGGCGTTGTACAGATAGTCGTCGTGGGTACGGGGGATGAGCTTGGGCAGGCCGGTGGTTCCGCCGGACACCAGCAGGACGGCCGGACCGGTGGTGTCGACGGTGACGTTCGGCGGCCCGGGCTGATCGAAATCTTCGAGGGCCGACCAGGATTGGAAGTCGCCAGGGTTCCCGTCGACAAAGACGTGACTCAGCCGCGGATGCTCGGAGGTGAGTTGAGTGGCCAGCTCCCGGTAGTCGAATCCGGCGATGGCATCGGGAATCACCAAGCCGACAGCGCCGCTGAGGTCGGCGAAATGGCCCAGCTCGGCCGACCGGTGACCGGGCAGGCACAGGACGGGAACCACCCCGGCGCGAAGCAGGCCAAACGTTGCCACCGCGAATTCGCGCGTATTCGGCAGCTGCACCAGGAAGCGGTCACCGGGCCTGACGCCGCGCGCGGCCAGCGCTGCCCCGATGCGGTCGGCGAGCGCGTCCAGTTCGGCGAACGTGTGGGCCCCGGTGGCATCGACCACGGCGGGCTTGTCCGGCCAGCGCTGCGCGGCGTCGCGCAGGATGCTGTCGAGCGGTTTGCCCTGCCAGTACCCGGCCTGGCGGTATACCGCGGCGCGGTCCTCGGGGAACGGGGTGAATCCGTTTGCCAGTTCGTCCTGTTGGCGGTCAAAACCGGTGGTCATCGGTGTTCTCGGCTCCCGTCGGGTGGTTGTGTCAGCAGATCGAATATAGGGTAACCTCCACTAAGTTAGGGCAGCCTTTACTAATTGTTTGGAGGATGAAGCGTGGTGGCGACGAGTTCCCGGACGGTCCGCGACGAGGTCGCCGAACTCCTGGGGGTCAGCGCAGACGACGTCGATCCCAACGCCGACCTGATCGCTTCCGGTCTCGATTCGATCCGGATGATGTCGCTGTCCGGCCGGTGGCGCAAGCAGGGCATCAACGTCGGATTCGCCGCCCTGGCAGCCAATCCCACCGTTGCCGCCTGGATGGAACTCGTCGCCGAGCACACCCCCGAGGCGCCGTCCACCGATCCCGCCCCCGCAACCGAGTCCGTCGCCGATGTCGACGGCGAACCTTTCCCGCTGGCACCGATCCAGCACGCCTTCTGGGTCGGCCGTAACCAGGACCAGCAACTCGGCGGTGTCGGCGCCCACCTGTACGTCGAATTCGACGGCGCCGGAGTCGATCCGCAGCGGCTACAGGCAGCGGCGGCCAAACTGGCCGCGCGGCATCCGATGCTGCGCGTCGAGATCCTGCCCGACGGCACCCAGCGGATCGGTGACCGGCCGTTGCCGGTTACCGTCTACGACCTCCGCGAGCTGGATGAGGCTGCCGCACAAGCGGAGTTGGAGGTGCTGCGGGAATCGAAGTCGCATCAGATGCTGCACGACGAGGTGCTGCAACTCAGCTTGTCGCTGCTGCCCGGCGGCCGCACCAGGCTGCATGTCGACATGGACATGCAGTGCGCGGATGCGGTCAGCTACCGCAACTTCATGGCCGACCTGGCCGCGTTCTACCGCGGCGCCGACCTGCCGGGTCTCGGCTACACCTACCGCGAGTACCGGGCCAAGCTGACGGCCTCGGTGCCACCGCCATCGCAGGAAGATCTGCAGTGGTGGGCCGACCGGGTCCCGGATCTGCCGGATCCGCCTGCACTGCCGTTGGTTCCGCTGTCGGATCAGCGCAACCCGCACCGCAGCATCCGGCTGTGGGAGACCCTCGACGTGCCGACCCGCGACGCATTGTTCGCGGCCGCGCACCGGCGGGGCGTCACCCCGGCCATGGCGGTCGGTGCGTCGTACGCCAACGCGCTGGCGCGCTGGTCGACACAGTCCAGGTTCCTGCTCAACCTGCCGATGTTCGGGCGGGAGCCGTATCACCCCGACGTGGACAAGTTGGTCGGTGACTTCACCTCCTCGCTGTTGCTCGACATCGACCTGACCGGGGCCGATACGGCCATGGCCAGGGCCCGGGTGGTGCAGGAGACGCTGCACGCCACCGCCGCCCATTCCTCGGTGTCCGGGCTCGACGTGCTGCGCGACATGAGCCGGCATCGCGGCAGTCAGACGCTGGCCACGATCGTCTACACCAGCGCGCTCGGGTTGGGCGATCTGTTCGCCGGTGACGTCACCGACCACTTCGGGGCGCCGGTCTGGACCATCTCGCAGGGACCCCAGGTGCTCATCGACGCTCAGGCGACCCCGATCGCCGAGGGCCTGATGATCAACTGGGATGTCCGGATCGAGGCGTTCCGGCCCGGTGTGGCCGAGGCCATGTTCGCCTACCATCTGGCCGAGCTGCGCCGGCTGGCCACTGACGACGCCGCCTGGGACGCTCCCGATCCGCCCGCGATCTCCGAGCCGCAGCGCCGCGTGCGCGCCGAGCTGAATGCGTCGGCGTCGGTTCCCAGCGGCGACGTACTCCACGCCGGCTTCCTGGCCAACGCGGCGGCCGATCCGGGCGCACCCGCGGTGTTCGGCAGGGCAGGCAACCTCACCTACGGCGAACTGCGGGACAAGGTGCTGGCGGTGGCGGCGGCCCTGCAGTCACGCGGGGTGTGCCACGGCGAAGTGGTCGCGGTGCTGGGTCCCAAGGGCGTCGACCAGGTGGTCGCGCTGCTGGCCATCTCGATGGTCGGAGCCGCTTATCTGCCGGTCGGGGTAGATCAGCCGGCCGACCGGGCCGCACGCATCCTGCACACGGGCGGGGTGGACTTCGCCCTGGTCTGTGGTTCGGGCTCGGACCATCCCGACCTGCCGCACCTGAGCGTTGCCGACGCCGAGATCGTCGGTGACCCAGCGCATTTCGAGCCGGTCCAGGTTGCTCCGTCGGACCTGGCGTACGTCTTGTTCACCTCGGGTTCCACCGGCGAGCCCAAGGGCGTCGAGATCACCCACGACGCCGCGATGAACACCATCGAGTTCATCAACGACCACTTCGAGATCGGCCCGGCCGACAAGTGTCTGGCGTTGTCGCACCTGGAGTGCGACCTGTCGGTGATCGACGTCTACGGCACCCTGCGTTCGGGTGGGTCGATGGTGGTCGTCGACGAGGAACACCGCCGCGATCCGGATGTCTGGGTCAAGCTGATCGACGAGCACCAGGTGAGCGTCCTGCATTTCCTGACCGGCTGGCTGGAGATGCTCGTAGCCGGCAGAGCCGGCGCATCGGGCACAGCCGCGGATGGCGGTTCGCTGTCCTCGCTGCGGGTGGTGCCCACCGGAGGTGACTGGGTGCGCCCGGACCTGGTGCGGGCATTGCGTGCCGCATCGCCGCGGGTGCGCTTCGCCGGGCTGGGCGGGGCCACCGAGACCGCGACCCACAACACCATCTTCGAAGTCGGACTCGGCGACGACGCGTTGCCGGCGCACTGGACCTCGGTGCCGTTCGGGGTCCCGCTGACCAACAACTGCTGCCGGGTGGTCGACGCTCGCGGTGAGGACTGCCCCGACTGGGTCCCGGGCGAGCTGTGGGTCGGTGGCCGCGGCATCGCCCGCGGATACCGCGGGCGTCCCGACCTGACCGCTGAACGCTTCGTCGAGCACGACGGTCGCCGGTGGTACCGCACCGGAGACCTGGTGCGGTGCTGGCCCGACGGCACGATCGAGTTCGTGGGCCGGGCCGACCACCGGATCAAGGTGAGCGGTTTCCGGATCGAGCTGGGCGAGGTCGAGGGCGCGCTGTGCCGGGTACCCGGCGTGGACGCGGCCGTCGCGGTCCTGGTGCCGGTCGACGGCGGTCACGATCTGCTCGGTGCGGTGGTGCGGGCAGATCAGGCCGGCCTGGATTCTGGATTGGATTCGGCGACGGTGGCCAGTGCGCTGGCCGAGCTGGTGCCCGCGCACATGATCCCGCAGGTTCTGCTGGTCGCCGACGAGATTCCCTACGCGCGGGGTAAGACCGACCGCACCGCGGTGATCCGCATGCTCTCGGCCGTCGGCGCCCCTGAGGCCCGCGGCTACCGCGCACCGTCGGACCCGCTGGAAACGGCCCTGTGCGCGATAGTCGGCGACGTTCTCGGACAGTCCGGCGTCGGCGTCGACGACGATTTCTTCGCCCTCGGCGGGGATTCGGTGCTGGCGACCCAGCTCGTGGCGCGGATCCGGGACTGGCTGGACACGTCGACCGTCATGGTCGCCGACGTCTTCGCGTCCCGCACGGTCGCGCAGATGGCCGCGCTGCTGGCCGGCCGGGAGGCCGGCTCGGACCGTTTGCGGCTGGTGTCCGAGGTGTATCTCGAGGTCACAGGCATGGACAGTGCCGATGTGGCCCAGGAGTTGGCACGCACGTCCCCAGAACCCGCATTAGGCAACTAAGGTTAGAGTTACTTCAGTTAGGGCAGGCTTTGCTTATCGTCAGGAGGTCGTTGTGAACACAGTGAGTCGCACGACTACGCAGACCGTGCAGGCAGCGGCGGCCGAACCGCTGCACCAGGGGTTCTTCGCGCATGTACACCGCGCGCCCGACGACATCGCGGTGATCGGCCCGACCACCCGCTGGACCTACGGGCAGTTGCGGGAGCAGGCCCTGGCAGTCTCGGGTGCGCTCGCGGTGGCCGGTGTCCGGGTCGGAGACCGAGTCGCCGTCGTGGGGCCCACCGGCCTGGACACCGTGATCGCCACGCTGGGGATCCTGGCGGCTGGCGGTGTCTGCGTCCCGATCGACTCCGCAGATCCGGCTGAGCCGGCCCTGGATCACACCGGCGTACGCATGGCGTTGTTCACCGGAGACGGGCCACCCAACTGGCTGCCGGCGCTCACCGTCTCCGAGGCGCTGCGGATCGGCGCACGCACGGGTGACGTGGCCCCGGTCCAGTCCGGGCCGGCTGACCCGGCCTTCCTCGGGTCAGTCGACGACAGCGGCTACGCGGTGGTGACACACGCCGCCGCGCGGCAGGCGGTCGTGGACATCAGCGGTCGGCTGGGCATCACCGCTGACGACCGCATCGGTGCGTTCTCGGCCGCCGGTGCGGCCGCGCCGATCCTCATGGTGCTGGTGGCGCTGACCGCAGGCGCACGCATCGTCGTCGCCGACGATGCGCCGCGCCGCAACCCCGAGCGGGGAATGAACGGTTTCGCCCTCGCCGTGCGGCATCGGGATGCGGTGGCCGCTCGCGACACCGCTGTGCCGTCGTGACGCACCCGGATACCCAGATCACGGTCAAGCCCTGGGTGAAGCGCTATCCAGGGTCCGAAAGCTCAACAGCCACATTGGTTTTTCCGCATGCCGGGGGAGCGGCGCTGGCCTACCGCGGGTTCGGGACGGCGCTGGCCGCCGCCGGATCCGATGCCTACGTCATGCAGTACCCGCAACGCGGTGACAGGCTGTCCCACCCGGCCGCGCCGACGGTGGCCGAACTCGCCAAGGACCTGTTCGACGCGGCCGACTGGGGAAGCGTAGGACCGATCCGGCTGTTCGGGCATTGCATGGGCGCGGTGGTGGCGTTCGAATTCGCCCGCATCGCAGAACGTCATGGTGTGGCGATCGACGCCCTCTGGGTGTCGGCGAGCGAGGCCCCGTCGGCGGTGGCGGCGGCCCCGGCGCTGCCGATGGCCGAGTCCGAGATCCTCGCCGAGATGGTCGATCTCGGTGGCACCGACGAAGCCCTGCTCGCCGACGAGGACTTCGTCGAACTGCTGTTGCTGGCGGTACGTGCCGACTACGCGGCCTTCAACCGGTACGCGTGTGACGCCGACGTGACGATCGCGGCCGACATCTATGCGGTGGGCGGCGAGAGTGACCACCGCATCAGCGAGGACATGTTGCGGCGCTGGGAATCCCACACCCGCGGCGCCTTCACCTGCACGATGTTCGACGGCGGGCACTTTTATCTCAATTCCCAGCTCGAGGATGTGGCGGAGCTGGTCAATGAGCTCTAGCGGGACGCCACCCGAGTTCGACGCCGCCGATCCGGTGGTGATCGTGGGAATGGCGCTGGAGGCTCCGGGTGGGATCGAGACCGCCGACGACTACTGGGCGCTGCTGACCGAGCAGCGTGAGGCGCTCGGCCGATTTCCCGGTGACCGGGGTTGGTCGCTGCGCGAACTGTTCGACGGCTCGCGCCGTGACGGATTCAAGCGTATCCACGATCTGGGTGGGTTCCTCAGCAGTGCAGCAACATTCGATCCCGCGTTCTTCGGTATTTCACCGCGTGAGGCGGTGGCGATGGATCCGCAGCAGCGCGTCGGTTTGCGCCTCGCGTGGCGCGCGCTGGAGAACAGCGGCGTCAACCCGGACGATCTGGCCGGACACGACGTGGGCTGCTACGTCGGTGCGTCGGGCCTGGAGTACGGGCCCGCCCTGTCGGAGTTCTCCCACCACAGCGGCCACCTGATCACCGGCACCTCGCTGGGCGTCATCTCCGGCCGGATCGCCTACACGCTGAATCTGTGCGGCCCGGCACTGACCGTCGACACGTCATGTTCGTCGGCGCTGACCGCATTCCACACCGCTGTCACGGCGGTCCGCGCGGGCGACTGTGACATGGCACTGGCCGGCGGCGTCTGCGTGATGGGCACACCCGGCTACTTCGTCGAGTTCTCCAAACAGCACGCCCTGTCCGATGACGGGCACTGCCGGCCCTACAGCGCACACGCCAGCGGAACGGTCTGGGCCGAGGGTGCCGCGATGTTCGTGCTCCAACGCAAATCCGCCGCGCTGCGAAACCGCCGGGACATCTTGGCCGAGGTCCGCGCCACCGCGGTGAACCAGGACGGCCGGACCACTGGCCTGACCGCCCCCAGTGGCAATGCCCAGCAGCGGCTGTTCGCCAAGGCGATCCAGCAGGCGGGCGTACGGCCGGAGGACGTCGGCATGATCGAGGGTCACGGCACCGGTACCCGGCTCGGCGACCGGACTGAATTGCGTTCGCTGGCACAGACTTACGGGGCCACCGCGCCGGGTGCGGGCGCCATGCTGGGGTCGGTGAAATCCAACGTCGGGCACTCCCAGGCTGCCGCGGGTGGTCTCGGCCTGGCCAAGGTCATTTTGGCCGCCGAACATGCGGCCATCCCGGCCACGTTGCACGTCGACGAAGCCAGCCGTGAGATCGACTGGGACGCCCAGGGTTTGCGGTTGGCCACCAAGCAGACCCATTGGCCCGCAATCGACGGACAGCGCGTCGGTGCGGTTTCGGCTTTCGGTATGAGCGGCACCAACGCGCACGCGATCATCTCGGTGCCCGAGGTGGCCGCGTGACCGAAGCCCACGAGCTGCCGGACGCGCGGACCCCCGTCCTGCTCAGCGCACACACCGAGGAACTGGTCGGCACCGACGCCGCGGCCATCCTGCGGTACCTGGATTCGCGTCCGGCGGTGAGCGCCGACGATGTCGCCGCCACCTTGCTGGCCACCCGCCGACTGCGTCGTCACCGTGCCGTGGTGCGGGCCGGCGATCGCGACGAGCTCACCGCGGGTCTGCGTGCCCTGGCCGAGGACGCCGAGCATCCGCTGGTCACCCGCGCTCAGGCCGGCGCGGCGGCATCGGGTTCGAGTGGCCGCATCGCGTTCGTGTTTCCCGGGCAGGGCAGCCAGTGGCCGTCGATGGGCGTGCAAGCCTACGACCGGCTGCCGGTCTACCGGGCCGAGGTGGACAAGTGCGCGGCGCTCTTCGCGGCCACCGGTGCCGCCTCAGTACTGGATTACCTGCTGGCTGAACCGGATTCGGGTGCGGTTACCAACGACTTCTCCCAGGTGCAGATCCAGGGCGCCCAGTTCGTCCACGGTGTGGCACTGGCCGCGGTGTGGCGTTCCTGCGGGGTGCTGCCCGATATCACCGTGGGCCACAGTCTGGGTGAGATCGGTGCGGCCTACGTCGCCGGCAGCATCACCCTGTCCGAGGCGGTAGCCGTGGTCACTGCCCGCGCGACGGTACTCGACCGGCTGACCGGGCCGTACCGGGTCGCGGTTCTCGGGATCACGCCCGACGAGGCGTCGAAGGTGGTTGCCGAGACGCCGGGTTGGCTCGAAGTGTCGGTGGTGAACTCGAGGTCGTCGGTCGCGGTGTCGGGGGACACCGATGCGGTGGCGGCGGCCGTGGCGGCCGTGGCCGGACGCGGATCGTTCGCCAAGGAAATCGAGATGTGGTTCCCGGCGCACACCACCGCGCTCGACTCGGCGCGCGACGAACTCGAATCGATGCTGCCTGCGGCGCAATTCGTTGAATCGCCGGTGCAGTTCATCGGCTCGGCCACCGCCGATGTGGTCGAGGCGGGCACCGGTTTCGCCGACTACTGGTACACCAACCTGCGCAGCACCGTGCGATTCGACCGGGCCGTCGAGGCCGCGGCGCGGCGCGGCGCGCAGATCTTCGTGGAACTGTCCGCGCACCCGGCATTGCTGTTCGCCATGGGGGACCTGCTCGACGACGCCGACGACCTCACCGGTGGTCCTGTGCTCATGGTCGGATCGGGTCGACGCGACGAACCGATCACCGAGCGGCTCAGTGCCAACATCGTCTCGGTGGCGATGGCCGACGCCGGATACCGCTGGGGCGACCTCCCCAACCAGTCGACCGGCCGGTTGCGTGATTTCCCGTTCGCACCCATGCGGGCCGAACATCTGTGGGCGACACCGCAACCGTTGCCTTCGGTCGCCGGTCTGACAGTCAGCGTGCAGCGCTGGGAGAAGGCTGCGCCGCGGAACCTGCCGGTCGGACAGCGTCGTGTGGCGGTGCTGGACCTGTCCTCCGGACACGGCTCGGCTGCCGCGTTGACCAGCGCCCTCGACGAGGTGCCGGGTGCCACCGCCGCCGCTCCCAGCGCCGCCGACCTGCTGGTCGTGGTGGCGCCGGTGTCCGACGATCTCGATCCGGTGGCGGCGGCAGAAACCTTGAGCCGGCGTATCGACGACGGTCTGCTCGGCTACCTCGATGCGATCACCACCGAGACCCGCGACGTGTGGCTGGTGACCGTGGGTGGTGAGCAGGTCGTCGGTGAGCGGTCCGCACGACCGGAAGCCGCAGCCTTGGCGGCCATGCACCGAAGCCTCGGCTACGAACACCCCGACCAGGAGTTCCGGCAGCTGGACCTGCCGCCGGCCGTCCCGGATCCGGTCACCGCGGCCGCCGCCCTCACCACGATGCTGACCGCGGCCGAGGATATCGCGCTGCGGGACAACGGGTCCGGCCCGGCCCCCTGGCGCCGGGAGATGCGTGCCGACACATCAGACGCCCGGACGTGGACCGCGGATTCGGGAATCTTCGACGAGGTGGTCATCACCGGCGGGGCCGGCGCGGTGGGCCGGCACTTTGCCCGCCAGCTGGCCGAGCAGGGCGCACGACGTATCGTGCTGCTCAGCCGCAGCGGACTCGACGACCAGCAAATCTGCGCGCTGACCGCCGGCGGAACTGAGATCGTCGCACCCCGGTGCGATCTCACCGACCCAGCTCAGATCGCCGCGACCATCGCCGAACTGGAGATCGGCCCGGCATCGCTGGTGATCCACGCGGCCGCGTCGGCCACGATCGCCCCGGGCGGGGAACTCACCGGCGCGAGCGTGCGGGATACGTTCGCGGCCAAGGTGACCGGACTGGCCAATCTCACCGCGGCCTGGCCGCTGCGCCCAGATGCCCGGATCGTGTTGTGTTCCTCGGTATCTGGCCTGTGGGGCGGCTACGGCCACGCCGCGTACTCGGCGGCCAACCGGCTGCTCGACGCGCTCGGCGGACAGCTTCGGGCCTCGGGCAAGCACTGCACCGCGGTGCGGTGGGGCCTGTGGCAGGGCGACGGAATCATCGACTCGGCCGAGGTCAGCCGAGTCGAGCGGTCCGGCCTGCGGGCCATGGTCCCTGAGCTTGCGGTCGAGGCCGGGCTGCGGGATTACCCGGCCGATCCGCTGGTGTTCAGCGCCGACGCCGAGCGCCTGCGGACCTTCCTCGGTGGCGTGCAAGAACCCGCTGCGGCAGTCGACGACGCCCCCGAGGCGCCGGACAGCGAAGCAGCCGACGCCACCGGTGCGATGTGGATTGCGCTGGGGGCCGTGCTGAAGCTCAGCGACACCTCCGCACTGGATCTCGACACGTCGCTGCTGGATCTGGGGGTCGACTCCCTGCTGGCAATCGACCTGCGCAAGAAGCTCAAGAAAGCCACCGGCAGATCAGTGCCGCTGGCCACCATCCTCGGTGGCGCCACCGCCTCCGAATTGATCGAGCATTTGGAAAGACCTGAAAAGGAAGCATTTTCGCGTGACTGACATGGTTAGTGCCGATCCGGCAGCTCCCCGCACCTCCGATGCGCGTCTGGAGCTGATGCGGCGCAGGCTTGCCGAGCGGGGCCTGGCGGCGTCGGGTGCGGAATCCGGGCCAGCGACGGGCACCGAAAGCGCGCCGGTCGACCCGACCGTGCTGTCCGACGGGCAGCGCCGGATGTGGTTCGTGCAGGGATTCGACCCGAGCGGCGTGCTGCTCAACATCTCTTTGTCCTACCGGCTGCACGGGGTGATCGATCCCGAAAAGCTCCACGAAGCCCTCAATGCCGTGGCGCGGCGGCACCCGATCCTGCGCACCACCTATCGCGCTGACGAAAACGGCGAGCCCACCGCAACGGTCCACGATGACCTGGCGCCGGGGTGGGCGGTTCATGATCTGTCCGACAAATCCGAACGGGCGCGCAAGCTGCGTCTGGAGGTGCTGGCCCAGCGTGAGTTCGGCACCGCCTTCGACCTGAGCAGCGATTCCCCGCTACGTATCTCGTTGATCAAGACCGGACCGGCCGAACACGTGATGCTGCTCGTCGCACATCACATCGCCTGGGACGACGGATCGTGGCGGGTGTTCTTCGCCGACTTGACCCGGGCCTATTCCGGCGAGCAGCTTGCCGAGACGCCGAGCGTGACGGTGTCCGCAGCCGGCGACGACGACGAGGATCTGGCGTACTGGCGTGAGGTACTGGCGAACCCGCCGGAGCCGCTGGAGTTGCCCGGCCCGGCAGGGTCGGTGGTACCCAACGGTTTTCGGTCACAACGCAGCACCGTGCGGTTGTCTGCCGAGACGGTTGCGCGGGTTTCGGCGCTGGCCCGCGAGACCGGTGCCACGCCCTACATGGTGCTGCTGGCCGCCTTCGGCGCACTCATCTACCGCTACACCCACACCGACGATTTCCTGATCGCCACCCCGGTCCTGAATCGCGACACCGACGAAACCATCGGCTACTACGGCAACACGGTGGCGATGCGGCTGCGGCCGCAGGGCTCGGCCGGGTTCCGGGAGTTGGTGGCAGCCACCAGGGACACCGCAATTGGTGCGTTCGCACACCAGCGGGTCAATCTCGATCGGGTGGTGGCCGAGCTCAACCCGGACCGGCGCCACGGCGCCGAGCGGATGACGCGGGTGAGCTTCGGGTTCCGCGAGCCCGACGGCGGCGGGTTCAGTCCCGACGGTGTGACAAGCGAGCGGGCCGACCTGCGCGGGCAGCACACCCAGCTGCCACTGGGCTTCATGGTCGAGCTCGACGCAGACGGCGCGGTGGTGGAAGCCGAGCACCTGACCGAGGTGCTCGATGCCGAACTCGCCGCGCAGATGCTGCGGCACTTCGCCGTACTGCTCGACAGCGCACTCGGCGAGCCCGATCGGCCGCTGTCGCGGCTGGAATTGTTCACCGCCCAGGACGCCGAGTGGCTGCGCGCGGTGTCCACCGGTGAGCAGTTCGAGACGCCGGCGACCACCCTGGCGGCGCTGGTCACCGAGCAGGCCGTCCGCACCCCCGACGCCGTCGCGGTGGTCTACGAGGGACGGCACTACACCTATCGCGAGCTCAACGAGTCGGCAAACCGGTTGGCGCACTGGCTGATCAAACAAGGTATCGGCACCGAAGACCGGGTGGCGGTGCTGTTGGAGAAGTCGCCCGAACTGGTCGTCACGGCACTGGGCATCGTGAAGGCCGGTGCGGTGTATCTGCCGGTCGACCCGACCTACCCCGAGGACCGGCTCACCTACATCCTGTCCGACTCCAACCCGAAAACCATCCTGCGCGAGCCGGTTACCGGGCTGGAGAATTACCCGGCCACCGATCCCACCGACGCCGAGCGGGTGCGGCCGCTACGCCCGGACAACACCGCATACCTGATCTACACGTCGGGGTCCACTGGTCTGCCCAAGGGTGTGCCGGTGCCGCACCGGCCGATCGCCGAGTACTTCGTCTGGTTCGGCGGCGACTACCAGGTGTCCGAGGACGAGCGCCTGCTGCAGGTGGCCTCGCAGAGCTTCGACGTGTCGATCGGTGAGATCTTCGGCATGCTGGCCGCCGGTGCACGCCTGGTGATCCCGAAGCCGGGCGGCCTGGGTGACATCGGATATCTCACCGACCTGCTGCGCAACGAGGGCATCACCTCGATGCACTTCGTTCCGTCTCTGCTCGGTCTGTTCCTGTCGCTGCCGGGTGTCAACGAGTGGCGCACGCTGCAGCGCGTGCCGATCGGTGGAGAGGCACTGCCCGGCGAGATCGCCGACAAGTTCCTGGCCACGTTCGACTCCCTGCTGCACAACTTCTACGGACCCACCGAAACAGTGCTCAACTGCACCCGCTACAAGGTGGAGGGCAAGCAGGGCGCGCGGATCGTGCCGATCGGCACGCCGAAGATCAACACCACGATTCACCTGCTCGACGATGCGCTGCAGCCCGTGCCGGTCGGGGTGATCGGTGAGATCTACATCGGCGGAACACATGTGGCGCACGGATACCACGACCGTCCGCGGCTGACCGCCGAGCGGTTCGTCGCCGACCCGTTCAATCCCGGCGGACGGATGTATCGCTCGGGTGACTTGGCCCGGCGCAACGCCGACGGTGACATCGAATTTGTCGGCCGCGCCGACGAGCAGGTCAAGATCCGTGGCTTCCGAATCGAACTGGGTGAGGTTTCCGCGGCCATCTCCGTCGACCCATCGGTGGGCCAGGCCGTGGTGGTGGTCAGCGACCTGCCGTCGCTGGGCAAGAGCCTCGTCGCCTACATCACGCCCGCCGCCGGCGCCGAGCGAGTGGAGATCGACCGCATCCGGGCCAGGGTGACTGCTGCGTTGCCCGAGTACATGATCCCGGCGGCGTTCGTCGAGCTCGCCGAGATCCCGATCACCGCGCACGGCAAGATCGACCGCCGGGCGCTGCCCGAGCCGGAGATCCGTTCGGCCACCGAATTCCGTGCCCCGGAGACCGAGACCGAGCACGCGATCGTCGCCCTGTTCGGTGAGTTGCTCGAGCGCGACGGGGTCGGAGCCGACGATTCGTTCTTCGATCTGGGCGGTCACTCACTGCTGGCCACCAAACTTGTCGCTGCCGTTCGGGCTCGTTGCGGCGTCGAGCTCGGCGTGGCCGACGTCTTCGAGAACGCCACGGTGGCCGGCCTGGCGGCCAAGGTCGACGAGCTTCGCGACTCGGGTCTGGGCGCCGGTCTGCCTGCCATCGTCGCCACCGCCCATGACGGTCCGGCGCAGATGTCGGCGGCCCAGCACCGCCAGTGGTTCCAGTTCCGGATCGACGGCCCCAACCCGGTCAACAACGTGCCATTCGCCGCACGACTGACCGGCCCCTGCGATGTCGAGGCCCTGACCGCCGCGGTCAGCGACATCGTGGCCCGGCATGAGATCCTGCGCACCACCTACCGCGAAATCGACGGTGTGCCATACCAGGTGGTCCATCCCGTCGCCCCGGTGACGGTGCGTCGCGCCGACGGCGTCGGTGAAGATTGGGTGCAGGGCGAGCTCGATGCCGAACGGCGACACTGCTTCGACCTGGAGAACGAGTGGCCGGTCCGCGCGGCGATATTGTCGCCCCGATACTCACGTGATTCTTGCTCCTCGCGTGAGCAGCACGTGCTCTCGCTGGTGGTGCACCACATCGCCGCCGACCACTGGTCCGGCACGGTGCTGTTCACCGACCTGCTGACCGCCTACCATGCCCGCCGCGCCGGACACGCACCCGAGTGGGCGCCGTTGCCGGTACAGTACGCGGACTTCGCGGCCTGGCAGGCCCAGCTGCTCTCCGGCGACGACGAGCGCGTCGAGGAACAACGTTCCTACTGGACAACGCAACTCGCCGGGCTGTCGGCAGACACAGACGTCGAGAACGGCCTGCAGCCGGACTTCCCGAGGCCGCCGGTGCCGACCGGTGAGGGCAAGGCGCTCGACTTCAAGATCGATCCGGCTTTGCGCGGCAAGCTCGTCGAGCTCAGCCGTGAACTCGGGGTCACCGAGTTCATGGTGCTGCAGGCAGCCGTCGCGATCGCCCTGCACAAGGCCGGCCAGGGCACCGACATCGCGCTGGGCACCCCGGTGGCCGGGCGTACCGCGCCCGAACTCGATGCGCTGATCGGGTTCTTCATCAACATCGTGGTGCTGCGCAACGACCTGTCGGGCAACCCGACCTTGCGTGAGGTGCTGCGGCGGTCCCGCGATATGGCGCTGGCCGCCTACAAGCATCAGGACCTGCCGTTCGACCGGGTCGTCGACGCGGTGAGCCCGGTGCGTTCGCTGGCGCGCAACCCGCTGTTCGGTGTGGTGGTGCACGTGCGTGAGGACATGCCGGCCGAGCAGGTCATCGACACCGGCGCCGACGGTGAAACCCGTTTCACCGCACTGGAACCCACCTTCGACGTGGCCCACGCCGACTTGTCGCTCAACTTCTTCGCGCAAGCCGGCTCCGACGCCGGTTACAAGGGCACCGTCATCTACCGCACCGAGCTCTACGAGGCGGCCACCGCGCAGCGTCTGGTGAAGTGGCTGCAACGCATCGTCGAGGCCTTCGCCGTTGACGCCGATCAGACGGTGCGCGACATCGCGGTCATCGATGAGTCCGAACGTGACCTGCTGGTCGACGACTGGAGTCGTAAAGCGGTGCCGCCGGCCGGACTGCCGCAGACCGCGGGCGCCGACCGCGTCTACCTGCTCGACGAATGGTTCCAGCCGGTGGCCATCGGCGTCACGGGGGACATCTATTACGCAGGGGGTGCGGTCGGCCGTGCAGCCGGAGCCGCCCGGACTGCCAGTGAACTCGCCGCGCAGCGCTTCGCGCCCAATCCTTTTGGGGACGGCCACGTGTATCGCACCGGTGACCGGGGGCGCTGGACCACCGACGGCCGGCTGGAGCCGATCACCACCGGTGAGCCCCGGCTGCAGGCCGCACTGGAAGCGCTCGACGGGGTGGCGGTCGCGGCGACCCGGCATTGGGACATTCGGGGCGCGACCACGCTGGCCGGCTACCTGGTGGCCGAGCCGACGGCCGCCGACGGCGAAACTCTTCTGGAGAGTGTGCGGGCCGCGCTGGGCGAGGAATTCGCCGGCGCCGTGCTCACTGTGGTCGACAACATCGAGTCGGCCTCCCTGACCCGGCCGCGGGTGGCCGCGGCGGCACCGTCGGAACCGCCGGCCACCGCCACCGAGCAGACGCTCGCGGCCATGCTCGTCGACCTGCTCGATGCCACCGAGGTCGGCCGGTACGACGACTTCTTCACCTTGGGCGGCGACAGCATCCTGGCCGTGCAGTTGGCCGCGCGGGCGCGTGACGCCGGTATGGCCTTGACGGCCCGCATGGTGTTCGAGCACCCGGGGCTGGCGGACCTGGCCACTGCGGTGGATGCGGCGGGCACCCAGGCCTCAGCCGCAGATGTGCATCACGAGCCGATGTCCGCATCGGGTCTGTCGCCCGACGAACTGGCTGCGCTGACCGCGGGATGGGGCCAGGGCCAGGGGACCTCGACGTGACGACCACCGGGACACCGCCCGGCGTCGAGGACGTGCTGGCGCTCAGTCCCCTGCAACAAGGGCTCTACTCGCTGGCCGGCCTGACCGAAGATGACGGCGGCCCTGATCCATATGTCATCGCGATGGCCGCCGACGTCGACGGCGCGTTGGACGCCGAGCTGTTGCGGACCTGCGCCGAGGCGATGCTGGTGCGGCATCCGAACCTGCGGGCCAGCTTCTTTCAGGGAAACCTGAGCCGCCCGGTCGCGGTGGTTCCCGCCGCGACCGAATTGCCCTGGCGGCAGTTGCAGGCCGATGACGAGCAGGCGCTCATCCTCGAAGCCGAGGAACGGGCCCGGCGGTTCGACCTCGGACGCGGGCCGCTGATCCGCTTCCTGCTCATCGAGAAGCCGGGGCTGCGTTGGCGTCTGGTGATCGTTGCCCATCACATCGCGATCGACGGCTGGTCGCTTCCGGTTTTCGTCGGGGAGCTGCTCGCGCTGTACGGGGCCAACGGCGACGCGACCGCATTGCCGGCCGCGGTGCGTCCGTACCGCGACTACATCGGCTGGTTGGCCGGCCGCGATCAGCAGGCCAGCCGAGCGCGCTGGCAGGCCCATCTGTACGGCCTGGATGCCCCCACGATGTTGTCCCCGGCGCTGGCGGGCCGGGAGACACAGCCGGGCCTGCCGTCGCGCACCGAGGTGCACCTCGACGAGCAAAAGTCCGCCGCGATCTTCGAGGCCGCCCGGCAACGCGGCGTCACCGTCAACACGCTGTTCCAGATGGCTTGGGCCACCATCCTTTCGGTCTTCACCGACCGTACCGATGTGGTGTACGGCGTCACGGTGTCGGGCCGGCCGGACGAGCTGGCCGGCGTCGAGTCGATGGTCGGTCTGTTCATCAACACCGTGCCGTTGCGGGTTCGGGTGGATCCCGGCGTGCCGGTCGGCAGCCAATGCCTGGCGCTGCAGCGTGAGGCCGCCGAACTACGTGAGCACAGTTATCTCAGCCACACCGAGTTGCGTTCGCTCGGCGGTATCGGCGAGCTGTACGACACGCTGCTGGTGTACGAGAACTTCCCGCCCGGCGGTCTGGTGGGCAGCGACGAGTTCGAGCTCGGCGGGGCGGTGCTGCGTCCCTCGGCCCTGGAGAGCCTGTCGCACTTCCCGGTGACCATCGCCGCGCATCCGACCCACGGCCGGCTCACGGTGCTCGTCGAAACCCTCGACGGCGCACTGGGGTTGGTCGACCCACAGGCTCTGGGACTGCGGGTGCTGGCTGTGGTGCAGCGGCTGTTGGACCGCTGGGAGCGTCCGCTGCGCGAGGTCGCTGTCACGCTCGACGACGATCTGCAACCGGCCGGCGCACCGGCCATCGCCGGTGAGGACCGAGCCCACACCGGCTTTCACACCGTCTTCAGCGCGAACGCCGAGGAGCGGCTCGGCTCGGTGGCGCTGAGTTGGGACGGCGGAGAGCTCAGCTACCGCGAGCTCGATGACGCCGCCGATCGCCTGGCCGCCGAGCTCATCCGGCGCGGGGTGGGCAACGAGACCCCGGTCCCGATCCGGTTGCGCCGCGGGCCCGACTACGTGGTGGCGATGCTCGCGGTGCTCAAGGCGGGGGCGATGATCGTGCCGCTCGACCCGGCCATGCCCGATGAGCGGGTGGCCGAGATCCTGCGCCAGATCGGTGCGGGCCCGCGCGCGCTCGTCGTCGACGAGACGCTGCTGGCCTCCATCGACTCCGAGCCCGAGGCCGGCTACCGGCCCGCACCGGTACGTCCCGGGCAGGGCGCGTATGTAGTGTTCACATCGGGTACCACCGGAAAGCCCAAGGGCGTCATCGGAACCCATCAGGCCCTGCTTGCCTACTGCGCCGACCATGCCCACCAGGTGTTGCAGCCCGCTGCCAAGCGTCTGGGCCGCCCGCTGCGGGTGGCGCACGCCTGGTCGTTCACCTTCGACGCGGCCTGGCAGCCGCTGGCCGCCCTGCTCGCCGGGCACACGGTGCACATCGTCTCCGACGACGTGCAGCGCGATGCGGAGGCGCTGGTGGACACCATCGGGCGCTTCGCGATCGACATGATCGACACCACCCCGTCGATGTTCGCCTCGCTGCGGGCCGCCGGCCTGCTCAGCCGCGTGCCGTTGGCGGTGCTCGCGCTCGGCGGCGAAGCCATCGACACCGCGACCTGGCAGGGGATCCAGGCCGAATGTGAACGTACCTGGATGTCGGCACACAACTGCTACGGACCGACCGAGACCACGGTGGAAGCCGTCGTGGCCACCATCGCCGAGCACCGGCAGCCGTGCATCGGTCATCCCACTGAGTCGACCGCGGCCTACGTGCTCGACAGGTGGCTGCGTCCGGTTCCCGACGGCATCTACGGCGACTTGTATCTGGCCGGTGGGCAATTGACCCGCGGATACCTCGGTAGGCCTGGAGAGACAGCCGCGCGGTTCGTCGCAGACCCGTTCACGCCGGGCGGGCGCATGTACCGCACCGGCGATGTGGTGCGCCGACGAGCGGACTCGAATGCCCTCGAATTTCTGGGCCGCAGCGACGATCAGGTCAAGATCCGTGGCTTCCGGGTGGAACCCGGCGAGGTGGCCGCAACGCTGCACGCCCATCCCGGGGTTCGGCATGCCCACGTGGCGGTACGGCACCACCGCAGCGGGCCGCGACTGGTCGCCTATGTGGTCACCGACACCCAGCCCGGCGAGCTGCGCCGCATGTTGACCACCGCGCTGCCAAGGCATCTGGTGCCACACCACATCGTGGCGGTCGACGAGATTCCGCTGACCACCAACGGCAAAGTCGACGATGCCGCACTGGCCGCGGTCGGCACCGGTACGTCCGCCGAAGGGGCCGAACAGCCGGCCACCGAGACCGAGCGGGTGCTCGCCGAGGTGCTGGCCGAGGTTCTTGGGACACCCGAGGGTTCCGGTGTCGATGTCACCGCCGACTTCCTCGATCTCGGGCTGGACAGCATCGTGGCGCTGTCGGTCGTGCAGGCAGTGCGGCGCCGCGGTGTGGCGTTGCGCGCCCGGTTGATGCTGGACTGCGCCACCATTCGCGAACTCGCGGCCGCGGTCGACGCCGACGCGGCGGCCGTCGAGCGCTCCGAGGGTGCGACCGACGAAGCGCCGGAAACGTTGGGCCCCATCCCGCTGCTGCCCAACGGGCGGTGGCTGTACCAATACGGCGACCCACGCCGGCTCGCCCAGACCGAGGTGTTCCGGCTGCCGGGCGACATCACCCGCCCGCACCTGGAAGCCCTGTTGCGCAACGTGATCGACGGCCACGAGGTGTTGCGTACCCGGCTGGACCGCGATGCTGGTGCGTTGGTTGCGCACACGCCGGGCGAGGTGCTCTCGGAAGCGACCGGCGCCGGTGACCTCAACGCCGCGGTTGCCGAACAGGCCGAGCTCTCGGTGCAGCGCATGGATCCACAGAACGGATCGATGCTCGACGCGGTCTGGTTGCACCACCCTGCGGTGCACGGTGGCCTGCTGATCCTGACCGCCCACGTGCTGGCGCTCGATCCGGCCTCGTGGCGGATCCTGGTCGGCGAACTCGAAAACGCCTGGCATGCCCTGGCTTCCGGACGCACTCCGTTGCCGGTCCGCGAACACACGTCGTTACGGCGGTGGTCGCGTCTGCTCGCCGAACGGGCGGCCGAGCTCGACACCTGCGACTTCTGGGAGCGGCAGTTCGAGGGCGAGGACCCCGACATCGGTGCCCGCCGGATCGATCCCACCACCGACCGGATGGCGGGCGTGACCATCACGATGTCCCTCGCCGATCCCCAGGTGACTGCCCGCCTGCTGACCGGCCCGGTCCCGGTGACCGATGTGCTGGCCGCGGCTACGGCTCGCGCCCTGACTGATTGGCGTCGCCACCGGAACCAGCCGACCCCGGCGGCGCTGCTGGCGCTGGAGACCCACGGTCGGTCCGACGCCGTGGTGTCACAGCACGACGAGGTGGACACCGGTGACACCGCCGGTCTGCTCAGCATGATCTACCCGCTGCGGCTGAAAGCCGACGACGCCCGCGGCGTGACCGCGCAGATGGCAACGATCCCCGGCGATGCGATCGACTATGGGCTGCTGCGTTATCTGCGCGAGGACACCGCCGAACGGCTGAGCGCGCACCGTGATCCGCAGGTGCTGCTCAACTACCTGGGCCGGATCGAGCTCGATGCATCAGATCATGCGCTGCTGCAGGACCGGTCGCTGCAGACCGATGTGACCCCGATTCCCGAACCGAATGTCGCTGTGCGCCACGAGTTGACGATCATGGCCGCGGTGATCGACCGCGACGGGTCCGCCGTGCTCGGCACCCAATGGCGGACCCTGCCCGACATTCTGTCCGCCGATGACATCGCCGCCATGCAGGCGATGTGGCTGGACGCATTGCGAGAGGTGTTGCGAGAGGTGACCACATGAGTGCCCCATCGGCCCCCACCTTGGCCGTCATCGGAGCCGGACCCAAGGCGATCGCTGTCGCGGCCAAAGCCGCTGAGTTGCGGGCGATGGGCGTGCCGGCACCGGAGGTCGTCGTCGTCGAGCGGTCCGGGGTGGCCGCCAACTGGCAGGCCGTCGGCGGCTGGACCGACGGCAACCATCGTCTGGGTACCGGACCCGAAAAGGACGTCGGTTTCCCGTACCGGTCGTCTCTGGTGCCACGGCGCAATGCCGAACTCGACGAGCGGATGACCCGGCACAGCTGGCAGGCCTACCTGATCGCCACCGGAGGATTTGCCGAATGGGTGGACCGCGGCCGGCCCGCCCCGACCCACAAGCGCTGGAGTCAGTACTTGGGTTGGGTGGCCGACGACATCGGTATGACCGTGGTTTCCGGTGAGGTGGAACAGATCTCGGTCGACGCGGATGCACAACGGTGGGTCCTGCACACCGCAGAGGACGCAGTCAGCGCCGACGGTCTGATGATCACCGGGCCCGGGCAGGCCGAACGCTCGGTGCTGCCGGGCAACCCCCGGGTGATGTCGATCGCGCAGTTCTGGCATCAGGCCGGCAAGCATGAGCTCATCACGGCCGAGCGCGTGGCGGTGATCGGCGGCGGCGAGACGGCCGCGTCGATGCTCAACGAGCTTTTCCGCCACCGGGTTTCGACCATTACGGTGATCTCGCCGACGGTCACCCTGTTCACCCGTGGTGAAGGATTCTTCGAGAACACCCTGTTCTCGGATCCCACCGGATGGACCGGGCTGACGCTGGCCGAGCGCCGGGATGCGCTGGCGCGCACCGACCGTGGTGTGTTCTCGGCACGAGTGCAGGATGCCTTGCTGGCCGACGACCGGATCCGGCACCTGCGTGGCCGGGTGGCGCACGCGGTGGCACGTGACGAGCGGATCCGGTTGACGCTGTCTACCAACACCGGGGGTGAAGCGGTCGAGACCGTGCACGGCTTCGATCTGGTGATCGACGGGTCCGGCGCCGACGCGTTGTGGTTCGCCCCGTTGTTCAGCCAGGACGCGCTGGACCTGCTCGAGCTGGGCCTCGGCGGTCCGCTGACCAGTGAAACGCTGCAGGAGAACGTCGGCCATGATCTGGCGCTCACCGATGTGTTCCCCAAGTTGTTCCTTCCGGGGCTGGCCGGGCTCACTCAAGGCCCGGGCTTCCCGAACCTGAGCTGCCTCGGCCTGTTGTCCGACCGTGTGCTGGGCGCCGACCTGGCCCACCCCTCGATGAGGAGACTCGATGAGTACCAATCCGTTCGATGACGAGAACGCCACGTTCTATGTCCTGGTCAACGCCGAGGACCAGCACAGCCTGTGGCCGGCGTTCGCCGATCTGCCGGCCGGCTGGCGGGTGGTCTTCGGCGAGGCCGGTCGGGCTGAATGCCTGGACTACGTGGAGGCCAACTGGACCGATCTACGGCCCGGCAGCCTGCGTGAGGCGATGAGTAGCAGCACCTGACGCTGGTCAGGCCGGGTTCGGTGCGAGGGCGTCCATGTCGAACACCCTCGCGTGCAGGATGGTGCGGTTCCGCAGTGCCGCGCGCACGGCCCGGTGCAGGCCGTCTTCGAGATAGATGTCGCCGCGCCATTTCACCGCGTGCGGGAACAGGTCGCCGTAGAAGGTCGAGTCCTCGGACAGCAGCCGGTCCAGGGCGAGCACCGTGGTGGTGGTGACGAGCTCATCGAGGCGCAGTTGGCGCGGCGGGATGCGGGACCAGTCCCGGTAGGAGAGCCCGTGCTCCGGGTAGGGTTTTCCCTCCTGGACGCCTTTGAAGATCATCGCCGGCCCGCCTCCGTCGCAGTGCTGCGCGGTGTTGCCATCGGCATAGGTGCCTAGGCTATACGTTCGCGGGTCGCTGCCTGCGTCGGTATCGGTCGGCCCGGTGACGCCGGGCGCTGACTGCGCAATCGGTAAACCCGCTGCTGATCGGTAAAATGAAGCGAGCAAAATAAAGACATCGCCGCTGCGAAGGGTAGGTGAACTGGTGGGGAGTGCCGACGAACGTCGATTCGAGGTGCTGCGTGCCATCGTCGCCGACTTCGTGGCCACCCAGGAGCCCATCGGCTCCAAGACCCTGGTGGAGCGCCACAATCTCGGTGTGTCGAGCGCTACGGTCCGCAACGACATGGCGGTGCTGGAAGCCGAGGGCTACATCACCCAGCCGCACACCAGCTCGGGCCGGGTGCCCACCGAGAAGGGCTACCGCGAGTTCGTCGACCGGATCGACAACGTCAAGCCGTTGTCCTCGTCGGAGCGTCGCGCCATCCTGTCGTTCCTGGAGTCCGGGGTCGACCTGGACGACGTGCTGCGTCGCGCTGTGCGACTGCTCGCGCAACTCACCCGGCAGGTCGCGATCGTGCAGTACCCGACGCTGTCCACCTCGTCCGTACGCCATCTCGAGGTGGTGGCGCTGACCCCGGCGCGGCTGCTGTTGGTGGTCATCACCGATTCGGGCCGGGTCGATCAGCGCATCGTGGAGCTCGGCGATGCCATCGACGAGCACGAGCTGTCCAAGCTGCGCGAGATGTTGGGACAGGCGCTGGAAGGCAAGCCGCTGACGGCGGCGTCGATCGCGGTCAGCGATCTGGCAACCCATCTCAACGGCCAGGGAGCCCTGGCGGACGCGGTCGGACGGTCGGCGACCGTACTGGTTGAGACACTCGTGGAGCACACCGAGGAACGGTTGCTCCTCGGTGGCACCGCCAACCTGACCCGCAACACCGCCGATTTCGGCGGATCGCTGCGGTCGGTGCTGGAGGCGCTGGAGGAGCAGGTGGTGGTCCTGCGGTTGTTGGCGGCCCAACAGGAAGCGGGCAAGGTTACCGTGCGGATCGGTCATGAGACCGAGGCCGAACAGATGCTGGGAACATCGGTGGTCAGCACCACGTACGGCAGTTCGGGCAAGGTGTATGGCGGCATGGGTGTGGTGGGTCCCACCCGAATGGACTATCCGGGAACTATCGCCAACGTGGCGGCGGTTGCTCTGTACATCGGCGAAGTCCTAGGTACTCGGTAAGGCAGCCGGTTCGTCCGGCACAGAAAGGTCAGGCAAGGTCAGCGTGGCACGCGATTATTACGGCTTGCTCGGAGTGAGCAAAGGCGCGAGCGATTCGGAGGTCAAACGTGCCTACCGACGGCTGGCGCGTGAGCTGCATCCCGACGTCAACCCCGACGAGGAGGCGCAGGCCCGGTTCACCGAGATCCAGGTGGCATACGAGGTGCTGTCGGATCCGGAGAAGCGTCGCATCGTCGACATGGGCGGCGACCCGATGGAATCGGTGGGCGGCGCGCCCGGCGGCTTCAGCGGGTTCGGCGGTCTGGGCGATGTCTTCGAGGCATTCTTCGGTGGCGGGCCGTCGTCGCGCGGACCGGTCGGCCGAGTGCGGCCCGGCGCCGATTCGTTGCTGCGGATGCGGCTGGACCTGGCGGAGTGCGCGACCGGCGTGACCAAGCAGGTGGCCGTGGACACCGCGGTCCTGTGCGACCTGTGCCACGGCAAGGGCACCAACGGCAACTCCACGCCGGTTGCCTGCGACACCTGCGACGGCCGCGGCGAGATCCAGACCGTGCAGCGCTCGCTGCTGGGTCAGGTCATGACCACCCGCCCCTGCCCGGTGTGCGGGGGGATCGGCGAAGTGATCCCCGATCCCTGCAACCGCTGCGGCGGCGACGGCCGGGTGCGCGCCCGTCGCGAGATCAGCGTGAAGATTCCGGCCGGCGTCGGTGACGGCATGCGGGTGCGCCTGGCCGCCCAGGGCGAGGTCGGGCCGGGCGGTGGTCCCGCCGGTGATCTCTACGTGGAAGTCCACGAGAAGCAACACGAGACCTTCGTCCGCGACGGCGACGACCTGCACTGCACCGTCTCGGTGCCGATGGTCGACGCTGCGCTGGGCACCACCGTCACCGTCGACGCGATCCTCGACGGACCGACCGAGCTGACCATCGCCGCGGGCACGCAACCCGGGGCTGTCACCACGTTGCGTGGCCACGGCATGCCGCACCTGCGCTCCGGGGTGCGCGGTGACCTGCACGCTCACGTCGACGTAGTGGTGCCGGCGCGGCTGGACAGCACCGACATCGACCTGCTGCGCAAGCTGAAGGAGAACCGCAGCCGCGACGCCGCGGAAGTGCGTTCGACGCAGGCCTCGGGGAGCTCGGGCGGTCTGTTCAGCCGGCTGCGTGAGACGTTCTCCGGCCGCTGACGCGGAGCTGACGCCGTGAGTGCAGCGCTTTTCTATGTCGACGCGCTGCCGGGCGCGGGGGAGTTGGCCGTCGTCGACGGCGACGAGGGCTTCCACGCGTCCAACGTGCGTCGGATCCGTGTGGGAGAACACATCGACCTCAGCGACGGTGCCGGGACCCTGGCGCACTGTGTCGTCGAGGAGACCGCCAAGGGCCGGTTGTCGGCGCGGGTGACCGAACGGGTCGCCATTGCGCCGCCGCGTCCGGCCGTCACCGTGGTGCAGGCGCTGCCCAAATCGGATCGCTCGGAGCTGGCCGTCGAGCTGGCGACCGAGGCGGGCGCGGACGGGTTCGTGGCCTGGCAGGCCGCTCGGTGCGTGGCCCGCTGGGACGGCCCGAAGGTGGACAAGGGCCTGCGGCGCTGGGAGGCGGTGGCTCGCTCGGCGGCCCGGCAGTCTCGGCGCGCCTACGTCCCGGCGGTGGACGGTGTGGTGTCGACGACGGCGCTGACCCGGCGGGTCAGCGACGCCGTCACCGGCGGGGCAGTGGTGCTCGCCCTGCACGAGTCGGCCACCGCGCCGCTCGCTGAACTGCCGCTGGCCCTAGCGGATTCGTTGATCCTCATCATCGGACCCGAAGGCGGCATCGCCGACGAGGAGATCGCCGCGCTGACCGGGGCCGGGGCGAAGGCCGTCCGGCTGGGCCCGACCGTGCTGCGCACGTCGACGGCGGCCGCGGTGGCCTTGGGCGCCATCGGTGCGCTGACGGCGCGCTGGGAGATCTAGCGCTCCACTCGGCGTCGTTTTCTACCGCAGGGTCGTGCTCAGTGGGACAAGGGCAGCCACGGTGTCGAAAGCGGCGCTGTTGGGGGAGCCTTGACCTGGTTTTTCGCCCAACCTGGGGTTCGCCGCCGTGCTCAGCTCGCTCAACGGGTGGGGCGTGTCGTTGACCAGCGGTAAACTGACGACAGCACGGACGGCAGCCGGCCGTCACGAGAACACGGAAAGCAGGCACAAACTCCACGTGACGCCCCGCGACACGACCGCTGACTCGTCGGCCACCTCATCGGAATCGGTCCGCAGCAGCATCACTGTTCCGCCCGACATCGTCGTGGGCCTGCTCGGCTCGGCTGATGGGAATCTGCGGGCCCTCGAACGACTTCTGACCGCCGACCTGCACGCCCGCGGCAATGAGATCACCTTCACCGGTGAGCCCGCTGATGTCGCGCTGGCCGAGCGCGTGGTTGCCGAGTTGATCGCCGTTGCCTCCAGTGGGCAGGCGGTCACGCCGGAGACGGTGCGCCACAGCGTCGCCATCCTCACCGGCACCGAGGACGAGTCCCCGGCCGAGATACTGACCCTCGACATCTTGAGCCGCCGGGGCAAGACCATCCGGCCCAAGACGCTCAACCAGAAGCGCTACGTCGACGCCATCGATGAGCACACCATCGTGTTCGGCATCGGTCCGGCCGGTACCGGCAAGACCTACCTGGCGATGGCCAAGGCGGTCAGCGCGCTGCAGTCCAAGCAGGTCAACCGGATCATCCTGACCCGGCCCGCAGTGGAAGCCGGTGAACGCCTCGGCTTTCTGCCCGGCACGCTGACGGAGAAGATCGACCCGTATCTGCGGCCGCTCTATGACGCGCTACACGACATGATGGATCCGGCGGCGATTCCGAACCTGTTGGCCGCGGGGGTGATCGAGGTGGCGCCACTGGCATTTATGCGTGGTAGGAGCCTCAACGATGCGTTCATCATCCTCGACGAGGCGCAGAACACCACCGCCGAGCAGATGAAGATGTTCCTGACCCGTCTGGGGTTCGGCTCGAAAATCGTTGTCACCGGCGACATCACGCAGGTCGACCTGCCGGGCGGAGCCCGGTCGGGCCTGCGGGCCGCGATGCACATCCTCGACGATGTCGAAGACATCCACTTCGCCGAACTCACCAGTGCCGACGTGGTCCGGCACCGCCTGGTATCCGAGATCGTGGAGGCCTACGCCCGACACGAGGAGCCGGCATTGCTCAACCGGGCCCAACGCCGTTCGTCGAACGGGCGGCCTCGCAGATGAGCGTCGAGGTATCGAACGAGTCGGGCATCGATGTCTCCGAGGACGAACTGATCAGCGTGGCGCGCTTCGTCATCGCGAAGATGGACGTCAACCCGGCGGCTGAGCTGTCGATGGTGCTGGTGGACAGCGCCGCCATGGCCGACCTGCACATGCGGTGGATGGACCTGCCCGGCCCCACCGACGTGATGAGCTTCCCGATGGACGAGCTGGAGCCCGGGGGACGGCCGGATTCTCCCGAGCCGGGTCCGTCGATGCTCGGCGACATCGTGTTGTGCCCGGAGTTCGCCGAACAGCAGGCTGCCAAGGCCGGGCACTCGCTGGGCCAGGAGCTGGCCCTGCTGACCGTGCACGGGGTGCTGCATCTGCTCGGCTACGACCACGCCGAACCCGACGAGGAAAAAGAGATGTTCGCGCTGCAGCGTCAGCTCCTCGAGGAGTGGGTGGCTGATCAGGTCGAGGCATACCACGCCGACCGGCAGAGCGAGAAAGATCAGCGCCTGCTGGACAAGTCTCGATATTTCGACGAACCGTGACCGGCATACTTCCGCTGCTCGGCGCCGTGGTGCTGGTCGGTTTCGGGGGCCTGTTCGCGGCCATCGACGCCGCGCTGTCCACCGTCTCGATCGCGCGCATCGAGGAACTGGTCCGCGACGAGCGCCCGGGCGCCGCCCGGCTCAGCCGCGTGGTCGCCGAACGCCCCCGCTACATTAATCTTGTTGTCCTGCTGAGGATTACCTGCGAGATCAGTGCCACAGTCCTGCTCGTGTCGTTCCTGGACGGACATCTCGGTGTCAGTTGGGGTCTGGTGGCCTCGGCGGCCATCATGGTGGTGACGAGCTTCGTGGCCATCGGTGTCGGCCCGCGCACCGTCGGCAGGCAGAACGCGTACTCCATCGCGTTGCTCTCGGCATTGCCGTTGCAGGCCATCTCGGTGTTGCTCACCCCGATCAGCCGGCTGCTGGTGCTGATCGGTAACGCACTGACACCGGGCCGTGGTTTCCGCAACGGCCCGTTCGCTTCCGAGATCGAGCTGCGGGAGGTCGTCGACCTGGCCCAGCAGCGCGGGGTGGTGGCCGACGAAGAACGCCGGATGATCCAGTCGGTGTTCGAACTGGGGGATACCCCGGCCCGCGAGGTCATGGTGCCGCGTACCGAGATGGTGTGGATCGAGAGTGACAAATCGGCCGGCCAAGCCACGTCGTTGGCGGTGCGCAGCGGACATTCCCGCATCCCGGTGGTCGGCGAGAACGTCGACGACATCGTCGGTGTGGTCTATCTGAAAGATCTTGTCCAGCAGACCTACTACTCGACCAACGGCGGCCGCGACACCAGTGTGGCGCAGGTGATGCGCCCGGCGGTGTTCGTCCCGGACTCCAAGCCGCTCGACGAACTGCTCAACGAGATGCAGCGCGACCGCAACCACATGGCGCTGCTCGTCGACGAATACGGTGCGATCGCCGGGCTGGTCACCATCGAGGACGTTCTCGAGGAGATCGTCGGCGAGATCGCCGACGAGTACGACACCGACGAGGTGGCCCCGGTCGAAGAACTCGGTGACCGCCAGTACCGGGTGTCGGCACGGCTGGCGATCGAAGACCTCTGCGAACTGTACGGGCTGGAGGCCGACGAGGATCTCGACGTGGACACCGTCGGCGGCCTGGTGGCATTCGAATTGGGCCGGGTGCCGCTGCCCGGCGCCGAAGTGACGTGGGATGGCCTGCGGCTGCGCGCCGAGGGCGGTTCCGACCATCGCGGGCGGGTGCGGATCGGCACAGTTCTGGTGAGCCCGGCTGAATCTGAGGAACAGGAGATCCGAGGTACCGATGAGTGAGCTCGACGCAGAAGACAACAAGCTCGTGGTGCTGGCCCGCGGCGCGATGGGCCGCGCCGAGGCATCCTCGGGTGCCGCGGTGCGCGATCAGGACGGCCGCACCTATGCCGGTGCGCCGGTGGCATTGGCCGCATTGCAGCTGACCGCGCTGCAGGCGGCGGTGGCCGCCGCCGTGTCCAGCGGCGCCACCGGGCTGGAGGCCGCCGTGCTGGTCGGTGGTAGCACCGAGGACGCCGGCGTGGCCGCGGTCCGGGAACTGTCCGGCGACGCCTCGGTGATCGTCACTGACCGGGCGGGAAAACCGGTATGACCGAATTCCGTTCCGGCTTCGTCTGTTTCGTCGGTAGACCCAACACCGGCAAGTCGACGTTGACCAACGCCCTGGTCGGTCAGAAGGTCGCGATCACCTCGAACCGGCCGCAGACCACGCGGCACACGATCCGCGGCATCGTGCACCGCGAGGACTTTCAGATCATCCTGGTTGACACTCCCGGTCTGCACCGGCCGCGAACCTTGCTCGGACAACGGCTCAACGATCTGGTCAAGGACACCTACTCCGAGGTCGACGTGATCGGGTTGTGCATCCCGGCCGATGAACGCATCGGTCCGGGTGACCGCTGGATCTATCAGCAGATCCGCGCGGTGGCGCCGAAAACCACCCTGATCGCCGTTGTCACCAAGACCGACAAGGTGTCCAAAGATCGTGTGGCCGAGCAGCTTTTCGCGGTCAGCGAGCTGGTCGGGCCGGACACCGACATCGTGCCGGTTTCGGCTACCGCGAACGAACAACTCGACGTGCTCACCGACGTCCTCGTCTCGAAACTACCGCCGGGGCCAGCCTATTACCCCGACGGTGAGCTGACCGACGAGCCGGAAGAAGTCCTGATGGCCGAGCTCATCCGTGAGGCCGCTCTGGAAGGTGTGCGCGACGAGCTGCCGCACTCGCTGGCGGTTGTCATCGAAGAGGTATCCGATAGAGAAGGTCGCGACGATCTGAGCCCACTTGTTGACGTGCACGCCATCCTGTACGTCGAGCGCGACAGCCAGAAAGGCATCGTGATCGGCAAGGGCGGTGCCCGGCTGCGCGAGGTTGGCACTGCCGCCCGCACTCAGATCGAGAAATTACTCGGCACAAAGGTTTATCTCGACCTTCGAGTCAAGATCGCCAAGAACTGGCAGCGCGACCCCAAACAGTTGGGGCGGCTCGGGTTCTGAACCGCCTAGCCGGCCCGCCGGTCGAGCCCGTTGATCGCGGCCGCGGCTTGGGATGCGTCGGTCTGGGCCGGGGCGTTCCACCAGACCTCGGGCTGCTTGGCGGCCCAGCCGGTGATCGCCTCCAACTCGGCCGCCAGCGAGATCAGTAGCGGCTCACTGTCTGCCGGGCCCATCAGTTGCACACCGATCGGCAGGCCGTCGGAGGTGAACCCCGCGGGCACGTTGATCGACGGCCAGCCCAGCAGGTTCCACGGCCACGTCACCGGGCAGGCGGCGATCGACGCGCGTTCGGTGGCAGACCAGCCGCGCCGGTCGAATTCGTGTGTGAGCGGCGGTGGTTGGGCCGTGGTCGGGGCGATGATGACGTCGACGAGGTTGAAGATCCACGAAATGCGGCGTTGCGCGGCGGCCTCGTGGGCGCGGGCCTTGCGCAGGATGTCCTGTGACAGCACCCGCCCGATCCTCATGTTGACCACGGTGCGCTCGTCGTAGGGCACATCGCCGAGCCGCTCGGCCCAGTCCAGCAGGCCCGCAGTCGAGCGGGCCAGGAAGTCCCACGACATTCGCAGGCCGTAATCGGGGTCTTTGGCCACCACGGTGTGGCCCAGGTGCCCGAGCTGATCGGCGACGGTCTGAAGGGCGTCGCGGATCTCGGGGTGCAGCGTGGCGGGGAAGCCCGTGAAAGGGAACTTCGTCGACATCGCCACCCGCAGCGGCCCCGGGGCGCGGCCGACGTACTCGGCGGCCTGGATCGGGGCCGGCTTGTGCAGGTCGCCCTCGGCATTGCCGGACGCGGCGTCCAGTACGAGGGCCGCATCGGTGACAGTGCGGGCCAGCACCCCGTTGACGGTGATGCCGTTGAACGCCTCGGGCAGGGGCCAGGTGGAGATGCGTCCGCGCTGCGGCTTGATGCCCACCAGATGCGTCCACGCCGCGGGAATTCGGACACTGCCCGCGCCGTCGGATCCGATGGCCGCGGTCACCAGGCCCGCGGCGACGGCGGCGGCGCTGCCGCCGGAGGATCCGCCCGGACTGTGTTTGCGCGACCACGGGTTGCGGGTGTGGCCGAATCCCGGCCCGCCGGTGAACGGCCACTGCCCGAGCTCACAGGTGTTGGTCTTCCCGACGATCACCGCGCCGGCGGCCTTCAGGCGCCGTACCACCTCGGCGTCGTCGGTGGCGACGCGCGCGTCGCCCTCGAGGCCGAATCGGGTGGGCACGCCGGCGATGTCCACGTCGTCTTTGACCGCGATCGGAATTCCCAGGAGCGGGAGTTGTTTGCCGGCTGAGCGAGCCACATCGGCCTTGGCGGCGTCAGCCAGTGCCTGCTCGGTCAGCACGACGCGGAATGCGTTGAGGGTGGATTGGCTCGCGGTGATGGCATGCAGGGTCTGACGTACCAGTTCGTCAGAAGTGATTGCGCCGCTGGCAAGTTGGTACAGCTGATGGGTCAACGTAGGGAAAAGGGGCGCAGAAGGGCGGGAAGTCGGGTCGGAAGTCGCAGATTTGGCCATCACTTTCGAGGATATCGGCGGTGCGTAACAGAACCTGTCCGGCCTTGGTGCGACACTGTCACGATGCGGCTGTACCGGGACCGGGCGGTGGTGCTGCGCCAGCACAAGCTCGGCGAGGCCGACCGGATTGTCACCCTGCTCACCCGCGACCATGGTTTGGTGCGCGCGGTGGCCAAAGGGGTTCGGCGTACCCGCAGCAAGTTCGGTGCCCGGCTGGAACCGTTTGCTCACATCGACGTGCAACTGCACCCGGGACGCAACCTCGACATCGTCACCCAGGTTCAGGCGATCGACGCGTTCGCCGCCGACATCGTCAGCGATTACGGCCGTTACACCAGCGCGTGCGCGATGTTGGAGACCGCCGAGCGGCTGGCCGGGGAGGAGCGGGCGCCGATGCCTGAGCTGCACCGGCTCACGGTGGCTGCGCTGCGCGCCATCGCCGACGGCCGTCGGGCCCGTGAGCTGATTCTCGATTCCTACTTGCTGCGGGCGATGACGATCGCAGGGTGGGCGCCGGCGCTGACCGAGTGCGCGCGCTGCGCCGCGCCGGGTCCGCACCGGGCGTTCCACGTCGCCGCGGGCGGCAGTGTGTGCGTGCACTGTCGGCCCAGCGGATCCAGCACCCCGCCGCAGCCCGTACTGGAACTGATGTCGGCGCTGCACGAGGGGGACTGGGAGTACGCCGAGGCCTCCTCTTCGGGACATCGCAGCCAGGCCAGCGGACTGATCGCGGCGCATCTGCAATGGCATCTGGAGCGCCAACTTCGGACATTGCCTCTGGTCGAGCGGGTGTACCGGATCGATCGGACAGTCGCCGAACAGCGCGCCACGCTGGTCAGGCAGGATATGAGCCATGGCATTGACGAAGGACGGGAAGCGGGGCAAGTCGGCCTACCCACAGCTGCCCCCGGCGCCTGAGGACTATCCGGTCTTCCCGGACACCTCGACTTGGCCCGTCGTCTTCCCCGAGATCCCGGCCGGCACCAACGGCCGCTTCGCGCGCCCACCTCAGCACACCTCCAAGGCGGTTGCGCCGAGGATCCCGGCCGATCAGGTCCCCAACCACGTCGCCGTGGTGATGGACGGCAACGGTCGGTGGGCCACCCAGCGCGGCCTGGGACGTACCGAGGGCCACAAGATGGGCGAGGCGGTGCTGATCGACATCACCTGCGGTGCGATCGAACTGGGCATCAAGCATTTGAGCGTGTACGCGTTCTCCACCGAGAACTGGAAGCGCAGCGCCGAGGAGGTCCGGTTCCTGATGGGGTTCAACCGGGAGGTGGTGCGCCGCCGCCGGGAGAACCTGAACGCCATGGGTGTGAACATGCGCTGGGTCGGGTCGCGGCCCAAGATGTGGCGCAGCGTCATCAAGGAATTCGACATCGCCGAGCAGATGACCGTCGGTAACGACGTCATCACCGTCAACTATTGCGTCAACTACGGCGGGCGCACCGAGATCGTCGAGGCCGCGCAGGCCCTGGCCGCCGAGGCCGCCGAGGGCAAGATCAACCCGGGCCGCATCAGCGAGGCGTCGTTCGCCAAGCATTTGCACCGTCCCGACATTCCCGACGTGGATCTGTTCATCCGGACCTCGGGGGAGCAGCGGGCCAGCAACTTCCTGCTGTGGCAGGCGGCCTACGCCGAGTTCGTGTTCCAGGACAAGCTGTGGCCCGACTACGACCGGCGCGACTTGTGGGCGGCCTGCGAGGAGTACGTGAACCGTAACCGTCGCTTCGGCAGGGCCTGATATGCCCGGCCTCCTGCAGCAGTTGTCCTCGGCGCTGAGCGAGGTGATGTCTGTCGTCGAGGAACCGGACGCCGCGCTGACCGTGACGGTCGACGGTTCGGTGGCCTCGGTGCGGGTGGTGGCCATCGCGGAGGGCTTGGAGATGGTTTCGCTGACCCAGCCCTTGGCTTGGGATCTGCCGCTGAACAACAAGATTCGCGAGCGGGTATCCGAGCATGCCGGCAAGACCATGCTGGGCACGGTGGTGCTGGTGGAGAAGTTGGTCGAGACCCCCACGAACGGTGCGACTCCCAAGGGTGCTTCCCGCAAGCGGCCGGCCAAGAAGGTCGCCGATGTGATGCTGCGCTACAACTTCCCGGCGGCCGGGCTCACCGATGACGCGCTGCGCACGTTGATCCTGATGGTGCTGGCCACGGGTGCCGATGTGCGCCGCGATCTGATGTCGTGAGCGTTCCGGTCATCCGGATCGTCGCGGCCGTGGTGCTCGATGAGCACTACCGGTTACTGGTGGTCCGCAAGCGCGGCACGACGGCGTTCATGCAACCCGGTGGGAAAATCGAGCCGGGGGAGCAGCCTGTCGAGGCCTTGGCTCGCGAGGTCGGTGAGGAACTCGGGGTCGGATTCGATACTTCGGCGGCCGAGGAGCTCGGCCACTTCACCGCGCCGGCCGCCAATGAACCCGGCCACTTCGTCGATGCGTGGCTCTACCTGGTCAGCTTGGACGGTGCGGCGCAGGTGCGGGCCGAGATCGAGGAGATGCTGTGGGTTGACCCGTTCGCGCCGGGCGGGATTCGGCTGGCGCCGCTCACCGAGCACACCGTGCTGGCGCTGGTACGCGATCGGGCTCAGCGGCCCCAGGTGTGAAACTCAGCTGCCCTCGCTGGCGCAGGCGCGGCACATCCCGAAGATCTCGATGGTGTGGCTGACGTCGGAGAAGCCGTGCTCGCGGGCCACGTCGGCGGCCCACTTCTCGACCTGACCACCCGAGATCTCGACGGTGGCGCCGCATTCCCGGCACACCAGATGGTGGTGGTGGTGCTCCGAGCAGCGCCGGTACACCGATTCCCCGGTGTCGGTGCGCAGTGTGTCGACGCTGCCGGTGGTGGCCATCGTCTGCAGCGTGCGGTACACCGTGGTCAGACCGATGCCCTGGCCGCGGCGGCGCAACTCGTCGTGCAGTTCCTGGGCGGAGCGGAATCCCTCCGTCTCGTTGAGCAGATCGGCGATGGCCGCGCGCTGGCGCGTCGACCGGACTGCGCCCGTCACCGCGGTTCCTCGCTGGCGTGGGCGACCGCGTCGGCGACGATGTGGGCCAGGTGATGGTCGACGAGGTGGTAGAGCACCTCACGTCCCGAGCGCTCGCTGGCGACCACGCCGGCCTGCTTGAGGATCCGCAGATGCTGGCTCACCAGCGGCTGCGGCACGGCAAGCGCGTCGACCAATTCGTGGACGCAGCGTTGGGACTGTTGCAGCTGCAGGACGATGGCGATTCGCAGTGGCGCGGCCAGGGCACGCAGCAGTTCACCTGCGGTGACGAGCACCTCGCGCGGCGGCATTTCCGACGCTGGGGTGGCGTTGTGCTCGCGTGCGTCGTCGTGCTGGTTTACGGTGATATTGGAAATCGTTTCCATTATGGGGCCAGGATACATGCGTGATATCGCATGTCAACCGCCCCGACGGTCGCGGCGGATTATCGCTGCCGGTGCGCTGGTCGCTACGCTGTTGGACCGTGGCTCCGTCTTCTTCGATCATCGACACCGTTGCGAACCTGGCGAAACGCCGTGGCCTGGTCTACCAGTCCGGAGAGATCTACGGCGGCACCAAGTCCGCGTGGGATTACGGGCCGCTAGGTGTCGAGCTCAAGGAGAACATCAAGCGGCAGTGGTGGAAGTCCATGGTCACCGGCCGCGACGATGTCGTCGGCCTGGACTCCGCGATCATCCTGCCGCGGCAGGTGTGGGTGGCCTCCGGTCACGTTGACGTCTTCAACGATCCGCTGGTGGAGTGCCTGAACTGCCACAAGCGGCACCGGCAGGACCACATGCAGGAGGCCTACTTCGAAAAGGCCGGAGCGAAGAAGGGCCTCGCGAGTCCCGACGCGGTGTCGATGGACGAGATCGTCTGCCCCGATTGCGGCACCAAGGGCCAGTGGACCGAGCCGCGTGACTTCAACATGATGCTCAAGACCTACCTCGGCCCGATCGAGTCCGAAGAGGGTCTGCACTACCTGCGCCCGGAGACCGCCCAGGGCATCTTCGTCAACTTCGCCAATGTGGTCACCACTGCGCGCAAGAAGCCGCCGTTCGGCATCGGCCAGATCGGCAAGAGCTTCCGCAACGAGATCACCCCCGGCAACTTCATCTTCCGCACCCGCGAGTTCGAGCAGATGGAGATGGAGTTCTTCGTCGAGCCCTCCACCGCCGGCGAATGGCACAAGTACTGGATCGAGACCCGGCTGCAGTGGTACGTCGACCTCGGTATCGACCGGGACAACCTGCGCCTGTACGACCACCCCAAGGAGAAGCTGTCGCACTATTCCGACGGCACGGTCGACATCGAGTACAAGTTCGGTTTCGCCGGCAATCCGTGGGGTGAGCTGGAAGGCGTCGCCAACCGCACCAACTTCGACTTATCTACGCACGCAAAGCATTCCGGTGTCGATCTGTCCTTCTACGATCAGGGCGCCGACACCCGGTACGTGCCGTACGTGATCGAGCCGGCGGCCGGTTTGACCCGCTCGCTGATGGCGTTCCTGGTCGACTCCTACACCGAGGACGAGGCTCCCAACGCCAAGGGCGGTGTGGACAAGCGCACCGTGCTCAAGCTCGATCCGCGCCTGGCGCCCGTCAAGGCTGCCGTGCTGCCGCTGTCGCGCAACGCCGACCTGTCACCCAAGGCCCGCGACCTGGCCGCCGAATTGCGCAGGAACTGGAACGTCGAGTTCGACGACGCCGGTGCCATCGGTCGCCGCTATCGCCGCCAGGACGAGATCGGCACGCCGTACTGCGTGACGGTCGATTTCGACACCCTGGAGGACAACGCGGTCACCATTCGCGAGCGCGACGCCATGACCCAGGAACGCATCGCGCTGGACAAGGTGTCCGACTACCTGGCGGTGCGGCTCAAGGGCTGCTGACTTTCTCCGCTCACGGATCAGAAGCGACCGCCACCGCCGCTGTAGCTGCGGCCCGACGAATGGGACGAGCCGCCGTAGGACGTCGGGCGGCCCATGCCGCGGCCCCCGCCGAAGCCGCCGCCGAAGCCCCCGCCGAAGCCACCTCCGTACCCGCCGCCGAAGCCGCCACCTCCGCGCAGGATGTTGCCGATGAGGATGCCGCCGAGCACCGCACCCATGTCGGACCCGCCACCGCCGCCGTACTGCGAGGTGTAGGACCGCTGCGCGGCGCGGACGTCATCGTTGGCCAGACCCTGTGCCTGCGCGGCCAGCGTCGACGCGCCGTTGGCGTGCGCCACCGCCTCGTTCGGATTTGCGACCCGCTTGGCATCGGCGGCCTGCAATTGTCGCTGCGCCTCGGCCAGGCGGGTACGCGCTTCCGGGCCGATACTGCCGCGCCGGGTCTCGATGAAGTCCGACACCGCCTTGACCCGCGACTGCGCGGTGAACAGCGCCTGCTCCAGCGCGCGGGCCAGCCGCTCGGCTGCCTCCTGTTGTTCGTGGACACCGGCCAGCAGCTGATCGAGTTCGGCGTCGGCCTTGGTCAACCGGGTGAACGTGCCCAGCGGGTCGGTCTTGCCGTTGGCCGTCGCGTCGTCGGCAGCCTTCTTGGCGGCGTCCCGGGCGGTGCTCAGCTTGTCGGCCTGGGGCGTACCGGGTTGACCCAGTAGCGAATTCGCCTGCTCGATGCCAGCCTGGATGTCGGTGATGGCCGCGGGCAGACCGGCCAGGGCCCGGTTGATGTCGGAGGCCGCGCTGTCGACGGCGTCGAGCAGGGTGCGGGCTTGGTCGAGCCCGGACTCGGCGGAGCGGACGGCGTCCACCAACGTGGTCTGGTCGTTGGCCGGCCGGGATACCAGGTCGCGGGCGGCGGTGATATTGCGGTCGGCGAAGGCCAGTCGCTCCTCGGCGGTGTCCACGTTGGTCTCCACCGACGTCAGGGCGCTCGCGTCGAACTGGGTGTGCAGGGTGTCCAGGGTTTGTCTGGACGGATCGATGCGGGCGGTGAGATCGACCATCTGCCGGGTCATGGCGTCCAGCCGGCTCGGGGCGTTGATCACCAGATCGCGCAGCTGCTCGAACGCCTGGCTCTGGACTTCCAGCTCACGGTCGGCGCCGGCCGCTGACACCACCACCTGCGTCAACATCTGGCGTTGTTGCAGCGGGGTCTCGGGTGCGTCGTCGTCGAGCGTCTGGCGCACGGTGAAGGCTTGGGCCAGAGCCGTTTTGGCGTTCGTCAGCGCCGCACTGAACGGTTCGGTGCGCTTGGCCCCGAACTCCTCCACGGCCAGCTCGAGCTCGGCCTCGCTGGTGCGCACGGCGTTGTCGACGTCGACCACGATCGAGCGGGACAGCTCGTCCAGCGCCTCCAGCGGCACCGATGCCAGGGCGTTGGGATCGGTCGGGTCGACCCGCTTGGCGGCCTCGAACTCGGCGCGGCGGCGCTTGGCCCGGCGCCGGCGCGACCACCACCACAGCAAGCCGACCAGCACCAGTACCACGCCGAGGCCGATCAACATGGCCGGCCACGACACACCGGTCGCGGCAGGGGATTCGGGTTCGGCGTTCAAGCCGTTGGCCGCGGCGATCGCGGCCCCTGGCCAGTCGTCCCGGCGCAGGGCCGGTGTGACGCTGTTGCGCCGGATGTCGTCGGCGCGCGCCGAATTGGTGACGGTGTCGGGCACCTGGAACGCGAATGCCCGGTCCACCGTGGCGACCGCCAGGAGCACATCGTCGTCACCGAAATCGCTCAGCCGCATGGTGTTCTGCGCCCAGCCGACCGGATTCTGCCGGCCGAAGTCCTCGACGAACACCACCCACAACTTGATGTGGCGGTCGTCGTAGAGCCGGTCGATGGCACGCTGCACGTTGCCGCGCTGGGCCGCCGACAACACACCCGCGTTGTCGGTCAGTTGGGTTGCCAGCCGCAGTGGCGGTTCGGCGGTGGCGGCGGGAGCGACCACGAGACCGGTCATCAGGATCGCGAGCAGCATGGACAGCAGACGGGCGATACGCATGACCGCCAATCTAGTGCGCTGCGGGGTTGGCGCGTCGCTTCCTGGCAGACTGTGCGTCGGTGAACGCGGATACGCAGTCCTGGTATGACGACTTCGACCGGCAACGTCTGGTGGTCGAGGCGCCCAAGGCTGCTGTGCTGCCCGGCACCGATACCGAGCACCGAACCGACTTCGCCCGTGACCGGGCCCGGGTGTTGCACAGCGCGGCCCTGCGCCGGCTCGCCGACAAGACCCAGGTGGTCGGCCCGCGGCACGGCGACACCCCGCGCACTCGGCTCACCCATTCGCTGGAGGTGGCCCAGATCGGCCGCGGTATGGCTGTGGGGCTCGGCTGCGATCCGGACCTGGTGGATCTGGCCGGGCTGGCCCACGACATCGGGCATCCGCCGTACGGGCACAACGGCGAGCGGGCCCTCGACGAGATCGCCAAATCGTTCGGCGGGTTCGAGGGCAACGCCCAGAATTTCCGGATCCTCACCCGGCTGGAGCCCAAAGTTCTTGATGCCGAAGGGCGGTCGGCGGGCCTCAACCTGACGAGGGCCGCGCTGGATGCGGTGGCCAAGTATCCGTGGTCCAGTTTGGGCACGCGGAAGAAGTACGGGTTCTACGACGACGACGCCGAGGCCGCCGCCTGGGTGCGTGAAGGTGCGCCTGCCGATCGGCCGTGCCTGGAGGCGCAGGTGATGGACTGGGCCGACGATGTCGCGTATTCCGTGCACGACGTCGAGGACGGCGTGATCTCCGGGCGCATCGACCTGCGGGTGCTCGGGGATCGCGACGCCGCTGCCTCGCTGGCCGGTCTGGGCGCCCGAAGCTTTCCCAGTGTCACCCACGACGATCTACTGGCTGCGGCCGAGCGGTTGTCCCGGGTGCCGGTGGTGGCCGCGGTCGGGCGCTACGACGGCACGTTGGCGTCCTCGGTCGCGCTGAAGACCATGACAAGTGAACTCGTGGGGCGGTTTGCGAATGCGGCGATCACCCAGACCAGGGCCGTCGCCGGCGATGGGCCGCTGCGCCGCTTTGACGCCGAGCTCGCGGTGCCGCCTCTGGTGCGCGCCGAGGTGGTGCTGCTCAAGATGCTGGCGCTGCAATTCATCATGTCCGACCACCGGCACCTGCAGATCCAGGCCGACCAACGCACCCTCATCCATGAGGTCGCCCTGGCGCTGTGGGCGCAGGCTCCGGGCAGCCTCGACCCCCAGTTCGCGCCCGAATTCGATCTCGCCGCCGACGACGGCGCCAAGCTGCGTGTGGTGATCGACCAGATTGCGTCCTACACCGAGAGCCGGTTGGAAAGAGTGCACGAGGCACGCTCACCCAGACCTCTAGAATGAGCCGGTGGCCGGCCGGATTTCAGATCGCGATATCGCGGCCATCCGTGAAAAAGTTCGTATCGAAGATGTCGTCGGCGACTACGTCCAGCTGAGGCGGGCCGGGGCCGACTCGATGAAGGGCCTGTGCCCGTTCCACGACGAGAAATCTCCGTCGTTTCACGTGCGGCCCAATCACGGCCACTTCCACTGTTTCGGCTGTGGTGAGGGCGGCGACGTGTACGCCTTCGTCCAGAAGATCGAACACGTGAGTTTCGTCGAGGCGGTCGAGTTGCTGGCCGATCGGGTCAACTACACCGTCACCTACACGGGCGCGTCGACGACCAATGTCCAGCGAGACCGGGGCAGTCGCAGCCGGTTGCTGGCGGCCAATGCCGCCGCCCAGGAGTTCTACGCCCAGGCGCTGGCCTCGGATGAGGCGGCTGAGGCGCGCAAGTACCTGACCGAGCGCAACTTCGACGCCGCCGCGGCCGCCCAGTTCGGTTGCGGGTTCGCGCCGTCGGGGTGGGACACACTGACAAAGCACTTGCGGCGCATGGGTTTCGAGTTCAAAGAGCTGGAGGCCGCCGGGCTGAGCCGGGAGGGCAAGCGCGGGCCGATGGACCGGTTCCACCGCCGGCTGCTGTGGCCGATCCGGGTGTCCTCGGGTGAGACCATCGGCTTCGGGGCCCGCCGATTGTTCGACGACGACCAGAACCAGGCCAAGTACGTCAACACCCCCGAAACCGTGCTCTACAAGAAGTCGCAGGTGCTGTTCGGGCTGGACCGCGCCAAACGCGACATCGCCAAGGGGCATCAGGCCGTGGTCGTCGAGGGCTACACCGACGTGATGGCCATGCACCTGGCCGGGGTGACCACGGCCGTGGCCTCGTGCGGCACCGCGTTTGGCGAACAGCACCTGTCGATGCTGCGCCGGCTGATGATGGACGACAACTTCTTCCGCGGCGAGCTCATCTACGTGTTCGACGGTGACGCCGCCGGTCAGGCCGCCGCGGTGAAAGCGTTCGAGGGTGAGCAGAACCTGTCCGGACAGTCGTTCGTGGCGGTGGCTCCCGACGGTATGGACCCGTGCGACCTGCGACTGCGCTCCGGCGACGGCGCCGTACGCGATCTGGTGGCACGGCGAACCCCGTTGTTCGAGTTCGTGATTCGCAGTGCGCTGGCCGAACACGACCTCGACAGCGCCGAGGGTCGGGTGGCCGCGCTGCGGCGCTGCGTGCCGATGGCGGCTCGCATCAAAGACCCGACACTGCGCGACGAGTACGCCCGGCAGCTGGCCGGCTGGGTCGGCTGGGACAACGTCGCACAGGTGATCGGCCGCGTGCGGGAGGAAGCCAGTGGCGGCCGCAAGGACTCACGGCGTCAGTCCGCGCGACAACAGGCGAGGCCCAGGCAGACCCCCGTACCGGAACACATCGGCCGCCCCAATCCCTCCGACCCGACACTGTGGCCGCAGCGTGAGGCGCTCAAGGCCGGGCTGCAATATCCGGCGATCGCCGGGCCGGTGTTCGACTCGCTGACCGTCGAGAGCTTCACCCATCCCGGCTATGCCGCGGTGCGGTCGGCAATCGAGGCGGCGGGCGGCACGGCGGCGGGCAAATCCGGGGCGCAGTGGATCGAAGCCGTCCGTGAGCAGGCCGCGGCGCCTGCGGCGGCCGGCCTGGTCAACGAGCTGGGCGTGGAGGCCATCAACGTCGAGGACGACGAGCACCTGCCGCGCTACATCAGCAGCGTGCTGGCCCGCCTGCAGGAGGTGTGGGTGGGCCGCCAGATCGCCGAGGTGAAGTCCAAGCTGCAACGCATGTCGCCGGTAGAGCAGGGAGACGAATATCACGCTCTCTTCGGTGACCTGGTGGCCATGGAGTCCTACCGGCGCAGCCTGCTCGAACAGGCCAGCGGCGACGACCTGACTGCGTGAGGGCCCACATCGCGATAGGGTGAGGGCAGTCGGGCCACTACACGCGAAAGAGGCGAACCCGGTGACACTGTTCAGCACGAAGACACGGCGCTACGTCGCAGTCGGCGCATTCGCGCTGGCCACCGGCGCTGCAGCGGCCGCCCCGGCGTTCTTGGCGACGTCCACCGCCGGTCCCGAGGTCTCGGCCCAGCCGGCCTGCCTGGCCTGGTTCGGCAACAAGGAGGACGGCAAGTGCCTGTCCTACTCGAACGGCATGCCTGCCAACGTCGGCACGCCGTGGGTCGGCGCAGGCGGCAATGGCGGATTCGTCACCGGCCCGCTGCTGCCCGGCACGTCGATCAACCAGGGGATCGGCTAGCCCTACCAGCGAGTTTTCGCCGAACCGTCGGTGCTCTCCTTCGTGGAGAACACCGACGTTTCTGCGTCTATGGGGGTCAACGTGAGGAACTGCGGGTCAGGCGACACCCGCTTGGCGATCTTGCGCCGCCCGGCGTCCAGAACCGCCTTGGTGGCCGGATTGGCGGTCACCGCCCGGTAGGTGCTGGCGATCTGCTCATAGCGGCGTCGTCCGGCCTTGGCGCCCAGCACATAGCCGACGGCGATCACGGCGGCGTAGCGGATCACAGAATTCCTCCCAAAGCGACGGGCCTCCCGCAGCGATGTGCTCCCCAGACTGCAGGTGTGTGGGCTCCATCCTGCCTCACCGCCGCCCCGGCGCGCCCGTCCGGGAGCGAGTTGGCGACAGCGGCGGTCCGTACGCTAGAGTCAACGCTCGGCCGCGGAGCTTCCGCGGAAGGTAGTCCCCTGTAGCTCAATTGGCAGAGCTCCCGACTGTTAATCGGGCGGTTGATGGTTCGAGTCCATCCGGGGGAGCAAGTTCTCGAAACTCCCAGCCTCTAGGACTGGGGCCGGGTCTGGGCCTGACGGGCCGCCTGGGTGAGCGCCTCCACCAGCGGATTGGATGCCGACGCGAGCGCTTTCCGCTCCTCTTCGGACAATTGATAGAACGTCCACACACCCCAGGCCGCCGGCCGCACGTACACCGTCACCTGTTGCCGGTTGTTCTGCAGCACCGCCGGGACGGGTACGGCGCGATCGAGGGTGGCCGCGCTGGCCATCTCCTCGGCGATCTGCTGGACGTTGACCGATTCCTGCAGTTGGTAGAGCACGGCCTTGTTGGCGGGGCCTTCCATGGCGAGGAACCAAGCCATCGGTGTCTCCTTGGGGGTGTGTGCGAGTCGGATCGCAAACAGTCTCACCTATCGACGCGCCGCCGTCAGCCCACTCGCTGAGCCGGTTTGATTCGCTACCCTCGGGGTGTGCACCCACGGCTGATCGCCATCGTCGCCTTTGTCGGTCTCCTCGCGGTTGGTTGCGGCTGGAGCCCACCGTCGGCGCCGCCCCCGAAGCCCGATACTTGCGCGCCGTCGGATGGCCCGAGCGCCGACACGATCGCCGATGAGATAGCAAAACTGCCCGCGCCGGAAGCCGGCCGGCAGTGGAGACAGATCGGCACGGGCCACACGCTCAACTGCCGGCTCTATTGGGTCCAGGTGGGCCAGACCAACCCCGAGCCCAACAGTGTCGGGCAGCTGCTGTTCTTCGACCGGCAGAGTCCGATCGGTCCGGCCACCCCGGAGCCGCGGCCCTACATCAACGTCGTCACCAATGCCGATGACAGCGTGGTGGTGAACTACCAGTGGCAGCAGGGCCAGGACTCGGCCACGTCACCGACCGGTATCGCCACCGTGCGGTTCCGGATCGGAGACGACGGCAAACTCGTTGCCGTCGACCCGATTCCGAAGCCCTGAGCCACTCAGCCGTTGACCAGTTCGTCCGGGTCGAGCATCGCTGCGTAGCGCAACTGCTCGGGGATGCCGAACCCGTCGACGAGGGTTTCGACGTGCGGGCGCAGTGAGCGGCAGCGTTCGTTGATCCCCCGCGTCACGGCCTTGGCGCGTTCGGTGGACAGGAACCGGTGCTCGATGAACCAAGCCTTGTCGTCCTCGATCACCGACAGCGCGTAGAGGTCGCAGACATCCTGGAGGAGTTCGCGTGCGGTCTCGTCCTCGCAGGCGTCGATGCCCGCGACGAACGCTTCCAGGATGACGCGATCGATGTGGGCCTGTGCGGCGTGCAGCACGTGGTCCTGCACATGGTTGAACGCCTCGAAGGCCGACATCTCCTTGGACTTGCCCTGCAGCCGCCGCGCCACCGAGGCCAGCATGTACTCCTCGCGGTCTTCGAACATCTTGACCTGCGTGCCGCGGTTGAAGAGGCTGCCTTCCTCCTCGTTGTCCTGACGGGTGTCGAGGATCGTCTGGATGATGGTCTCTGCGGCAGTGCGTTTCAGTACCCGTTCACCGGCGTAGTTGGCCGCGAACCGGACCCATTCGACTGGGCTCATACCCTTGATGTCGTCGGCGTAGGCAGTGAGTAGTTCCTTGGCCACCAGCTGCGTGAGCACATGGTTGTCGCCTTCGAACGTGGTGAAGACGTCGGTATCGGCGCGCAGGGCGATCAGCCGGTTCTCGGCCAGATAGCCCGCACCGCCACAGGCTTCGCGCGCTTCCTGGATGGCCCGGCTGGCGTGCCAGGTGTTGGCGGCCTTCAGACCGGCCGCGCGGGCCTCGAGTTCGCGCTGCTCCTCGGCGTCGGGATCGTCGGAGGTCTGCAACTCATGGCATTTGGCCACCAGCTCGTTCTGAGCGAACTGCAGCGCGTAGGACTTGGCGATCAGCGGCAGCAGTCGGCGTTGATGCACCAGGTAGTCCATGATGAGGACTTCGTCATCGCTCTTGGGTGCTTCGAACTGCCTGCGTTCCAACGCATATCGGGTGGCGATGTCGAGGGCCACCCGCGCCGCGGCCGACGCGCTGCCACCGACGGTGACGCGGCCGCGGATCAAGGTGCCCAGCATCGTGAAGAACCGTCGGCCGGAGTTCTCGATCGGTGAGCTGTAGGTGCCGTCGGGGGCGACGTCGGCGTAGCGGTTGAGCAGGTTTTCGCGCGGAACCCGTACGTGGTCGAACACGATGCGCCCGTTGTCGACGCCGGGCAGGCCGCCCTTGTAGTGACAGTCCGACGTGGTCACGCCGGGCATGTCGTTGCCCATGTCGTCACGGATGGGCACCACGAGACAGTGCACGCCGTGCCCCTCGCCGTCCGGGGTGATCAACTGCGCGAAAACGGCTGCCACCCTCGCGGTTTCGGCAGCACCACCGATGTAGTCCTTGCGTGCGGTGGGAGTGGGGGAGTGAATGACGAATTCCTGGGTCGCCGGATCGTAGGTGGCGGTGGTCTCCAGCGACTGGACGTCGCTTCCGTGGCCGGTCTCGGTCATCGCGAAGCAGCCCAGCAGGTCCAGGTCGATGAGTCGGCGCACATAGGCCTTGTGGTGACGTTCGGTGCCCAGATTCTCGATGGCGCCGCCGAACAGGCCCCATTGCACGCCGGCCTTCACCATGAGCGACAGATCGCTCATGGCCAGCATCTCGATCTGGGTGATGGCGGCGCCGACGTCGCCGTTGCCGCCGTGCTCTTTGCGGAAGCCGTCCTCGGCTGCCCCGGCCGCGGCCATGATCTTGAGTTGCTCGGCCACCTTGGCCCGGGCGATGACGGTGTTCGGGGTGTAGTGGGGTCGGAAGATCTCGTCGGACAACCTGGCTCGCATGGCATTTTTGACGTCGCGCCAGCGGCCGTCCAGCGCATTTCGCAGATGTTCGGCAGTGGAGGTCATATCCGACGGTAACGCGTATGGCCGCCGCTGTGCTGCGGTTGGTGGCAAGGCAAGCCTTGCTGGACAAGCGTCAGCTGTGCGCGAAAGACTGGCGCCATGCCGGACTCCGTCGGTAAATCCCTGTCGCCCACCGGCTTGCCGCATGTGACGTATCACCGGCATGCCGACGTCACCGGGGGCTGGCTGCGTGCGGCGACCTTCGGCGCGATGGACGGTCTGGTCAGCAACACCGCGTTGATCGCCGGTGTCGGGGCCAGCGCTTCGGCTCAGACCGTGGTGCTCAGCGGCGTGGCCGGGCTGCTGGCCGGCGCGTTCTCGATGGCGCTCGGCGAGTACACCTCGGTGACCACCGCCAACGAGCAGGTCGATTCCGAGGTACGGGTGGAGCGTCGGTCGTTCCTGAAGAACCCCACGGCAGAGCAGGCCGAACTGGTGGCCATGCTCCAGGAGATGGGGATGACGGCCGAGACGGCGACCAAAGCCGGCGAGGAGATCCACCGTGACGAGAATCGGGCGGTGAACTTTCATCTCGTGCAGGAACTGGGCGTGCACCCGACCGAGAAGCCGTCGCCGTGGGTGGCCGGTGGCTCGTCCTTCGTCATGTTCGCGATCGGTGCGATCATCCCGCTGATCCCGTACCTGCTCGGCTTCGAGTCCTTGTGGGCGGGGCTGGCCTGCGGTGGCGTGGGTCTCTTGATCGCCGGTGCGGTGGCGGCCAAGTTCACCCGTAAGCCGATCGCCGTGGCTGGGTTGCGGCAACTGCTGTTCGGAGCCGTCGCGATCGCGGCGACCTACGTCGTCGGCATCTTGGTCGGGGCCGTCATCACCTGATGCGGTACCGAATCCTGGCCGCCGGGCTCCTGGTCGTGGCCGGTTGTGCCCCCTCGAACGCCGCAGCAGGTTTCGAGTTTCTGGGACAGCGCCAGATTGCCTCCGGCGCGATGCTGGACGGTACGGTGATCGGCGGGCTGTCGGGAATCAGTTACGACCCGGCTGCCGACTTGTACTACATCATCAGCGACGACCGTTCCGCCAAGAACTCGGCGCGCTTCTACACCGCGCGGATCACGCTGTCGGACAACGGTGTCGGTGAGGTCCAATTCGTCGGCACCCGCCCCTGGCTGGACCGCGACGGACAACCGTTCCGCCCGTTGGACACTGCCGCGGTGCCACCTGCGGTTCCACCGGATCCCGAGGCCATCGCGTTCGATGCCGGAAGACAACGGCTGTACTGGACCAGCGAGGGGGAGCGGCGGGCCCAGGGCCCGGGTGCGCCGATCCTGCTGGACCCGTGGGTTCGGACCGCGGGCCTCGACGGCAGCTTCCTGGGTGAGTTCGCGTTGCCCGGGGGCTTCCGGATGTCGGCCGATGAGCATGGGCCACGGCGCAACAACACGCTGGAAGGTCTGACGCTCACCCCGGATGGACGCCATCTGTGGGCAGCCATGGAGGGGCCCGGCTACGACGACGGTCCACCGCCCGACGCACAGCACGGCGCATCGACTCGCGTTGTCTGCTTCGACGCGGACTCCGGGGCGGTCGACGGCCAATACCGGTACCGGCTGGACCCGGTGAGTGCCGGGCCGGGCGGCATGAACGGTTTGTCCGACCTGGTCGCCCTCGACGACGAGAACTTTCTCGTGATCGAGCGCGGATTCGGCACGCACGTGGCGGTGCGGATCTACCGCGCGAGCGTGGTCGAGGGCTCCACAGAGCTGAGCAAGACGCTGGTGGCCGATCTCACCACCACGCCGGGCCTGTCGCCGCTGGACAACATCGAGGGAATCACGTTGGGGCCCAAGCTCCCCGACGGTCGGCAGGCGGTGATCGGGGTCAGCGACGACAATTTCTCGCCCACCCAGGTGACGCAATTCCTGTTGTTCGCGCTGTGAGAGTTTTGGGGTAACGCCGTCGAGATTGTGCTCAGAGGTCGTGACCTGCCGGATCACGTGATTCTTGCGTCGCGACCTGGATAGGTGCCGAAGGTCCACAGATTGCCCTCCGGGTCGGCGGCGGTGAACGCGTAGGCGGCGTCACCGGAGCCGAACTTTGTCATGGCCGGTGCAACGACCACGGTGCCGAGGTCCGCTGCAGAGACCCGGCGGTGTACTTCGTCTACATCGTCGGTGGCAACGTAGACGGCGGACGCGCCGGACTTCATCGATCCGTGCACGCTGTCGGTGTGCCTGGTCGATCCGAAAACCAGAGATCCACCTCCGGGCCAACGTAATTCGGCGTGCACGATGTCTTGCTGGTCGTCTGTTGCGGTGACGACCTCCTCGAAGCCGAACACCTCGACGAAGAATCGCAGCGCCGTTCGGGTGTCGTCGTAGTGGAGGATGGGCCAGACCGATGACATCGGCCCGAGCATAGGCGGCCCGGAACTTCTACTTCAACAGCGCGTGCCGATCAAAGTAGAAGTAGGTGTAGGCAGCGGTGATCCCGCAGATGACGGTGGCGACCAACAGCATCTGCGATCCGCTGACCACCACGCTGACAAGACCGCCGACGACGGCGCCACCGGCGAATCCGGCCCACAGCAGAAAGTAGCCGAGCCAATCGGTCAGCTTCCCCCCGCTGATGTGACGTTCGATGCCCTGGCCCATCTTCACAAGCGTCCCGGTCACGTAGCTCAGCGGGATCGACACCTCACCGTTCTTGACGAAAGAGGTGTTCAGGGCACCGATACCGAACGCCACGAACGCGATTGGGATGAACGGCACGTCTGGGGCGGTCCAGCCTTTCATCACGGTGTCGACCGCCGTGGCCACCACGAGTGCGAACGTGGTCAGCACCGTCGCGCCATGAGGATGGTTGACCCACAGGTGGCGGCGGCACAGCGACGCGATCACCACTCCGGCGACAAAGGCTGCGATGAGTAGCGCCGCGCCGATCGCCAGCCATTCCTCACCTTGAAACAGCCCGAGGAACGCGCGTTCGGTGTTGCCGGTCATGAAGGTGACGAAGTATCCGGCCGAATGGGTGAATGCCGCAGCCCCCAACACTCCGGCCAGGCCGGCCAGCAGCCAGGACAATCGGGCCTCGCTGTCGAGCTGTTGCGACATTCACCCATTGTGGGCAGCTTTGCCGGAGCTCGGGACGGATTGGACCCGCGGCGTCAGCTGTCGCTGCCGACGGTGACCGCGGTCGCTTCCTCGGTCAGCTCGTCGAGTTCGGACTCTGCCGTCTCTTCGACGTCGATCCCGACCAGGTGCGGCCGGGTCAGGGTGAGCACACCGGCACCGGCCAGCACCGCGGCCGCACCGACCCAATAGGGCAGGTGCACACTGACCTGCTCGCCGAGCACCCCGGCCAGCCACGGCGCGACGGCGGCACCGCCGAACCGCAGGAAGCTGTAGGCGGCCGAGGCCACACCGCGCTCCACCGGGGCGGCTTTCATCACGGTCTCGGTGATCAGGGTGTTGTTGATGCCGATGAACAGGCCGGCGATCACGACGCCCGAGGCCAGCACGGTCTTGGAATCCGTCCACACCGCCATCACGGTCAGCACCGCGGTGAAGGCGAGCAGGTTGAGGATCAGCACCCGAACGGTGCCGAAGCGGTGTTGCAGCCGCGGGGCGACGACCACGGAGGTGAACGCCAATGCCAGACCCCAGCCGAAGAAGATCAGCCCGATCTGATGGGCGGTCATGTTCAGCGGGAAGGGGGTGAATGCCAGCAGGGTGAAGAACCCGAAGTTGTAGAGCAGCGCGGTGATCGCGACGCCGAGCAACCCGCGGTGGCGTAATGCCCGAAACGGATCTGCCAGGGTGGTGGCGCGTTCAGCCCGTGGTGTGGCCGGCAGCAGGAACGCGGTGATCACCAGGGCGAAGGCCATCAGCGCCGAGACGCCGAAGAACGGGCCGCGCCAGGAGATCGAGCCGAGGACGCCGCCGACCAGCGGGCCGATCGCGATGCCCAGGCCGAGTGCCGCTTCATAGAGGATGATGGCTTGTGCCACAGAGCCTTTGGCAGAGTTGACGATGGTGGCCAGCGCCGTGGCGATGAACAGGGCGTTGCCCAGGCCCCACAGTGCGCGCCAGCCGACGATCTGCATGACGGTGTCGCTCATCCCGGCCAGGCCGGCCCCGGCGATGATGATCACCAGGCCGAGCAGCAGCGTGCGCTTGGGGCCGATCCGGCTGGACACCACACCGGTGATCAGCATCGCCACGCCCATCACCGCCATGTAGCTGGTGAACAACAACGACACCTGCGACGGCGAGGCGCTGAGGTTGTCGGCGATCGGTTTGAGGATGGGATCGACCAGTCCGATGCCCATGAAGGCGACGACGGAGGCGAAAGCGACGGCCCATACGGCCTTGGGTTGGCGCCACATCGGGGCGTTGACTCCTAACTGGTTTCTGGCGACAGGGGATGCTCGTCGACGTCGGTGAGCAACCGTCGAATGATGTCGACGGAGGCGGCCAGCGTCTTGCGCTCCTCGGCGCTGAGGCGTTCGAGCCGCGGGTTGATCGCGGCGGCGCGATCTGCCCGGGCTTGCTCCAGGGTCTGCCGGCCCTGGTCGGTGATGCGGATCAGTACCGCGCGGGCGTCGCCGGGGTCGGGGGTGCGTGACACCAGGGCGGCGTCTTCGAGGCGGCGAACCTGCGTGGTCATCGTCGGCTGCGAACAGTGGTCGAGGTAGGCGAGGTCGGAGATTCGTGCCTCGCCTTGGTCCTCGATGGTGGACAGCAGGCGGGCCTGGGCCCAGGGCAGTGGCAGCCGGGCGCGCTGGGTGGCCAGCCGATTCAACCGGGCGACGACTGACAGCAGGTCAGCGCCGAGTTCGGCGTGGTCGGATACCGTGGCATCCTTGGTCGGAGTCGACATGACCACCATATTACATAGATTTGCTATGTAGTCTAGTCGTCGGGCGTGCTCTCGCTCACACGACGGGCAACCAACAGCCGCGATCGCGGCTGGCAGAATCGAACGATGACCGCGAAACCCCCGGCGACGACGCCTCGGCGCGGCCTTACCCCCGGCGAGCTTGCGCAGGCCTCGGTGATGGCAGCGCTGTGCGCGGCCACCGCGATCATCGCCGTGGTGGTGCCGTTCGCCGGCGGGCTTTCGGTCCTGGGAACGGTGCCGATGGGGCTGCTGGCCTACCGCTACCGGCTGAGGGTCCTGCTGGCCGCCACCGTCGCGGCCGGCACCATCGCGTTTCTGATCGCGGGCATGGGCGGCGCGATGACGGTCGTCGACTGCGCCTACATCGGCGGGCTCACCGGCGTGGTCAAGCGCCGTGGCCGCGGTACCGGCACGGCGTTCTGTGCGTCCATCGTGGCCGGTGCGCTGTTCGGAGCGGCGATCATCGTGGCGCTGACCGTGCTGACGCGACTGCGCAGCCTGATCTTCGACTCACTGAGCGCAGGTATCGAGGGAATCGCCAAGGTCCTCGATCGCATCCCGGTGCTGGACGCGGCGGCCGCACCGCTGCGCGCGACATTCGCCACCATGCTGGACTATTGGCCGCTGCTGATGCTGCTCCTCGGCATCACCAGCATCACCTCGGTCAGCATGATCGGTTGGTGGGCGTTGTCGCGCATCCTGGCGCGGCTGCTCGGCGTTCCCGACGTCCACAAACTCGATGGCGCCGACGAGGACGACGGAGCCACACCCGCACCGGTGCCTGCCCGGCTGACCGACGTGCGGTTCCGGTACCCGGGCGTCGAGCGTGACGCGTTGGGTCCGGTGTCGATGGAACTACAACCCGGCGAGCATGTCGCGGTGACCGGGCCGAACGGCTCGGGAAAGACCACCCTGATGCTCATATTGGCCGGGCGCCAACCCACGTCGGGCCGCATCGAGCGGGCCGGGGCCGTGGGGCTGGGCCGCATCGGCGGCACCGCAGTGGTGATGCAGCATCCGGAAAGCCAGGTGCTGGGGACCCGCGTGGCAGACGACGTGGTGTGGGGACTTCCCGTCGGCGCGACCGCCGATGTCGAGCGGCTGCTGGCTGAAGTCGGGCTCGACGGCCTGGCCGAGCGTGACACCGGGGGACTGTCCGGTGGCGAACTGCAACGGCTGGCAGTTGCCGGCGCGCTGGCTCGCGAACCCTCGATGCTGATCGCCGACGAGGTCACCAGCATGGTCGATCAGCAGGGCCGCGACACACTGATGAACGTCTTGTCGGGGCTGACCGATCACCACCGGATGTCCTTGGTGCACATCACGCATTACAACGACGAGGCTGATTCCGCCGATCGAACGGTGGCCCTCAGCGGCAACGGTGGCACCGCCGACAACACCGACATGGTGCAGACCTCCGCGGTGCCCGTGGCTGCGACGACCACCGCCCACCACAGCGCTCCGGTGCTCGAGCTCACGGGTGTGGGACACGAATACGCCAGCGGAACCCCTTGGGCGAAAACGGCTTTGCGCGACATCACGTTCACCGTCAACGAGGGTGACGGTGTCCTGGTGCACGGCCTGAACGGCTCCGGCAAGTCGACGCTGGCCTGGATCATGGCCGGGCTGACGGTTCCCACCTATGGCGCCTGCCTGCTCGACGGGGCGCCCGTGTCCCAGCAGGTGGGCTCGGTGGCGATCTCGTTCCAGGCTGCCCGCCTGCAATTGATGCGCAGCACCGTGGGCCGTGAAATCGCCTCGGCCGCGGGGTTCTCGGTGCGTGAGGACGCTCGCATCTCGGGCGCATTGGAGATGGTCGGACTGGATGCGGCGCTGGCCCAGCGCCGCATCGATCAGCTGTCGGGCGGTCAGATGCGCCGCGTCGTGCTGGCCGGATTGCTGGCCCGCTCTCCGCGCGCGCTGATCCTCGACGAGCCGCTGGCCGGACTCGACGCCGCCAGTCAGCGGGGGCTGCTGCGGTTGCTGGAGGATCTGCGGCACAACAACGGGTTGACCGTGGTGGTCATCTCGCACGACTTCACCGGCCTGGAAGGCCTGTGCCCGCGCACGCTGCACCTACACCAGGGTGAACTGGCCCTGGCCCCGACGGCCGCCGGAGGTTCCCGATGAGCGCCCCGGCACAGGGCCAACGCAAGCCCGTCGTGCTGCTGCGCCCGGTACCCGGCGACACCGTGATCCATCGACTGTGGGCCGGCACCAAGTTGCTGGGTGTGGCGGGCATCGGCGTGCTGCTGACGTTCTACCCCGGATGGGTGCCGATCGGGTTCGTCGCAGTGCTGATCCTGGTGACCGCGCGGCTGGCACGCATCCCGCGTGGCGTGCTGCCGTCGATCCCGTTCTTCCTGTGGATCTTGCTGCTGATCGGTGGTGCGCTGGCCGCTCTGGCCGGTGGCTCGCCGTTCGTCGACATCGGATCGGTGCAGGTCGGTCTGGGCGGGTTGCTCAATTTCCTGCGGATCACCGCGTTGTCGGTCGTGCTGCTGGGTCTCGGCGCACTGGTGTCCTGGACCACGAATGTCGCCGACGTCGCGCCGGCGGTGGCCACGCTGGGCCGCCCGCTGCGACTGCTGCGCATCCCCGTGCATGACTGGGCGGTGACGATTGCCTTGGCGCTGCGGGCTTTCCCGATGCTCATCGACGAGTTCCGGACGTTGTATGCGGCGCACCGGTTGCGGCCCGTCGAGCCGGCCGAGACGTTCCGGGCGCGGCGCAAACAACGCGTGGCCAACCTGATCGATCTGCTGGCTGCCGCCGTCACCGTGGCATTGCGCCGCGGCGACGAGATGGGCGATGCGATCACCGCGCGCGGGGGCGCCGGCCAGATCTCGGCAGCGCCGTCACGCCCTCGCCGGCGGGACTGGATCGCCTTCGCCGTCCTCGTCCTGGTCTGCGGCAGCGCCCTGGCTCTGGAGTTGACCATCCTGCCGACCAGCCTGCCCCGCCGCTGACCGCGGACCGGGACGTGACCTGGTCAGCCGGACCCCCGCGAGGATGATCCCGGCCGCGATCACCACGACCGCCAGCCACGGCAGGAGCAGGCCGAACAGCATCACCGCTGCTGAGGCCACCGAGACCAAGCCGTGCCACCCACGCTCGACTTGCCCCCAGAACCCCTGATACTGCGGGGCCGGGCCGCCGATCTGCTCGGCGGTGATATCGAGATTGACTGTGCTGTAGTCGATCTGATCGCCAAGCTGGGTCCGTTGCGCGCGCAGGCTGTCGAGGTCGGCCTGGCGCTGTGACAACGCCTGTTCTGCCTGGATCAACGCCTCGGGGTCCTTCGCGTCGCGCATGATTCCCAGCAGTCGGTCCACCGAGGTCTGCAGGGCGGTGATGCGGGCGTCGAGATCGACACGCTGTGATGTCACATCGTCGGCGCGGACCTCGACGGTCTGCACCGTGCCGAGTTTCTTGAACTCGTCGAGGGTGCCTTCGAGTTTGGCGGCTGGGACCCGAAGCGCCAGAGCGATGTGGGCCCGGCCGGAACTGGAGCCGGCGTCCTCCGAGCGGCTGTCGACCCGTCCGCCGGCATCGGTGGCCAGCGAGACGGCCTTGTCCGCTACCGCGGCCGGACTGCCGGTGGTGATCGACATCGATGCCGTCTTGACGATGTCGCGTTTGACCTCGGCGGGCACCGGCGCGGTCTTCATTCCCGGCCCGGCTTCCGGCGCCGGGGCCGCTGGGGCGAACCCGGCGTCGCTCTGGGGCGCGGCCGGCGCCGAGGAATTGGGTGAGTGACCGGCCGCGCAGGCCGGGGCGAAGGCCATGGTGGCCGCGGCAAACAGAGCGACCGTGATCCGGTGGCGGGATGCACTGGTGTGCTGGGGCATCAGCCCAATGTAGGCGAAGTGCGGGACGTCAGGGCCCGGGTTTTCTCCCGATCAGCGGGCCGCTGCGGAATTGGCCGCCCACTGCGCATCGGCCAGGGTCTTCTCGACATCGCGGCGGCCCAGGAACATTTCGTCGAAATATGGCTGGAGGGCTTGATATCCGGCCGGGAAGCCGGCCCCGCCAGGTGCTGGGATCCGCGGCCCGTTCAACACCCGGAAGAAGGGGCTGACGTCGACACCGCGCGCTTTCCAGTAGTCGTGGTAGACCGGCTGGGCGGCCAGCACGGCCGGGATGGCGGCACCTTTGACACCAAGGTATTCGTTGCCGCGCTTGCTGCCCATCCACGACAACACCGTGCGCACCGCATCCGGATGGCGCGTCGCCGAGTTCGCGGCTGCGGCAATGCCATTGGTGACGCTGACTCGACCTTTCGGGCCGGCGGGCAGCATCACCACCCCCCAACGGAAGTGCGCCTGATTCGCGATGGCCGCCAGGTTGTAGGTGCCAGACTGGAACAGCGCCATGCGGCCCTGCAGGAACATGTTGCGGGAGAAGTCTCCGTTGTTGTTGGTGGCCGAGGCCGGCGGGGCGACGTGATCGTCGTTGATCAGCCGAACCAGGTACTCGAAGGCCTCGGCGGCCTGCGGGTTGTCGAACGCGAAGCGGTCGCCGATGGTGAAAATGCCGCCCGCCGAGCCGATGTAGTTGAGGTAGATGCCTTGCAGGTCGTTGGCGGCGTTGTAGCCCCACTGCCGGACGCGCCCCACGTCGAAGCCGTCGGTGCCGGCCGCGTGGCCCTGCTCGTCGACGGTGAGCCGGGCGGCCAGCGACCGCAGCGTGTCGTCGGGTCCGTTGGACCAACGCAACGCCGTGAGTTCGGCGAGATCGACTCCGGCGGCGTCGAGTAGATCGGCGTTGAAGTACACCGCGATGCCGGCATCGGTCAGTTGCGGGACCGCCCACAGGGCGTCGTTGCGGGTGAACTGGTTGAGCACCGAGGGTTCCCAGGCGCGGGCGGCGTTGGCACCCAACATCTGTCCGATGTCGAGCAGCCGGCCGTTGTCGGCATAGCCGGCGAGGTAGGCGTTGGACAGCCAGAAAATGTCATCGGCGCTGCCACCGGCCACATCGGTGCGCAGGCTGTCGAAATAGGCCGAATACGCCACGGTGTTGACCCGCACCTCGATATCGGGGTGTTCCTTGCTGAACTCTGCGAAGGATTCCCGGTAGGCGGCCGCGACCTGAGGGTCCCACAGCCGCACGGTGACGACCGTGCGGCCTTCGTCCTGTTCGGTCGTGCGACCGAGCAGGACGGCGGCGACGAGCAGGACGGCCATGGTCAGAGCCAGGCCGGTGGCCAATGCCGTCGAGCGCCTCACGACGGTGTCCTGTCACGAGATCGACGCGAGGGTCGTCGAGGCGCTGAGTTCACAGCCCTGGTGCTGATCTCGGCGATCACTTGATGCCTGTCACGACGATCGAACGGACGATGTTGCGCGAGAACACGATGAACAACACGATCAGCGGCACGATCGCCACCGTGGTCGCCGCCATCACCAGTGTCCACTGCGCGTTGTGCTGCGACTGCAGCCCGGCCGTAGCGACCGTGAGCACCTGCCACTTGCTGCCGCTCGTGATCACCAACGGCCAGAGGAAGTTGTTCCATTGGCTCACCACTGTGATCAGCGCCAGCGTGACCAGAATCGGCCGGCTCGCCGGCAGTACCACGTGGGTGATGACGTCCAGCGTGTGGGCGCCGTCGAGGCGGGCCGCGTTGATCAGATCACGCGGAATGGTCCGAAAGTACTCGCGTAGCAGGAATATCGCGTACGGCGAGCCGAACATGAACGGCAGCACCAGCGCCCAGAAGGTGTTGCGCAGCCCCGCCTCGGCCATCATCAGATACAGCGGGACCACGGTCACCGTCGCGGGCACCATCAACGTCGCGAGGTAAACCCAGAACAGCGCGTCGCGGCCGGGAAACCGCAGCCGGGCAAAGGCATAGGCGGCCAGAACCGAGAACACCAGCTGGCCCAGCAGGATGACAGCGGTCATCAACGCGGTGACCACGACGGCGCGACCGAAACCGGCATCGGCCAGCCCGATGTAGTTCTCCAGCGTCGGCGGCTCGGGCAGCGACAGCGGGCGATCGGTGGCGAACTGCTCAGCGGAGGTGAACGAGGTGAGTAGCCCCAGGCCGAAAGGCAGCAAGGTGATCACAGCACCCAGGGCCAGCCCCACATAGATCAACGCGTTACGTGAGGTCATAGCTGATCCTGCGGCGGAAGTAGACGTGCTGAAGGAGCGTGATGCCGACGAGGATGACGAACAGCACGATGGCCATCACCGAGGCGCGGCCCACCGCTGCCGCGCCGAACGCCTCGGCGTAGATCCGGTGGGCCACCAAGTCCGTGCGACCTTGCGGCCCACCCGCGGTCAACGCGTAGACCGTGTCGAATACCTGCGCGGCGCTGACGATGCCGGTGACCAGGACGAAGAACATGGTCGGACGCAGCATCGGCAGGGTGATGTGGCAGAACCGCTGCCAGTCGGTGGCGCCATCGGTGCGGGCGGCGTTGTGCACATCGGCCGGGATGTTGAGGATGCCGGCCAGGAAGAACAGCGTCACATAGCCGACGTTGGTCCACACCACCACCGCCGACACCACCGGCAGGGCCAGCCCCGGATCGGTGAGCCAGTCCACCTGCCGACCGAGCACAGTGCTCAGCGCCCCGTCCGTGGGAGCCAGGATCCATTTCCACAACACCGCGATGGCCAGGGGCGCGCAGATCCACGGCAACACGTACACGGTGCGGAAGAAGCCGTTGCCGGGGAGTCCGCGCGCCAGCAGCGAGGCCGCGACCAGCCCCAGAACGGTTTGGGCCGGCACCACGAGTACCACGAACAGCAGCGTCACCCCCAGCGAGGTGGCGAACGAGGAATCGGTGAGCACCGACGTCCAATTGTCCAGCCCCACATACTCGATCGGGCCGAGCAGATCCCACCGCTGCAGGCTCAGCCAGACCACCACCAGCATGGGCAGTAACAGGAAGGTGACCACGCCGAACAGGCTGGGGGCGACGAGCGCGTACCCCAGTGCGGTCGTGCGGACACGCGAGGTGGCCATCGGGCCATTAAAGCGGTTCACGACCTGCGGACGCCACGCCGGGCAGGCGCAGCCCCACCTCAACGCCGAAAGCCTGCTGGGCAATCCCGATGCGGGCAGTTTGCTCAGATGACGTACATCACTTGACTGTTCCGGAATCGGAGACCCGGCTCTGCGCTTTTAGCAAGTAACAAACGCAGAGGACTGGGGGCCAACTCATGAGCACAGCGCAGCGTGTCCAACCGGGCGCTTCGATAACCAGGGCAGCGCAGTCCGTGCTGTTCACCGTGCTCGGCCTGGCCGCCCTGGCCTTCGCATCGGTGGCAGGTCCGATCGCCTCGGCCAATGCGGCCGACGCGTGTGCCGACGTCGAGGTCGTGTTCGCCCGCGGCACCAATGAGGCACCCGGCGTGGGTGCCACCGGCCAGGCTTTCGTCGACGCGCTCACCGCAGACCTACCCGGCAAGACGGTGGACGTGTACGGGGTGAACTACCCGGCATCGCTGAACTTCGGCCAGGCGGCCGACGGTGTCGCCGATGCCAGCAACCGGATCCAGTCCATCGCCGCGAACTGCCCGGCGACGAAGATCGTGCTCGGCGGGTACTCGCAAGGCGCCGCCGTGGCCGGTTACACCACCTCCAGCTCCGTGCCCGCCGGATTCGTCCTGCCCGCCGGTATCAGCGGTCCGATGCCGGCATCGATCGCCTCGCACGTCGCGGCCGTGGCCTTGTTCGGAACGCCGGACGAGTGGATCCTGGGCCTGGCCGATCGCAGCGCACCGCCCATCGCGATCGGGCAGCCCTACCTGGCCAAGACCATCCAGCTGTGTGCTCCCGGCGACCCGATCTGCTTCCCCGGTGGCCTGAACCGCGCCGCCCACAGCTCCTACAAGGACAACGGGATGGCAATCCAGGCAGCCGATTTCGCAGCCCGTCAGCTCGGCGGTGCGGCCCCCTCGGCGCCGATGGTGCAGACGGCAGGCGAGATCGGCGGTAACTGACGCCGGCACGACTGGCAGTCAGCTGCCGAGGCCTCGGAATCCGGCCACAGTGTCGGCCAGCGTGATTCGCGGATCCCGGTAGGTGATGCCGAAGTCGCGTTCGCTCGGTGAGTCGTCGGAAGCGGGCATCTGCGTGTAGTACTGCATCCCGGCTTCGGTGAACGGGGTCTGGAACGGCAGGAAGGGCCCCACCCGATCGAGTACCTGTCCGGCGACGCGCAATACGGTGTCGGGAACCGGGACGGCGAACATCGGCTTGTCGCCGACCTCGGTGAGCAGTTTGGCCAGTTGGTCCACCGGAATCCGATGCCCGCCGGCCATGTAGCGCCGGGGACCGCGACCCGGTTCCAGCAGGGCGACATGCAGGGCCGCCAGATCCCGGCCGTCGACGATCGTCCAGGCCGCACTGCGCCCCGGGATGGCGCCGAGTTGCAGTGCGGCCGCGACGCCCTCGCCGGCCTCGCCGAACTGATTGCCCACCGGGGGTCCCATCACCATGCCCGGATAGGTGATGTTCACCGGTGCGCCGGCGTCCTGCATTCCGCGCGCGTAAATCTCGACCTGTGCTTTGGACCGCCCGTAGCCGTCATTCCCGCCGAACACCGGTAGGTCCGCGTCCAGTGTCTCCACGTCGGGATTGAACAGTGCGGTAATGCTCGACACATGGATGATCGGATCGAGGCCGAGTTCTGCGGCGCCGCCGAGCACGTTCCGTGCGCCATCCATGTTGGTGCTCATCATCTGCGCGGTCTGGCTCGGATCGGTCGCGACCAATGCCGCACTGTGCAGCACGGCGTCGCAACCCTCGAGTGCCCGCAGGACCGAGTCGCGGTCGGTGATGTCGCCGACCGCATGATCGGAGATGTCGACGCCGAGCATGGCGACGCTGGTGTGCAGCCGGTCCGGGTTGCGCACCAGGAAACGAACGGAATGCCCGGCGTCGGCAATCGCTTTCGCGCTCCAGCCACCCACAAAACCGGTGCCACCAGTGACCATCACGCGCATGACGTCAAGCTAGTACGTCAACCAGTGCCGCTGTGCTGATTTGGTCGGCTCAGCCTCCGTGCCGTTTGGTCGGCTCAGCCTCCGCGAAGCTCCGCGAGCTCCCTCATATTCGCCAACCCTTGCTCCTGCGCCTCATCGAGGAACTTCGGCAGTGGCGCCCGCAGTTCGGGCAACACCTCATGGTCGAGCAGGCCCTGCAGATCGGCCTGCTTGGCGCTGCGGCCCGCCTGGTTGTCGAGCTCTCGGCGTCCGGAATCGGTTGTGTAGTCGTACAACTCGTGATGGATCGGTCGCGAGGTGTCGATGTCCATCGAGCCCGGCTTCCAGTACGTGTACATACCGAGCTTGGCCTCTGTGGTCCGCACCGCGACGATGTGGCTGGGGGCCGAGGTGGGGACCTCGGTCGGTGGGCCACCGGAGCCGAAGAACTTCTTCGCCAGTGGGGATTTCATCAACGCGGCCATTTCCTCCACCGACATGTCGTCGGTGGCGTGCGCGATCCACGGCCGGCCCGATGCTGCCGCGTCGGCGGCGATCCCGGCGATGTCGGCACGGCTCGACAGGTAGGAGTACCGGGAGTCGGGCCGCCACCCGGGCCCGCCGTGCGCGATGGTCAGCAACAGTGGAGCCAGGTCGGCACTGGAGGTCAGCTGTGTCCGCGTCGCGCCGGCCGATGGGGTCAGGTGACCGAACGGATCCCGGATGTACAGCGGCACCCGGATGCTCTCCTCATAGACCGCGGCGCCCTTGCCGCGCAGGCCGTGCGAGCCCGCGTACTCGCCGTGGTCGGAGGTGAACACGACGACAGTGTTGTCGTCGATGTCCGGTCGGGCCGCGAGAATGTCCAGCACCCGGCCGATCTGGGTGTCCACCTGTTGTTGCAGCCACAGGTACATGTCCAGGCATCGCGCCCACTGCGCGGCCGACTCGGGTCCGCTGTGGTCCATCGCACCCGTCATCAGTGGCGACATGAAATTCATGTAGTCGATCTGCAACTGCGGCTTGCCCCGGCGGCGCAGATCGTCGGCGGTCTCGAAGTTCACCGGCTTCGCGCTGAACACATGCGGAACATCGTGCGGTAGCGGGTTTTTCGGCCACCAGCAGATGTCATGGGGATTGACCAACGAAACCGTGGTGCACCAGGGGCCCTCGTTCGCGTGGGCGTCGAACCACCCGGAGAACTGGTCGACAATCGACGGATCCTGCTGCAGGCCCTGATTCGGTGCACCGTTGGGGGACGGGTAGGTGCCCCCGGAGAAGCCGTGCACGTCCAGCCCGTCGGGCGTGTTGTCCGCCAGGCTGCCCAGATGCCATTTGCCCCACCACCAGGTGCGGTATCCGGCGTCGCGCAGCATCGTTCCCCAGGTGGGAAACCGGGCGGCCAGGGTCGACTCGGTAGGTCCTTCGCCGGTGTACAGGCAGCCGGTCTGATGGGAGTAGAGGCCGGTGGTCAGCACGCCGCGCGATGGTGTGCACATGTTGGACGCGCTGTAATGCGAGCCGAACACCGTGCTGGCCGCCCGCAGGCGGTCCAGATTCGGCAGCAGCGCACCGAGTTGCTCGGTATCGGGGAACCACTGCGGGGCCCGCATCTGGTCCACGATGACGACGAGGATGTTGGGCTGGGCAGCCGCGCCCGGGCGGGGACGGCCGAGCAGTTCGTAGCCGCCCCATCCGGCCGCGGCTGCACCGGCGGCCGCCGCCGCACCTCCCAGGACTGTCCGCCTGCTGAGCTTCGTCATGTCCACACGGTATGCCTCGCTACGATCGGTCTGGTGTTGACGGCTCAAGATTCGGTGACCTGGGAGCCGCGGCGCATCGCCGTCGCCGGTACTACGGGATCAGGCAAGACCACGCTCGCCAAACGGCTGTCGCACCAGTTGGACCTGCCGTACGTCGAGATCGACAGCCTGTATCACGGGCCAGGATGGGAACCTCGACCCACGTTCGTCCACGAAGTCGAAGAGTTCATCGCGGCAGATTCCTGGGTGATCGAATGGCAGTACCGCGCCGTGCGCGGCCAGATCCTGGCGCGCGCCGACACGCTGCTGTGGCTGGATCTGCCGACTCCGGTCTCGATGCGTCAGCTGACGCGCCGCACCGTTCGCAGGCGTGTCGGTCGTGTCGAGCTGTGGAACGGCAACATCGAACCGCCGCTGCGCACGATCTTCACCGACCCGGACCACATCTTGCGCTGGGGCTTTCGCACCCGAAACAAGCTCCGCGACTCCATCCCAACCCTGGGGCCGCAGTTGCCACACCTGCGCATCGTCCGATTCACCCGCCACCGCGACGTGGAGACCTGGTTGAGCCGGGTTGCCCGCACCTGAACCGACTCGCCACCGCGGCGCCGCTACCGTGGGGGCGTGACAGCTCAACGACGCGTGGACGCCGACTTCCTGGAGCTGCCCCGGTCCGAGTTGGCTGACGCGGCGTTGTCCGCGGCAGCCGCGGCCGGCGCCAGCTATGCCGATCTGCGGATTCACCGGATCACCACCGAGATCATCCAATTGCGTGACGGTGAGTTGGAGATGTCGGTGGTCAACCGCGAGGTGGGCCTGGCCGTGCGGGTGATCGTGGACGGTGCGTGGGGTTTCGCTTCTCATGCCGAGCTGGCGCCTGAAGTTGCCGCGCAGACGGCGCGTCGCGCGGTGCAGGTGGCCACGACGCTTGCGCCGCTCAATGCCGAGCGGATAGAGCTGGCCGGTGAACCGGTCTACACCGATGTGTCGTGGGTGTCCGATTACGTTGTCGACCCGTTCACCGTTCCCGCTGCGGACAAGATGGCCGTGCTGGGCGAGTACTCCGGTCGGCTGATGGCAGCCGACGGTGTGAACCACGTGTCGGCCGGAGTGCATGCGGTCAAGGAGCAGACCTTCTACGCCGATACGTTCGGATCCTCGATCACCCAGCAGCGGGTCCGGGTGATGCCGACGATGGAGGCGGTGGCCGTGGACTCGGCGGCCGGGTCGTTCGAGACCATGCGCACGCTGGCCCCGCCGACGGCGCGGGGCTGGGAGGCATTGGCTGGTGATGAGGTGTGGGACTGGACCTCTGAGCTGGCCGAGCTGCCGACGCTGCTGGCCGAGAAGAGCAAGGCGCCGTCGGTCGTCGCCGGGCCCACCGACCTGGTGATCGACCCGTCCAACCTGTGGCTGACCATCCACGAATCGATCGGGCACGCCACCGAATACGACCGGGCCATCGGCTATGAAGCGGCGTACGCCGGGACGTCGTTCGCCACCCCGGACAAGCTCGGCACCATGCGCTACGGCTCGCCGGTGATGAACGTGACCGCTGACCGAACGGTGGAGTTCGGTTTGGCCACCGTTGGTTTCGACGACGAAGGGGTGCGGGCACAGAGCTGGGACCTGGTGCGCGACGGTGTCTTCGTCGGCTACCAGCTGGATCGGGTGTTCGCCCCGCGACTCGGCGAGGCCCGCTCCAACGGCTGCTCGTATGCCGACTCGCCACATCACGTTCCGATCCAGCGGATGGCCAACGTGTCGTTGCAGCCCGGGCCCGAGGATCTCAGCACACAGGATCTGATCTCGCGGGTGTCCGACGGCATCTACGTCGTCGGGGACAAATCATGGTCGATCGACATGCAGCGGTACAACTTTCAGTTCACCGGTCAGCGGTTTTACCGGATTCGTGACGGTCGGCTCGACGGGCAGCTGCGCGACGTGGCGTATCAGGCCACCACCACCGATTTCTGGGGTGCGATGGAAGCGGTCGGCGGGCCGTCCACCTGGCGCCTCGGTGGGGCGTTCAACTGTGGCAAGGCTCAACCCGGGCAGGTGGCACCGGTCAGCCACGGCTGTCCGAGCGCGCTGTTCCGCGGCATCAACGTACTGAACACCCGGACGGAGGGCGGACGATGATCGGCGCGCAGCAGGTGGTCGACATCGCCTTGGGGGCAGCGGATCCCGGTATGGAAACCATGGTCTTGGTCACTGATCGATCTGACGCATCGCTGCGGTGGGCCGGTAACTCGATGACCACCAACGGTGAGACCATCAGCCGGACCATCACGGTGATCTCGATCATGCGAAGCGGAGGCAAGGCACATGTCGGGTCGGTGCGCTCGACCGAGGTAGATCCGGCGGTGATCGGCGACTTGGTGCTCGCCGCGCAGCGTGCTGCCGAGGCCTCACCCGAGGCTCGCGACGCCGCAGCACCGTTGCCGGGCACCGGGGTGCCCGACGATTGGGACGCCCCGGTGGTGGGCACGGGTGCGCACGTGTTCGCCGGTATCGCCGATGACCTGGCCAAGGGCTTTGCCGGTTCCGACCAGCTCTACGGTTACGCCCGCCATGTCATGGAGACCACGTTCCTGGCGACCTCGACCGGCCTGCGTCGTCGCTACACCCAGCCGACCGGGTCGGTGGAGGTCAACGCCAAGCGGAACGGGGCGAGCGTGTGGACGGGGGTGAGTACCCCGGATTTCGTTGACGTGCGGGTGGATTCACTGCTCGACGAGTTGTCGCTGAAGTTGGGGTGGGCGGAGCGGACGGTCGAGCTGCCGGCCGGCCGCTACGAGACACTCATGCCGCCCTCGACGGTGGCCGACATGTTGATCTATCTGACCTGGGCCATGGATGGTCGTGGCGCGCAGGAGGGGCGCAGCGCGCTGTCGGCCCCGGGTGGGACGCGGGTGGGGGAGAAGCTCACCGATCTGGGCCTGACGCTGTACTCCGACCCGTTCGCAGGGGAACTCGCCTGCCAACCGTTTGTCGCGGTGCCGAGTTCCTCGGAACGGGTGTCGATCTTCGACAACGGCATGGACATCGGCCGGGTGGACTGGATTCGCGACGGGGTGGTCAATGCGCTGGCCTATCCGCGGGCGGTGGCCGCTGAATATGGCGCACCTGTCGCGGTTCCCGCCGACAACCTGCTGATGACCGGCGGCACAATTGAATTGGCCGATATGATCGCCGGCACCGAGCGCGGCCTGCTGCTGACCACACTGTGGTACATACGTGAAGTCGATCCGACCGTACTGCTGCTGACGGGACTGACCCGCGACGGTGTCTACCTGATCGAGGACGGAGAGGTGACCGCCGCGGTCAACAACTTCCGGTTCAACGAAAGCCCGCTGAACCTTTTGCGGCGCGCCACCGAGGCGGGGATCAGCGAGGTCACCCTGCCGCGCGAGTGGGGCGACTGGGCGACCCGGGCCTCCATGCCGACACTGCGGATCCCGGATTTCCACATGTCCTCGGTGAGCCAGGCCCAATGAGTTGACGGTGTTGTCCCAACGGCTTTTCGCGGTGTACGGCCCGTCACACTGGGCCGCCATCGCCGTTTTCGTCGTCGGGGCAGCGGTGTTGGTTTGGCTCGGCCGGCGCCAGAGCGAATGGCAGTCACGGACTTTGGGCCGGGTTCTCGGAACGCTGACAGCCGCAATCTATGCCGCGATGCTCGTCTACACGTTCATCCCGCCGTCGGTCGAACGCTCCGTCCCGTTGCGCCTGACCGACCTGGCGACCGTCGTGGGCGCCTATGCGCTGTGGTCGCAACGACACTGGGCCTTCGTGCTCACCTACTACTGGGGTCTGGTGTTGAGTACACAGGCGCTCATCTCTCCGGTCCTCAAAAGCCCGGATTTCCCGCACTATGAGTTCCTGGCGTTCTGGTCGATTCATTTGCTGGTGGTCTGGGCCGCAATCTATTTGGCCTGGGGCCGCGGGATGCGCCCGAATTGGCGTGACTATCGATTCGTGGTGGTGGTGACCGCGGTGTGGGCCGCATTCACCATGACGTTCAACGCCCTTGCCGAAACCAACTACGGCTTCCTCAACGCCAAGCCCGCCACCGCGTCGCTACTCGACCTGATGGGGCCATGGCCGGTCTACGTGCTGGTGGCCAGCACACTGGTGGCCGGCGTGTGGGCGCTCATGACGTGGCCATGGGAACGCCGGCCTGATCCTGGCCGCTGAGCCCGGCGTCGCGCACCTGAAGCACCCGCGCCGGCCACGAGGCTGGGCATGGTATTCGGAATCGGCGGGCGGTAATCACACGGGGCGGGGCGCGTTGGTGGATACTGCCGGTGTGTCTGCCGATGTGCTCAATGAGTTGATGCACCTGGTCGCGGTGTCGCCACCGAAGTTGGCCGATGTCAACGCCGCGGTGCGTGAGGTGTGTGCTTCGACGCTAGGGCTGGCGCCCCTGCCTGCCGAGACTCGGGGCGGCGCCGTCGACCCGATGGTGACGGAGTTCGCCGAGCAGTTCAGCATCGACGTCACCGGCATCAACGACGCGCAGCGCGCGGCTTTCTCCGATCTGCTCGGACCCGATGTGTTCACGGTGGCGACCTTGATCTATGTGGCCGACTTCGTGCCGCGGATGCGGGCCGGGCTCACCGCCCTGGGCGTCGATTGGGTCACCGACGACGTGGTCTGGGACCACCAGACCAATCCGGCGGACTATGTGCTGGACACGTTCGTGCCGTCGGTCGGCCGGATGCGCGGATTGGATCCGGTGACCTCCGAGATGGTGCGCCTGCGCGGGGCGCGCCAGCACAACTGCCGGCTGTGCAAGTCACTGCGGGAGTCCGCGGCGCTGGAGGCCGGCGCCACCGAGTCCGACTACGACGCCATCGACGACTTCGAGAACTCGGACCTGTCGGATCGGCACAAGGCCGCACTGCGCTACGTCGACGCACTCATCTGGGCCCCGGCCTAGGTGTCCGGCGACGAACTCCGTCAACACTTTTCGCAGGACGAAGCCGTCGAACTGACCCTCGACGTGATGCGCAATGCGTGCAACAAGGTGGCTGTCGCACTGGGTGCCGACGCCGCGCGCATCGACGAAGGCACCGAGGAGTACCGGCTGGGCCCCGACGGGCAGCCGATCTACAGCTGAGGGTTATCGGGGTTGGCGGCGTGGAGTGCGCGCCGCACCACCCCCAGAACTCCGTCGACCTCGGCTTCGGTGGTCGCCCAGGAACACACGAACCGCACCGTGGGCAGCTGCGGGTCGGGACGGTGCACGGCATACTCAGCGGCGACCGCGGCGTAGACAGCGGGTTCGAGGTCGACGAAGATCTCGTTGGCTTCGGTGGGAGCGGCCAGTCTCAGGCCCAGTGCCCCTAAACCCGTGCTGAGCCGCGCGGCCAGCCGGTTGGCATGGGTGGCGGTCTGCAGCCACAGTCCGTCGCGCAAGATCGCCTCGAACTGGGCCGCGATGAAACGTTGCTTGCTGGCCAGCTGACCGATCTGTTTCTGCACGAAGTGGATGCCGTCGAACAACTCGGGCCGGCGCACCAGGATCGCATCGCCCATCAACATGCCGTTCTTGGTACCGCCGACGGTGATGATGTCGGCGTCGGCGACCGCGCTCCCGGGCGAGGTGCCCGAGGCAGCAATCGCATTCGCAACCCGGGAGCCGTCGACGTGGACGAGGAGATCGAGATCGTGGGCATGGCCGACGAAGTCCTTGACGGCGTGCGGCGTCCAGACGCGGCCGTTCTCGGTGGACTGGGTGATGGTGATGATGCGTGGCTGTGAGTGATGTACCGGCCCGCGGCGGGCTACCGCGGCATCCAGCAGGGCCGGGTCGATCAGGCCGTTGTCACTGGGCAATGGTGTCACCGAGGCACCGGACAGCCGGACCGGTCCACCGGCCTCGTCGAAGAGAGTGTGCGCGACGTCGCTGCACAGGATCTCCTGCCACGGCCGCACTGCCGATGCCAGCGCGATGACGTTGGCCGCCGTGCCGGTGAGCGCGAACAGCACCTCGGCGTCGGGGGCGTCGAACGTGGTCTTGACGGCCTCGGCTGCGCGTTGGGTCAGGTCGTCGTTGCCGTACGACGCGACCGCGCCGTTGTTGGCCTCGGCGATCGCGGCGATCACCGTCGGGTGTGCGGGCGCGGCATTGTCCGAGGCAAACGCGTGAGAAGGCACGTCCGCCATGATCCCACCGACCCGGAAGGCCCATGAAGATCAGTGCCGGGCCTGCCTGCGGCCCCTGACTGGTATTTGGGCCCGCAGCGTGTGCGACCATATTGCCGCGCAGATGCGCCCGGGGGCGGTAGCTCAGTTGGTCAGAGCTGGGGACTCATAATCCCTAGGTCGCGGGTTCGAGCCCCGCCCGCCCCACTGGAAAAGCCCCATCCAACAGCCGGGGCGCCGACGTTGATGGTGTTTCGGTAACGGTTCCGAAAAGTCTTCGAACTGATCAGCGATGTCGTACGTTTGAGGACGACATCGTTGCTTCCCTGGATATGTCCATATTGGCCAAAGCCACAACGACTCAGATCTGACAGCGCAGAGATGGGGGGATAACGAATGCGCATTGTGACGAGGGCGGTCGTCATCGCCGCTGCTTGTGCCCTTGCCGCAGGATGCGGTCAATCGACAGAACAGGCAGCCGAGACCACGTCGGAAAGACCGATGATCACATCGTTTCCTCCGACTCCGCTGAGGCAGAAAACATTGCCTCGGTTGTTGCTTTCGCCCGAACAAATCAATGCGGCCATGTCGGCCGGGGGCATGGCTGTCACCAGTACCGGCTCTCAAATGTCCGACGACAGCGCGACGATGGCGCCCCGAGAGTGCCTCGCGGTTGACGGCTCGGCGCAGGCACCCGTATATGCCGACAGTGGATTCACCGACGAGCAGGAGATGTCGTTGCGGGAGCCCGACGGCACCGCCCACTACGCCAAGCAGGCAGTGGTTCGCTTCGTCGACGCCGACCAGGCCAAGGCTTTTTACGACGCCTCGGTGCGACAGTGGCCGGCGTGCACGAAGTACACCCACACGCAGACCGGAACGAAGTGGGAGGCCGGACCCATTTCCACCGACGGTGGTGTGCTGAGCCTGATCACCACCCAGACCAATGCGCAGGCGGGCGGCTGGGCCTGTGGTCGGGCGTTGTCCGCGAACAACAACATCGTGATCGACGTCAACACCTGCAGTGCCAACCCTGGAGATTCGGCCGTCAATATCGCCAAACAGATTTCGGCGCGGATCGACGCACCGCCGATCGTGTCGTAGGCCCAGCCCGTCCTGCGTTCAGCCGAGGACTCACCTGCCCTCGGAGTCTTTTCCCTCGCGGACCGTGCGGCGGATGTTAGACAGGAGCACGTGCCTGACTGTCAGGGCATCACGCGAGGAGGCCGATATGGCATGGGATTTCAGCACCGAACCGGAGTTTCAGAAGAAGCTCGATTGGGTCAAGCAGTTCTGTGAGGACAAGGTCGAGCCGCTCGACCACGTCTTCCCGTACGCCGTGCGGTCACCCGATCCGGTGGTGAAATCCTATGTCCGCGAGCTGCAACAGGAGGTCAAGGATCAGGGCCTGTGGGCCATCTTTCTGGATCGGGAGCTCGGCGGTCCCGGCTTCGGACAGCTCAAGCTCGGCCTACTGAACGAGATCATCGGCCGATACGCCGGCGCTCCGCACATGTTCGGAGCGTCGGCGCCCGACACCGGCAACATGGAGATGCTCGCCGCCTACGGCACCGACGAACAAAAGGAACGCTGGCTGGTCCCACTGCTCAACCAGGACATGTTCTCGGCATATTCGATGACCGAACCGCAAGGCGGTAGCGACCCCAGTCTGTTCAAGACCCATGCGGTGCGGGACGGCGGCGAATGGGTGATCAACGGCGAGAAGTGGTTCACCTCCGCGGGACGGGTCGCCGACATCTTGTTCGTGATGTGTACCAACGGCATGTTCGTGGTGCCCCGCACGACGCCAGGGGTGGAGATCATGCCCCAGCCGCGAAACCACAACCACATCGTCTACCGCGACGTCCGAGTGCCGCTGGACCACTTGCTCGGCCCGGAGGACGGGGCAAAGGTATTGGCGCAGAGGCGTCTTGGCGGCGGACGGATCCACCACGCCATGCGCACCATCGCTCAGTGCAACCTGGCGTTCGACATGATGTGCGAGCGGGCGCTCAGCCGTCAATCTCACGGCAAGGTCATCTCCGAACATCAGATGGTGCAGGAGAAGATCGCCGAGTCCTACGCGATGATCAAGATGTTGCGGCTGTTCGTATTGGAGACGGCGTGGAAGATCGACCACACCTCGACGCAGGAAGCGCGCACCGAGATCGCCGCCGTGAAATTCACCATGGCTAAAGTGCTGCGTGACGTGTCGTTCAACGCCTTGCACATTCTGGGTTCGCTTGGCACCACGGATCTCACGCCCATTCAGGCGATGTATGCCGGTGCTCCCACCATGGGCATCGCCGACGGAGTCGACGAGGTGCACAAGGCCACCGTGGCGCGTCGGGTGCTGCGGGACTACCACCCTCACGAGGGGAATTTCCCGACCGAGTTCATCCCGTACAAGCGCGAAGAGGCTCGTAGGAAGATGGAACCCGTGCTGGCCGCCCGTCCGGATCTGGCGGCGTCCGCCGAGGCCTACCAGAAGTATTTCGAACGCCACCGCTAGACGCTCGGACACCACCGGCCGCGATGGGCGGGAACGCCCATCGCGGCCGGTGGTGTGACTGTTCTAATACCAGACTTTTCGCCCGCCGACCGGACGGCCGACCGCGCCGAGGATCCAGAGGATGACGCCGATCACCAAGAGGATCCCACCGATGGTGTAGAGGATCGATATACCGGCAAAATAGCCGATCAGCAGAAGGATGATGCCGAGCACGATCATGGTCAATCCGTTCGACGTAGGAACCCCGTGGGGCTGTCGGCGAGAAGAATTGCCCGATCCGTCGATATTCAAACGTCGGATGTGTTGGCGCCGACAGCATCCTCGGCACCACTGCCGTCAGGCCGGCGGCGGCGCCGGCGGTGGTGGCGGGGGAGGCGGAGCCGGAGGCGGCAAGGTGATCGGCGGTAGCCCGGGGATCTCGATGACATTGGGCGGTGGCGGTGGTCCGAGTTCGGCGAGTGTTGGTGGAGGCGGCGGAAGGTCGGGCGGGGGGATGTAGACCGGTGGCGGCACGTACCCCGTGCTGGTGTTGATCGTGATGATCGATCCGGGAATTGTTCTGCCGCTGGGGGTTGTCCCGACGACCGAACCCTTGGTGGCCTCGCTGTTGACGGCTGTGGGTTTGTCAGCCACTCGGAAACCGGCGGCCAACAAGCGCTTACGCGCCTCCTCGACCTTCAGTCCGGTCACGCTGGGTACCTGACCGCCGGGGCCGCCGTCGACATATCGCGGGTCGGTGGGAGGCAGGGCGATCGGACCGAACTTCTCGGCGATGGGATTCATCGCGGCATACCAGGTCAGCGCGGGCTCCGTGCCACCGAAAAGGGTGCCGTTGCCGCACTTTCGCAGTGGGTACGAGCACAGTCCCGAGGGCGACGAGGAGTCGTCGAAGACGTAATTGGCGGCCGCATACTGGTTGGTGAAACCGAGGAATCCCGATGACCGGTGGGCTTCGGTGGTGCCGGTCTTACCCGACATCGGCAGCTTCCAGCCCACTGAACTCGCTGCACCGGTGGCGGTTCCGCCCGAGTGGTCTTTGCCCAGTGCATTGGCCAACGTGTTGGCAAGGCCCTCGGGCACCGCCTGGTCGCAGGGCACCGTCTCCACGCCCACTTCACGTCCGTGCCGGTCGAAGATCTTGTCGATCGGGCTCGGTGGGCACCACATACCGCCCGAGGCCAGGGTCGCCCCGACATTCGCCAACTCGAGTGCGTTGAGCTCGAAGGGGCCGAGCGTGAAGGATCCGATGTTCTGCCGCTTGACGTAATCGGCGATGCTCTCGTTGGAGTCGGGGTTGTAATCGCGCGCAGTGCCGGGTTCGGCGTAGGACCGCAAGCCCAACCGCACCGCCATGTCCACCGCCCGCGGTACCCCGATCTGTGAGATCAGTTTGGCGAACGCGGTGTTGGGTGATTGTGCCAGCGCGTCGGTGACATTGAGCGGGCTGCGGAAGCCGTGCGCGTTGCGCACACACCAGGTTTCCCTGGGGCAGCCGGGGGTGTCGCTGCTGCCCAGCCCTTTGCCCATGAACGTCCCGGGGACATCGAGTTGAGTGTTGATGCCCATGCCCATCTCCATGGCGGCCGCGGTGGTGAAGATTTTGAAGATGGACCCGGCACCGTCACCGACCAACGAAAAAGGTTGCGGCTGCACCGTCTGATTGGCATCGAGGTCGAGTCCGTACGTGCGGCTGTCACCCATCGCGACCACTCGATGGGTGTCTTTGCCCGGCGTGATCACGCTCATCACGCTGGCGACACCCGCGGCGTCGGAGTCTGCGTACTTGTCCAGCGCTGCCTTGACGCTGTCCTGAACCTTGGGGTCCAACGTGGTGCGGATCAGATACCCGTTGCGGGCGACGTCTTCCATCGTGAGCCCGGCGCGCGCCAGGTACTGCAGGACATATTCGCAGAAGAAGGCGCGGTCGCCTGCGGCGATGCAGCCCTCCGGGAGGGGCTCGGCCTGACGCAGTACACCCAGGGGTTCGGCTTTTGCGGCGCGAAGCTCTTCAGCCCGGTCCGGGAGATAGTCGATCAGGGTGTCGAGCACGACGTTGCGGCGGGCGAGGGCACCGTCGGGGTTGGTGTAGGGATCCAACGCGGTGGTGGACCGCACCACGCCGGCCAACAGGGCCGCTTGCGGCCAGGTGAGGTCGGCGGCATCGACGCCGAAGTAAGTGCGCGCCGCGTCCTGAACCCCGAAGGCGCCGTTGCCGAATGACACCAGATTGAGATATCGGGCCAAGATCTCTCCCTTGGGGAGGGCCTTGTCCATCGCCAGCGCGATCCTGATCTCGCGCACCTTACGGGCGGGGCTGATCTCGACGGCGGCTCGGCGCTCGGCGTCGGTCTTCGCATTGACCAGCAGGTTGTAGTTCTTGACGTACTGCTGCTCGAGGGTCGACCCGCCGCGCACGTTTTCGATGCCGCGCAGGTATCCGATCAGTCCGTTCAGCGTTCCCTGGACGTCCACCCCGTTGTGTTCGGCGAAGCGCTTGTCCTCCACCGACACGATCGCCAGCTTGATGGTGTCGGCGATGCGATCGCTGGGTACCACCCACCGGCGCTGCTCATAGAGCCACGCGATCGGTTCGCCCGAGGTGTCGACCATGGTGGTGACGATCGGCGCCTCGCCTTCGAGGACCTGAGCCGAATCCTGTGCCACGGTGTCGGAGAGTCGCGCGGTCATGATGCCGATACCGCCGACGACGGGGAACATCAACACCGCCGCAAGCAATCCGGCCAGCACACAGTGCAGGGCCAGCTTGGCAACCGTGGACCGCGAACCCGCGGACGGGCCGGACATGCCCTCTAGCGTAAGGGGATCAGTGGTCGGCGATGGGTAGATCGCACGCAACACGTTGGCTACGTTGTGATTTCATAACGCCTAGGTATCCGTCCTGATGGACAGCATGCGGATGACGCCGGCAACAGTCAGCGCTACGGCGCCTGGTGCGCAACCTGCGCGAAAGGGCGTCGCTAACGATCTCCGCGACTGCATTCGGGATTCGCCGGTTTGGCCGCCCACCTCTTGCCCGGCAGCGCTTGTGTTCAAAGTGGCGGATCACTGCTTGATCTTGACTGGAATCCGACACCTAGACGACGCGGCGTGCGCTAAGCGTTCGACCGTTCCCGTTCCCGCGCCAGTGCCTGCGCCACCACGCCGCGGGGCGGGCGCTGGCGGACCAGCTGTGGCCACCAGAACCAACGGCCCATCAACGCCGCGATCGACGGTGTCATGAACGACCGGATCACCAAAGTGTCGAACAGCAGGCCCAATCCGATCGTCGAACCCACCTGGGCCACCACGATCATCTCGCTGACCACCATCGACATCATGGTGAAGGCGAACACCAGCCCGGCCGCGGTCACCACCGACCCGCTGCCACCCATGGCCCGGATGATGCCGGTGTTGATCCCGGCCGGCAGTTCCTCTTTGAGCCGGGCCACCAACAGCAGGTTGTAGTCCGCACCGACGGCCAGCAGCACGATCACCGCCATGGCCATCACCATGAAGTGCAACTCGATCCCGAGCAGGTGCTGCCACACCAGGACCGACAGGCCGAACGAGGTTCCGAGGGACACCAGGACCGTGCCGACGATCACCGCGGCGGCCACCACGCTGCGCGTGATGATCAGCATGATGATGAAGATCAGGCACAGCGCCGAGATGCCGGCGATGATCAGGTCGTAGTTGTTGCCTTCCTGCATGTCCTTGAAGGCCGAGGCGGTGCCGCCCATGTAGATCTTGGAGCCCTCCCACGGGGTGTTCTTCATGGCCTCTTTGGCGGCCAATTTGATCCCATCGATGAGCTTGATGCCTTCCGGCGTCAGCGGGTCACCCTCGTGCGAGATGATGAAGCGCACCGCTTTGCCGTCGGGAGAGATGAAGCTCTTCATGCCCCGCTTGAAGTCGGCGTTGTTGAAGATCTCCGGCGGCAGATAGAAGGTGTCGTCGTTCTTGGCGTCGTTGAATGCCGTACCCATGGCGGTCTGGTTGTCCTGCATCGCTGCCATCTGATCCTGCAGACCCTTCTGGGTCTGATACATGGTCAGCATCATGGTCTTCATGGTCCGCATGGTTTCGATCTGCGGCTGCATCATCGTCGCCATCTGAGGCATCAGGTCATCGAGCCGGTGCATGTCGGGCATCAGTTGCTCGATGCTCTCGGTCATCGTGTCGACACCGTCGAGGCCGTCGAACACCGAACGCATCGAGGCGCACACCGGGATGTTGTAGCAGTGCGGTTCCCAATACAGGTAGTTGCGCAGCGGCCGCAGGAAATCGTCGAAATCGGAGATGTGGTCCCGGAGTTCCTTGACGTCGACGACCATCGTGTCCATCTTGCCGACCATGTTGTGCGTGATGGAGCTCATCTCCTCCATCAGCACGATCATCCGGTCCATCGTGTTGATGGTCTTCTGCATCTCGTCGGCCTGCAGCAGCATGTCATCGGCGCGGTCGGTGAGGTATTTGCGGTTCATGGTCTGCATGACCCCGCCCATACTCATCTGGGCCGGAATCGTGCTGAACTCCAGCGGCTCACCCTGCGGGCGGGTGATGGCCTGCACGCTGCCCACCCCGGACACCTCGAAGACGCGTTTGGCGATCCTGTCGATCACCAGGAAGTCCGCCGAATTGCGTACGTCGTGGTCGGTTTCGATGAGCAGCAACTCGGGATTCATCTTCGCCGCCGAGAAGTGCCGGTCAGCTGCGGCGTAGCCCTCCTGGGCGGGCAGGTCGGTGGGCAGATAGTTGCGGTCGTTGTAATTGGTCCGATACCCCGGCAGCGTGAGCAGCCCCACCAACGACAGCAGGATGGTGCCCAGCAGCACCGGACCCGGCCAGCGCACGACGAAGGCTCCCAGGCGCCGCCAGAAGCGGATGCGCATGGCGCGTTTGGGCTCGAGCACCTTGCCGAACCGGCTGGCCACCGTGATGATCGCGGGCCCCAGCGTGAGTGCCGCCAACACCGTGACCGTCATACCCACTGCCATCGGGATGCCGAGAGTCTGGAAATACGGCAATCGGGTGAAATGCAGACACAGTGTCGCGCCCGCGATCGTCATACCGGAGCCGAGCACCACGTGCGCGGTGCCGTGGAACATCGTGTAGTACGCCTGTTCTCGGTCCTCGCCGACACTGCGGGCCTCCTGATATCGGCCGATCAGGAAGATCGCGTAGTCGGTGGCCGCGGCGATCGCGAGGGTGACCAGGAGCTGAGTGGCGAAGGTCGAGAGGCCGATCAGGTTGTGGTAGCCGAGGAAGGCGACGAACCCGCGGGCGGCCGACAGTTCGACCACCACCATCGCCAGCACCAGGATCACGGTGATGATCGACCGGTACACCAGCAGCAGCATCGTGATGATGACCGCGAAGGTGACGCCTTCGATGATCTTGACGCTGCGGTCACCGGAGATCTGCTGATCGGCGGCCAGTGCGGTGGGCCCGGTGACGTACACCTTGAGCCCGGGCGGCGGAGACAGCTCCTTGATGAGCTTCTGGACGGCCTCCACCGACTCGTTGGCCAGCGCCTCACCCATGTTGCCGGCCAGGTAGACCTGCACATACGCCGCTTTACCGTCGTTGCTCTGGGCGCCGGCCTCGGTCAGCGGATCGCCCCAGAAATCCTGGACGTGCTCGACATGCTTCTTGTCGGCTTCCAGCCGGTCGACCATGTCGTTGTAGAAGCGGTGCGCATCGTCGCCGAGCTTGTTCCCGTCCCCCTGGGCCTCCAGCACGATCATCGCCGAACTGTCGGAGTGGAACTCGTCGAACACCTTGCCGACGCGCTTCATCGCGATCACCGACGGTGCCTCGTCGGGGCTCATCGACACTGAGCGCATCTGACCCACCACCTCGAGCGGGGGGACGGTGGCGCTCAGAAACGCCAGCAGTGCGATCCAGCCGACGATCACCGGAATGGCGAATCGACGGATCCATCGAGCGATCCCCTTGTGGGGAGCTCTGGAATCGGCCATCAGGAACCCTTGGTGGTCGGTGGGGTGAGCACGATGCAGCAGTTGGGCATTGTGCGAAGGCTTACCTTACTACGTGGTGTCGTTTCCCCGTCTTACCAGACCGGCAGGGGCGGCGGACAGTCAGCCGTCTCCAGCAGGCACTACACGCCGGCCGGTTCGCTCTGGTCGACACGTCCCAGCCGCCACCGTCCCTCGCCGAGTAGTTCCAGGTGGGTGGTGTGGTGGCGATGCACCGTGGTGCGGTGGGTGACGCTGACCAACACCGTATCGGGCAGTTCCCGTCGGATCAGACTGTAGATCATGAATTCCAGCGGCTCGTCGAGCGCGGAGGTGGCCTCGTCGAGGAAGACCACCTTGGGTTTGGTCAGCAGCACCCGGGCGAATGCCACGCGCTGCTGCTCGCCGGGGGAGAGCACCTTGGCCCAGTCGCCGTCCTCGTCGAGCCGGTCGACGTAGCGCGGCAGGGCGACCGCGAGCAGGGCATCGCGCAGCGCCTCGTCGGGTAGGTGGCCCGGCTGGTGCGGGTAGGACACCACGGTTCGCAGATCGCCCAACGGAACGTAGGGCACCTGCGACAGATACAGCGTCTCGTCATCGCCCTGCGGGCAGCGCACCGAGCCCGAAGCGTAGGGCCACAGCTGGGCGATGCTGCGCAACAGGGTCGTCTTGCCGGTGCCCGACTTGCCGGTGATGATCATCGCCTCGCCGACGCCCAGCGACAGGCTCAGATCCTCGATCAACTGCTCGCCGGCCGGGTTGCGGACCTCGACATCGCCGAGCTCGACCAGGCTGTCGGTGCCCGCGGCGAGGCCGACGACATCAAGCTGGGGAAGCGCGCGGCTCTGCTCGTCGGCGGTGACCAACCCGTGCAGACGGATGATCGATGCGCGGTAGCCGGCGAACGTGTCATACGAATTGCGGAAGAAGGACAGCGCATCCTGGATGGCGCCGAAGGCGGCCACCGATTGGTTGACCGTCCCGAGCTGGATCTGGCCGCTGAACAACCGCGGCGCCTGCAGGGCCCACGGCAGCGGGATGATGATGTGGTTCATCGACAGGTTCCATCCGGTGAACACCATGGTCCGATTGATGAAGTGCCGGTAGTTGCTGACGACGGCGCGGAAGCGTTCCCGCAACTGTGACCGCTCGACGTTCTCGCCGCGGTACAACGCGACCGACTCGGCGGCGTCGCGCAGGCGCACCAGCGCGTAACGGAATGCGGCGTTGAACTTTTCGTTGTTGAACGACAGCCGGATCAACGGACGGCCGAGCGCGAAGGCGATCACGGTGGCGAAGGCGACGTAGACGAACACCGACCAGAACATCGCCCGCGGTATCTCGATGCCGAACACGCTGAGGTCGCCCGAGAGGTTCCACAGGATCGAGGTGAACGAGACGACCGAGACGATCGACGAGATCGCCCCGAACGGCAGCGTGCCATTGCTGGTTTGGTGCGGGGTGTTGGGTTGTGGGCCCGACAGTGCGGTGAACACGTCGATGTCGGACTGGATGCGCTGATCGGGGTTGTCGATGGTCTGGTCGATGAACCGGGAACGGTAGTAGGCGCGTCCGTCGAGCCAGTCGCCGGTGAGCCGGTCGGTCAGCCAGGTCCGCCAGGCCAGCATGAAGCGCTGCGTCATGAACAGGTCGACCAGCACCCGGGTGACCAGGATCGCCGCCAGCACCGAGAAGATGAGCAATGCGGTCCAGAAGCCCCTGACACCGGAGGCTCTCACCGCGTCGTCGCCGGTGGCCCAACCTTGCACCGCGACCTGCGCGGCGGAGTACAGGTCGTTGCTCTGATAGCTGAACAACACCGCCAGCCGCACCCCGACGATCACCGACAGCAACATCGCGGCCAGCGTCAGCCAGGGCTTGAGGCTGTGGCCTCCGGTGAAGTAGGCCCCGGTGACGGTCCAGAACTGCCGGCCCCACGTGGTGTAACGGGCGAGCAGGGTCAGCACCGCCATGGTGCAGATCGCGGTGACGGTCCAGGCTTGGGCCAGCCACCACAGGGAGTGCAGCAGTTCGGTGCCCCAATCGATCGAGGGCGAGAACGGTTTCAGATCACTCACCAGGGCCCCTCCTGATCCGCCGACGGACCTGCGTGAAGCTACCGCACCCAGGGATCGAGTCGTGGGCGCTACGCCGCAGTGATCCGCCCGGGACAATCCGGGGCGTTGAGCCGGATCCCGCGCCAAGATCAGCATTTATAGGTACGGTTGCATATGTCGCACCTCTTCGCGAATGTGAGGAAAACCGTTGGTGCTCTATGTGTTTCGTTGTGCGTCCGGCTGTGCTTCCATCGAGCGGCGATTTTCGATGAACTCCCGCCCCGACGTGGTCGACTGTCCGAGCTGTGGCGGGCCCGCACGCCGAACGATCTGCTCACCGAACCTCAGCCGTGCCGACACCTCCGCCATGGCACTTCAGGACGCCACCCGCGCGACCGCCGATCGTCCGACGGTCACCGCCGGCCCGCCACCGGGCACCCGGCGACGGAAAGTAACCACCAACCCACTTCATCAAAAGTTGCCCCGCCCCTGAAGGAGGATCAATGCCCGAGGTTGTCTTCCCGCTCGACTCGACCAAGAAGTTCACCGATCAGGAAAAACTCGGCCACAACCGGTGGCATCCCGACATCCCGGCGGCGGTGACGGTCAAACAGGGCGATTCGTTCCGGGTGCACTGCCGCGAATGGTTCGACGGTGCCATCGTCAACGACGATTCTGCCGACGACATCCTCAACGCTCCGTTGACGACGGTGCACGTGCTCTCGGGCCCGATCGCCGTCGAGGGCGCCAAGCCGGGCGATCTGCTGATCGTCGACATCCTCGACGTCGGCCCTATTCCGCAAGAGGATTCGGGGCCGCTGGCCGGTCAGGGCTGGGGCTACACCGGCATCTTCCCCAAGCTCAACGGCGGCGGCTTCCTCACCGACCAGTTCCCTGACGCGTACAAGGCGATCTGGGACTTCTCCGGACAAAAGGCCACGTCGCGTCACGTGCCGCAGGTGGAGTTCACCGGCATCGTGCACCCCGGTCTGATGGGCACCGCGCCCTCGCGCGGGCTGCTGGCCAAGTGGAACACGCGCGAAGCCGCGCTGATCGCCACCGATCCCGACCGCGTGCCGCCGCTGGCCCTGCCCCCCGAACCGCGCGACGCGATCCTCGGCGGACTGACCGGTGACGCCGCCACCTCGGCGGCGGCCGAGGCCGCCCGCACCGCGCCGCCGCGCGAGAACGGCGGCAACCAGGACATCAAGAACCTCACCAAGGGCAGCCGGGTGTTCTATCCGGTGTTCGTCGACGGGGCCAACCTGTCAGTCGGCGATCTGCACTTCTCCCAGGGCGACGGCGAGATCACCTTCTGCGGCGCCATCGAGATGGGCGGGTTCATCGACCTGCGCGTCGACGTCATTCCCGGCGGCATGGAGACCTATGGGGTGAGCGAGAACGCCATATTCATGCCCGGCAACACCGATCCGCAGTACTCCGAATGGCTGGCGTTCTCCGGTACGTCGGTGACCCTAGACGGCGAGCAGCGCTACCTGGACTCCCACCTGTCCTACCAGCGGGCCTGCCTGCATGCGATCGACTATCTGACCAAGTTCGGCTACAGCCCCGAGCAGGCGTACCTGCTGCTGGGCGCCGCGCCCATCGAAGGACGGCTGTCCGGTGTCGTCGACATCCCGAATGCCTGTGCGACGGTGTACATTCCGACGGCCATCTTCGATTTTCCGATCGCACCGTCGGCGACCGGGCCGGTGCAGATCGCCCCGGGCATCGGAGCTCCGCACTCGTCGTTCGGCTGACGGCGCACGTATATCCTCGTCACCGGACCCCGATTCGCCGCGCCGGTGCGGCACGGTCGGCGGACCGTTGACAGTCGGGGAGGGCTGAAAGGATCGTGCAATGACGCCGCCTCCCGGTGCCTCGCGCCTCGGCACCCGGTTCGGGCCGTACGAACTGAAGTCGCTGATCGGCGTCGGTGGAATGGGCGAGGTGTACCGCGCCTACGACACCGTCAAGGAACGCATGGTGGCGGTCAAACTGCTGCGCACCGAGATCGCCGCCGACACCAGCTTTCAGGAGCGGTTCCGCCGCGAGTCCCGCGTGGCGGCGCGCCTGCAGGAGCCGCACGTGATCCCGGTGCACGACTTCGGCGAGATCGACGGTGTGCTGTACATCGACATGCGACTGGTGGAGGGCGCCAGCGTCAAGGAGCTGCTGCGGACCAACGGCCCCCTCGCGCCGGTGCGGGCCACGGGGATCGTCGCCCAGGTCGCCTCGGCGCTGGATGCGGCGCACGCCGACGGTCTGGTGCATCGCGACATCAAACCGGAGAACGTCCTACTCACCTCCGATGACTTCGCGTACCTGGTGGACTTCGGCATCGCCCACGTCGGAGGTGAGGCCAGCGTCACGATGACGGGCGTGCTGATCGGATCGAGCGCTTACATGGCGCCGGAGCGCTTCTCCGGTGGCCCGGTGGGTCCCGCGGCCGACGTGTACGCGCTGACCTGCCTGCTCTACGAGATGCTGATCGGCCGGCCACCGTTCGAGACGGGTGATCTGCGACAGCTGATGAGCGCCCACATGTTCTCCCCACCGCCACGGCCGAGCATCATGCGCCGCGGTATCCCGCGCGCGTTCGACGACGTCGTCGCCAAGGGCATGGCCAAGGACGCCGCCGACCGCTATCCCAGTGCCGGGGAACTGGCCAGGGCCGCCCGCGACGCGGCCGGTTCTGTGGCGGGCATCGCGTCGGCCCCGCCGCCACCGCTGCCGCC
>NZ_VCMY01000090.1:0-1731 GCF_005924235.1 Mycobacterium sp. DBP42
CACCGGCACCGATCATTATCGGGCGCCGGGCACCGCGACCGAGGAGATCCTGGCCGGCATCTACGCCCAGGTCCTCGGCCTGGAACGGGTCGGCATCGACGACTCCTTCTTCGACCTCGGCGGCGACTCCCTGACGGCGATGAGACTGATCGCCGCCGTCAACACCGGCCTCGACGCCGATGTCAGCGTCCGTACCTTGTTCGACGCGCCCACCGTCGCCCAGCTGGCACCGAACATCCAGGCGGGCTCGGGTGGACGTCAGCCGTTGGTCGCTCAACAGCGGCCGGACGTCATTCCACTGTCCTACGCGCAACAGCGGCTGTGGTTCTTGGAGCAATTGCAGGGGCCATCGTCGATCTACAACATGGCGGTGGCATTGCGGCTCGACGGCAATCTGGACGCGGCTGCGCTGGGACAGGCATTGGCCGATGTGGTGGGGCGGCACGAGAGCCTGCGCACGAAGTTCGGGGTCGCCGACGGGATTCCTCAGCAGTTGGTCGTGCCGGCCGCACAAGCAGAACTGGGCTGGCAGGTTGTCGACGCCACCGGGTGGTCGGCGGATCGGTTGGAGGAGGCGGCAGGAGCTGTCGGACGGCGGCACTTTGACCTCACGCAGGAAATCCCATTGCGGGCAACGCTCTTCCGGATAGCTGAGGATCAACACGTTCTGGTGGCGGTGGTCCACCACATCGCTGCCGATGGTTGGTCGATCACGCCATTCGTGGCGGATCTGGGCTCGGCCTACGGAAGCCGTTGTGCCGGCCGGGCCCCGGAGTGGGCGCCGTTGTCGGTGCAGTACGCCGATTACACGTTGTGGCAGCACGATTGGCTGGGGTCGGCATCTGATCCGGACAGTGTGATTGCCACACAGCTGGCCTATTGGGAACAAGAACTGGCCGATCTGCCTGAGCGTCTCGAGCTGCCGACTGATCGGCCGTATCCGCCGGTGGCCGACTACCAGGGTTCCAGTGTGGTGGTGGATTGGCCTGCCGAACTGCAGCAACAGGTGGCACGCGTCGCCCGCGAGCACAACTCGACCAGCTTCATGGTGGTCCAGGCCGCGCTGGCAGCGCTGCTCTCCGAGCTGAGTGCCAGTTCCGATGTGGCGGTGGGAATCGCAACTGCCGGCCGAAGCGATCCGGGCCTCGATGAACTGGTCGGCTTCTTCGTCAACACTCTCGTGCTACGGCTGGACCTGGGCGGTGACCCCACCGTTTCTGATCTGTTGGACCAGGTACGCCAACGCGGGTTGGCGGCGTTCGAGCATCAGGACGTGCCGTTCGAGGCACTTGTCGAGCGACTCAACCCGACCCGGAGCCTGACCCACCACCCACTCGTGCAGGTGATGGTGTCATGGCAGAACTTCGCCGCCGAGCAAGCTTCTAGTCTGCACCTGGGTAACGTGCAAGCCACACCGATGGATGCAGAAACCCGAACCGCCCGTATGGATCTGGTGTTCTCGCTGGCTGAACGCTTCAACGACGTGGGCGCCCCGGCCGGCATCGGCGGCGTGGTGGAGTTCCGCACCGACGTATTCGACGCGGCGAGCGTTCGCACACTCGTCAAGAGGCTGCAACGTGTATTGGCGGCGATCACAGCTGACACTGCTCAGCGGTTGTCGGCTGTAGATGTGTTGGATGCGGCTGATTGTGCTCGGTTGGATGAGGTTGGTCATCGGGCGGTGTTGATGCGGCCGGTGGTGGAGTCTTCGATTCCGGTGTTGTTCGGGGC
>NZ_VCMY01000091.1:0-1728 GCF_005924235.1 Mycobacterium sp. DBP42
TGTTGTTTGAGAACTCAATAGTGTGTTTGGTGGTTTTTGTTTGTTGTTTTTTGCCATTCATCTTGGGGGACTCCCCGTCTTCCGTTCTTGGTGGGTGGTTTTGTTTTTTTGATGCCAGTTTGTTTGGTGTCTTTTGTTTGTGATCGGATTTTTCTGAATCTGAATTCTGCCTGGTTTTGGGACTGGGAAGTTTTTGTTTGGAGAGTTTGATCCTGGCTCAGGACGAACGCTGGCGGCGTGCTTAACACATGCAAGTCGAACGGAAAGGCCCTTCGGGGTACTCGAGTGGCGAACGGGTGAGTAACACGTGGGTGATCTGCCCTGCACTTTGGGATAAGCCTGGGAAACTGGGTCTAATACCGAATAGGACCACGCATTTCATGGTGTGTGGTGGAAAGCTTTTGCGGTGTGGGATGGGCCCGCGGCCTATCAGCTTGTTGGTGGGGTAATGGCCTACCAAGGCGACGACGGGTAGCCGGCCTGAGAGGGTGACCGGCCACACTGGGACTGAGATACGGCCCAGACTCCTACGGGAGGCAGCAGTGGGGAATATTGCACAATGGGCGCAAGCCTGATGCAGCGACGCCGCGTGAGGGATGACGGCCTTCGGGTTGTAAACCTCTTTCAATAGGGACGAAGCGCAAGTGACGGTACCTATAGAAGAAGGACCGGCCAACTACGTGCCAGCAGCCGCGGTAATACGTAGGGTCCGAGCGTTGTCCGGAATTACTGGGCGTAAAGAGCTCGTAGGTGGTTTGTCGCGTTGTTCGTGAAAACTCACAGCTTAACTGTGGGCGTGCGGGCGATACGGGCAGACTAGAGTACTGCAGGGGAGACTGGAATTCCTGGTGTAGCGGTGGAATGCGCAGATATCAGGAGGAACACCGGTGGCGAAGGCGGGTCTCTGGGCAGTAACTGACGCTGAGGAGCGAAAGCGTGGGGAGCGAACAGGATTAGATACCCTGGTAGTCCACGCCGTAAACGGTGGGTACTAGGTGTGGGTTTCCTTCCTTGGGATCCGTGCCGTAGCTAACGCATTAAGTACCCCGCCTGGGGAGTACGGCCGCAAGGCTAAAACTCAAAGGAATTGACGGGGGCCCGCACAAGCGGCGGAGCATGTGGATTAATTCGATGCAACGCGAAGAACCTTACCTGGGTTTGACATGCACAGGACGCCGGTAGAGATATTGGTTCCCTTGTGGCCTGTGTGCAGGTGGTGCATGGCTGTCGTCAGCTCGTGTCGTGAGATGTTGGGTTAAGTCCCGCAACGAGCGCAACCCTTGTCTCATGTTGCCAGCACGTTATGGTGGGGACTCGTGAGAGACTGCCGGGGTCAACTCGGAGGAAGGTGGGGATGACGTCAAGTCATCATGCCCCTTATGTCCAGGGCTTCACACATGCTACAATGGCCGGTACAAAGGGCTGCGATGCCGTGAGGTGGAGCGAATCCTTTCAAAGCCGGTCTCAGTTCGGATCGGGGTCTGCAACTCGACCCCGTGAAGTCGGAGTCGCTAGTAATCGCAGATCAGCAACGCTGCGGTGAATACGTTCCCGGGCCTTGTACACACCGCCCGTCACGTCATGAAAGTCGGTAACACCCGAAGCCGGTGGCCTAACCCTTGTGGAGGGAGCCGTCGAAGGTGGGATCGGCGATTGGGACGAAGTCGTAACAAGGTAGCCGTACCGGAAGGTGCGGCTGGATCACCTCCTTTCTAAGGAGCACCACGA
>NZ_VCMY01000092.1:0-1696 GCF_005924235.1 Mycobacterium sp. DBP42
CCCGGATTTTGCGTGGAAATGGGCGTGGGCTTGGTCTGATGTCGAGTTGTGTTGCTGGGGAGTAGTTTTCGGGTGTAGGCGTGGGTGGATTGTCCTGTTTCGCCAGGTGGTGCGGGCTTTCCCGGGGCCGTGGGTCTTTCCTCGTCGGTCGGTCAGATGAGGGTTGGCGGTCAATCGAATGCGGTGCGGATCCTTTGCCAGGCGGTCGCGATTTGGGCGGCCCAGCGCCAGGTGGAGTCGATGCGTAGTCGCAGTTGCCGGGCGCTGCGGGTGATGCGGGCGGCCACGTGCAGGACTCGGTAGCGGAAGGTGCTGATCTCGACGCGGGCCAGGCCGGGCTGGTGGGTGAAGCCGATCAGTCGGGTCCAGGTGACCAGGTCAGCGGCAGCCTGCACGATTTCCAGCCAGGCGGCGTTGGCCCAGAAACTGTGGCACGGCAGGTTGCGCAGGCCGGTGGCTTTGAGTTCGCGGATGCGGTCTTCAACGCGGGCGTGTTGGCGGTGCCGTAGCTCCAGACCGGCGATCTGGCCTGCCACGACACCTGGCGGTGTGTCGGTGATGAAGGCGGTGACCCGCATCCCGTCGGCGTCGGTGAACCGCAGCTGGGCGCCGGGATGCGGGCGTTCTTTGCGCAGGATCAGTCGCGTGCCGGCCGGCCAGCTGCTCAGGTTGACCAGGTCGGTGGCTTCGGCGACCCAGGCGCCGTCGCGGATACCGCCGGTGGTGTCGATCGCCGGATACCAACAGTCGCCGAGGTTGAGGGTGTCCACGGCGTCCTGGACGCGGGTATCGACGGGGTAGCCGAAGGAGAACCCCACCCCGGCCTCACGGCAGGCTGTGGCGAATCTGTGGGTGGCTCCTGCGGTGTCGCAGCGCACCAAGACCTTCGGCGTTTGGGGATCATCGCCACGATTGGGGTCCGGCCGCCACGGTGCAGGCAGCGATTGCAGTGCCTGTGTCAGCACGATGATGTGGTCGCTGGCGGTGTTGGAGCCGGCGTTTCCGGTGCGCAGCAGCCCGGCCAACGCTTCCCCGCCGGCGATGTCGGGACGGTCCAAAAACGCCAGCAGCGGGTGCAAGCCGAACGTTTTCTTCCAGGTCGGGGTAGCTCCGGCTTTGTTGTCGGAGTGATCGATCACCAGGGTGGCGTCGATGTCGATGTGCAGCCAGTCTTCGGTGGCCGGTGCCGCGCCGGCGGCCCAGGCCGCTGCCCGGGCGGCGGCTCGGGCTGCCCGCACCCCCGGCAGGTGGGCGGCATCGATGCGTTCGTCGATAAGCCGCCACATGGTGGTCGTGGAGGCTTTCGCGCCGAACACGTGCTCGCGGTCACCGCACAATTGGCCGACGGCGTCGATGCAGTCGGCCCCATCGGCGACCGCGGCCGCCAGATCAGCGAACACCTCCCCGGGCGCATACACCCACGGGCCTCGGTAGGTATCGGCCAGCGCAGCGGTGACCTGCGCCGATAGGCCGGTCCGGTCGGCAAGTTCACGCAACATACCCATCCCGGCATGCGACACGACGCCATGGCCATCAGCAGACACTTTCACCCGTGCAACGACCGCGATATTCTTCACCCGCGAAGTGCCTTCCCGTCAGGACGATTGAACCCTAGAGAAGTCCAATTATCCCTTGCAGGACAGGCACTTTCGCTTACCTACACACCCCACACGCAACATTCCGTGAAAAATCCGGG
>NZ_VCMY01000093.1:0-1682 GCF_005924235.1 Mycobacterium sp. DBP42
CTGCTCAGCGGTTGTCGGCTGTAGATGTGTTGGATGCGGCTGATTGTGCTCGGTTGGATGAGGTTGGTCATCGGGCGGTGTTGATGCGGCCGGTGGTGGAGTCTTCGATTCCGGTGTTGTTCGGGGCTCAGGTGCAGCGTGCTGCGGATGCGGTGGCGGTGTGTTTCGAGGGTGTCTCGTTGTCGTATCGGGAGTTGGATGAGGCGTCGAATCGGTTGGCGCGCTATTTGGTTGCTCGGGGTGCGGGGCCGGGTGAGTGTGTTGGCTTGATGCTGGAGCGTTCGGCGCAGGCTGTGGTGGCGATTTTGGGTGTGTTGAAGTCGGGTGCGGCGTATTTGCCGATTGATCCGGCGCATCCGGATGCTCGGGTTGAGTTCATGCTGGCTGATGCGGGGCCGGTGGCGGTTATCAGCAGCGCTGGTCTTGGCGAGCGGTTGCACGGATCCGGTGTGCCGGTGGTCGACGTCGACGATCGGCGTATCGATGCGCAGTCCTCAGGCGCGTTGCCGGGTACGGCTGCTGATGATGTGGCGCACATTATTTATACGTCGGGGACGACGGGGACGCCGAAGGGTGTTGCGGTTACGCATCAGAACGTGACGCGGTTGTTCGACGGTATGGATGTGGGTGTGGAGTTGGGGCCGCAGCAGGTGTGGGCTGCGTGTTCGTCGTTGGCTTTTGATTATTCGGTGTGGGAGATCTGGGGGGCTCTGCTGCATGGTGGGCGCCTGGTGGTGGTGCCTGAGCAGACCACGCGTTCGCCGCGGGATTTGGAGGCGTTGGTTGTTGCTGAGGGTGTGACGGTGTTGAGCCAGACCCCTTCTGCGGTCGGAATGCTCTCACCGGAGAAGTTGGCGTCGGTGTCGGCGTTGATGGTGGCTGCTGAGGCATGTCCGGCCGATGTGGTGGATCGGTGGGCGCCGGGTCGGGTGATGATCAACGGTTACGGTCCGACCGAGACGACGGTGTATGCCACGATCAGTGCCCCGTTGCAGCCCGGTTCGGGTGTGGTGCCGATTGGTCTGCCGGTCCCTGGTGCGGCGTTGTTTGTTTTGGATCGGTGGTTGCGGCCGGTTGCCCCGGGTGTGGTGGGTGAGTTGTATGTGGCCGGCCGTGGTGTGAGCGTCGGTTATCTGGGCCGGGCTGGTTTGACGGCCTCGCGGTTTGTGCCTTGCCCGTTTGGGGAGCCTGGGTCACGGATGTATCGGACCGGGGACCTGGTCTCGTGGGGTCCGGATGGGCAGTTGCGGTATGCCGGGCGTGCCGATGAGCAGGTCAAGATCCGCGGCTATCGCATCGAGTTGGGTGAAATTCAAACGGCGCTGGCTGATTTGGATGGTGTGGCGCAGGCGGTGGTGATTGTCCGTGAGGATCAGCCTGGGGATAAGCGGCTGGTCGGCTACATCACCGGCTCGGCCGACCCGGCCGAAGCTCGTGCGGCCCTGGCGCAGCGGTTGCCGGCTTATATGGTGCCCGCCGCGGTGGTGGCTCTTGATGCGTTGCCGTTGACGGTCAACGGCAAGCTCGATAAACGGGCTCTGCCGGCTCCGGAATACACCGGCACCGATCATTATCGGGCGCCGGGCACCGCGACCGAGGAGATCCTGGCCGGCATCTACGCCCAGGTCCTCGGCCTGGAACGGGTCGGCATCGACGACTCCTTCTTCGACCTCGGCGGCGAC
>NZ_VCMY01000094.1:0-1661 GCF_005924235.1 Mycobacterium sp. DBP42
AGCCTCGATCCACCGATGAATCGGCTTGGTGAATTGGTGTCGTAACGAGGAAAGTGCCTTCTGAGCTGTGATGATGAGTGTTCCTACGCACTTATCGGCACAACTTCGAAAGGCACTTCCGGTGAAAGTGTCGCACAACTTCGCCGCGGCGTCGGCGCTGTTCGATGATGAGCATCTCGTGTCGTGCGCCGGGTTGGTGCCGGTGATGACGTTGGCGACCCAGACTGGGCTGTCACAGCTGTTGGAGCACAAGGTTCATTTCGCCTGCGAGCGGATCAAATCTGGTGCGGCCAATCCGTCCCCGAAGCTGACCACGCTGATCGCCGGCATGTGCGCCGGCGCGGACAGTATCGACGACCTCGACGTCGTGCGTGCCGGTGGGATGAAGACACTCTTCAACGGGGTCTATGCACCGTCGACGGTCGGAACACTGTTGCGGGAGTTCACCTTCGGACACGCCCGCCAACTGGAATCAGTCCTGCGTGAGCACCTGGCCGGACTGTGTGAACGCGTCGATCTACTGCCCGGTGCCGGTGAGCGGGCCTATCTCGATATCGACTCACTGCTGCGACCGGTCTACGGCCAGGCCAAACAAGGCGCGAGCTACGGGCATACCAAGATCGCCGGGAAACAGATCCTACGCAAGGGCCTGTCGCCGTTGATCACCACGATCAGCACCAACCACGCCGCTCCTGTGATCACTGGAGCCAGGTTGCGGGCGGGCAAGACCAACTCCGGCAAGGGCGCGGCCCGGATGATCGCCCAAGCTGTCGCTGCCGCCCGTGCCGCCGGGATCACCGGGCAGATCCTGGTGCGCGGCGACTCGGCCTACGGCAACAGCACCGTAGTGACCGCCTGCCGCCGCGCCGGCGCCCGCTTCTCACTGGTGCTGACCAAGACCCGCGCCGTCGCCGCCGCCATCGACTCCATCGCCGAGAATGCATGGATCCCGGTCAAATACCCCGGCGCGGTCCGCGACCCTGACACCGGAGCGTGGATCTCGGATGCCGAAGTCGCCGAAACCACCTACACCGCTTTCAGTTCCACCGACCACCCGGTCACCGCGCGGTTGATCGTGCGCCGCGTCAAAGACGCCCGCTACCCCGACGCGCTGTTCCCGGTCTGGCGCTATCACCCGTTTCTCACCGACAACGACGAACCCGTCGGTGCCGCCGACATCACCCATCGCCGCCACGCCATCATCGAAACCGTGTTCTCCGACCTCATCGACGGACCCCTCCAACACATGCCGTCGGGGCGGTTCGCAGCGAACTCAGCGTGGATCCTGTGCGCCGCGATCGCCCACAACCTGCTGCGCGCCGCCGGCGTGATGGCCGGCGGCGCCAACGCCGTCGCGCGAGGATCAACACTACGACGCCGCATCGTTAACATCCCGGCCCGGCTGGCTCGCCCCCAACGCCGACCCATCCTGCACCTGCCAACGCACTGGCCATGGGCACAGCAGTGGCTCACACTGTGGCGCAACACCATCGGACACAGTCCACCCCCGACCGCGACCCCCTGACCACCCGCCGAAAGGCCCGACCGAACATCACAGGAAAAGCTGGGCAGACCAGCGGCTACAGGCTGCCCACCACCCACAGCACGGCAAAGATCAGTCCCGAGACACCTTCAACAGGGTCGATCCACGGATCGAGGCT
>NZ_VCMY01000095.1:0-1593 GCF_005924235.1 Mycobacterium sp. DBP42
TTGACGTGCTCCCCGCCATGAATGGCGGGGATTCCCGTGCGGCTATGCCGCGGTTGGGGTGCTTCCTGCTTCATCGCCTCGCGCATCCCGTGTGTTGGGAGGACTTACCGAGGCTCCACAGGCGTTTAGTCTCTCTGCCCGCCCGGCAGCGAGAATGATCTTGGCGGCGTTGTGGTCGCGGTCGTGGACTACCTCGCACGCCGGGCACATCCATTGCCGGATCTGTAGTGGGAGTTCGTCGAGGCGGTGCCCACACCCGGGTGTAGAGCAGGTTTTGCTCGATGCCAGCCACCGCGACACCGGGTGCACGCTGCGCCCGTAGAGGTCGGCTTTCTCGCCAATGATCCGCACGAACTGACCCCACCCCGCATCGCTGATCGCGCGCGCCAACCGGCGGTTTTTGACCATGCCCACGATGTTGAGGTCTTCGACGTGGATCACTTGGTTGTCGCGAACCAACACCAAAGCCCGCTTGTGGTGATAGTCCCGCCGAGCACGGGCGACTTGATTGTGCGCGACGGCCACCTTGCGCCGCGACTTGTCCCTGTTGGCTGATCCTTTCTGCCGGCGAGATTTCTCCCGCTCCAACCGCCGCAGCTTGCGCAGCTTGCGGCCCAAATGCTTCGGATTGTCGATATCCGACCGCCCGCCATCGGTGGTGGCGGTCGTGGCCAACCTCGTGATCCCCATATCCACCCCGACCTCTTGCTCGACTACCGGCAGTGGTGAAGCCGGCACCTCGACGACGAAGCTGGCGTAAAACTGGCCATCGGGTTCGGCGATGATCGTGACCGACGATGGTGTGCTGGGCAGATCCCGTGACCAGCGCACCCGCACCTCGCCGACCTTGGCCACAAACAGCCGGCTGTTGGCGCGGATCGAGAAGCCGTTGCGGGTGAGCCGAAACGACTGCCGGTGATCCTTGCGCGATTTGAACCTGGGACGACCGACCCGCCGGCCCTTGCGTTTCCCGCTGCCCGAGTCGAAGAAGTTGCGCCACGCGCGGCGCGAGTCGTTGACCGACTGCACCAACGCCACACTGGGCACTTCCGACAGCCAGGCCCGCTCGGTGGTGGTCTTGGCCGCAGTGATCACGCGCCGCTGGATCTCGCTGTCCGACAGCTTCACCCCGGCCCGATACGCCTCGTCGCGCACCCGCAGCGCGTCGTTGAACACCACCCGAGCGCACCCGAACACCCGCGCCAACACCTGTTGCTGGGCCGGTGTCGGTTCGATGCGATACCGATAACGCATCTGCATACCGCAACCGTAGAGATGCCCACTGACAACAACGACCTATCGCCGCACCCGCCACAGCGTGTCGCTGCTGCACGCCCACCTGGTGTTCGTGACGAAATACCGCCGGAAAGTGTTCACCGACGACATGCTCACCTTCTGCGAGCACACCATGGTTGAGGTGTGTACCGAGTTGGGCGCCGAGTTGGTCGAGTTCAACGGCGAGGCCGACCACGTGCACCTGCTCGTCTCCTACCCACCGACGCTGGCGATCTCCACGCTGGTTCAGCGGCTCAAGGGCCGCGCCGCCTACGCGGTGCGCCACGAATACACCGGCGCGTGTGTCCGCGCTCGCAT
>NZ_VCMY01000096.1:0-1509 GCF_005924235.1 Mycobacterium sp. DBP42
CAATGCCGCGCAGTTAGCGTGGGTGGCCCGTTGTCAACCGTCGAGGATCTCGATGGTGATGCTGGTTGTGTAGTTGGTGCGGTCGATGGTGCCTTTGGCTCGGTGCTTGGAGATGGCGCGCTTGACGACGCGGGGGCTTGAGCGTGACCGTCGGGCCGGTAGTGGCTGGTGGAGGACGGCCGCCCCGATGCGGCCGATCAGATCGACAGTGGTCGCGGTAATCGCTGCGGCGGCGGCAACGACCTGGTCACGGGCGGCGTGCAGGGCGACGGTGAAACTGAGCCGGTCGGGGCTGATCGTGGGATGGGCCAGGCTGGTATCGGCGATGGCGGTGCGCAGGGCCTGGTAGGTGATCAGCAGTGCGTAGACCTCTTGGGTGATGCCGGCGGGGGTGGCTGCACGTAGCACGCGTCCGCCCAGGATGGTCGATTTCAGTTCCAGGTAGCTGGTTTCGATCTCCCAGCGTTGGTGGTACAGGTTGACCAGTTCGTTTGCGGAATACTGTTTTTCGTCGATCAGTGTGGTGATCAGGCGGTAATGGCCGCAGCGGGTGGCCCCGCCGTGGAGTGCCACGTTGATGCGGGCGTCGATCACCCGCACGGTCACCGTTCCCATCCGTGCCAGCCAGGTGCGGTCCGGGAGCGTCCTGATTGGGGGCAGCACCCGGGTGTCTTTGCAGCGGATCAGCAGGTCGGCGTGGGCTGCCGCGATCTGTTCCACCAGGGCGGTGACGGCGAAGTTTCGGTCAGCCAACAGCAGCATGCCTGGTTTCAGGCAGCGCAACAGCTTTGGGGCGTAGGTGGTTTCGCCGATGCGGTAGGAGCCGAACACGGCGTCGATGACGGTGCGGGTGCCACACGCCACCACCGTCAACAGGCGCAGCATCGGATACCCGGACTCGGCGTCGGGGCGACCGGTTTGGCGGCCGAACGCTGCGGCGTTGGCGTCGCTGTTGGGCACGAACATCGAGGTGCCGTCGATCGCGCAGACCAACAACCCATGCCAGCGCGTGGCGCCGACAGCCGGGCCGCGCAGCAGGGCGAACAATTCGCGCAGCGGCGCGACGCCGACACGTCGCAAAGCTTGCGACAGTGCCGAGGAACCCGGGGCGGCCACGGTGGCAGGGTCCAGGCCGGCGACCAGCCGCGCCCAGACCTGCTGGTATCCGATCTCGGCGAACAACGCCCCGGCCAGCAACAGGTAGACCACGACCCTCGATGGCAGCACCCGAACACGTCGCTGCACGCGGCCGGTGTTCTGCAAGGCGGCGTCGACGAGGTCGGCGGACACGATCTGGGTCAACTCGCCCAGATGGCCCGGCGCGAATGGGCCCTCACGCTCCGGCCGTGCAGGACAGATGACAGACTGAACAGACAGCGGAACTCCCTGGTGTGATGGTGTCTTTGGACGGACAATCCATCGATACCGGGAGTTCCGCTGTCCTACTGGCACCCCGCACGGCGTGTCACACTTGCCACACCAGTCACACACCTAACTGCGCGGCATTGG
>NZ_VCMY01000097.1:0-1488 GCF_005924235.1 Mycobacterium sp. DBP42
GAGGAATTGTCAATACCTGTGGATCGGCGTGTTTCAGGCGACCTCCGTTCCGGCTTGCTGATCGCCGTCTGAGGGCGGTGTCGGTGGGGTGATTTCGGTGGGGCGTTCGAGCAGTTTGCCCTTGTGGAAGACCGCGCCGGCGCGGACCAGGGCGACCAGGTGTGGTGCGTTGACGGCACGCCAGCGGGCCGCGGCGGCGTCGATGAGCTTGTAGGCCATGGCCAGACCAGCCGCACGTGATCCCGGCCCCTTGGTGACCTTGGTTCTCAAACGTACTGTGGCAAAGGTGCTTTCGATCGGATTTGTCGTGCGTAGGTGGATCCAGTGCTCGGCGGGATAGTGGTAGAACTCCAGTAGGGTGTCCAGATCGTCGGTGATCTTGGCGACCGCCTTGGGGTACTTGGCCCCGAAGTCGACCGTGAAGGCCTTGACCGCGACCTGGGCCTTGTCGATATCCTCGGCGTTGTAGATCTCCTTGAGCGCCGACAACGCCGACGCGTGCGCTGATTTCGGCAGGGCGGCAAGCACATTGGCTTGCTTATGAAACCAGCACCGCTGTTCTTTGGTGGCCGGGAACACCTCGCGTACCGCTTTCCAGAAGCCGAGTGCGCCATCGCCGACGGCGAGCACGGGTGCGGTCATGCCGCGTCGTTTACAGTCGCGCAGCAGATCAGCCCACGACTCGGTCGATTCCCGGTAGCCGTCGGTGATCGCCACGAGCTCTTTGCGGCCGTCCGCGCGCACGCCGAGCATCACCAGCAGACACAGCTTTTCCTGGTCCAGGCGGACCTTGAGGTGGATGCCGTCGACCCACAGGTAGACGTAATCGGTGCCCGACAGGTCCCGGGCGGCGAACGCGCGGGCCTCGTCCTGCCACTGGCTGGTCAGCCGGGTGATCGTGGTGGCCGAGAGCCCGGCACCCGAGCCCAGGAACTGCTCCAGAGCGGGGGTGAAGTCGCTGGTGGACAGCCCGTGCAGGTACAGCAGCGGCAGCACTTCGCTCATCTGCGGTGACTTGCGTGCCCAGGCCGGCAGGATCGCCGAGGAAAACCGTTTCCGCTCACCGGTGTCGGGGTCGACGCGTTTGTCGTTGACTCGCGGTGCTTTCACCTCAACTGCCCCGGCTGCCGTCAGCACCTCGCGGGCCTGGTGATAGCCGTTGCGGACCACCAGCCGATGCCCCTTCTCATCGAGCTGATCGGCGAACTGGGCCACGTAGGCGGCGACCTCAGCCTTCAACGCGGCGGCCAGCATCTGACGGGCGCCGTCGCGGACGATCTCGTCCAACAACGACCGACCAGCACCGCCAGTGCTTTCGTTGGCCTCGATGGCATCGTGAACTACGGTGAGCATGGGCGTACCTTCCCGAACCAGCGCGCCAACGCCGGCTCATGATCGGACCTTCGGATATTCAGATCATCCTCGGGAAGGTGCGCCCACTTTCACGCCCCCTCACCGAGGCTCATCCACAGGTTCTGATCATTGCTC
>NZ_VCMY01000098.1:0-1474 GCF_005924235.1 Mycobacterium sp. DBP42
TGGGTGTGGGTGGTGGGTTGGCGGTGTGCCCAGGCGGTGTGTTCGCTGTAGGTGCTGTGGTGGCGTAGGCAGCCGTGGAGGATTCCGACGAGGCGGTTGCCGAGGGCGCGTAGGGCTTGGTGGTGGAGGTCTCCGGCGGCGCGGCGTTGGTCGTAGAACGTGCGGGCCCCGGGACTGCAGTTGAGGGCGCAGAAGGCCCATCGGTCGATCGCGTCGTAGAGGCGGCGGTTTCGGACGTAGCGGGCCAGCACGGCGCGTTTGCGGCCGGATGCGATGGTCAATGGCGAGGTTCCGGCGTAGTTCTTGCGACACTTGGCGGTGGTGTATCGGTTCGGGTCGTCCCCGAACTCACCGAGCACCCGGGCGCCGAGGATGACACCAAGTCCTGGCAGGGAGAGGTAGATGTCGGCGTCCGGGTGTGTCTCAAAATGCGTTGCCAGTTCAGTCTCGAGGTCGGTGATCTGGCGGTTGAGTTCGGCGATGATGCTGACCAGCGCGCGGGTGTTGGCCCCGAACGCTGCGGTGACCGCGGCGGGGGCGCTGAGTTGTTCGGTGCGTAACGCGGCCTGGATATCGTAGGCGCGTTGGTCGAGATTTCGTTGTCGCCCAGCGGCTTTGAGTGCAGAACGGATCTTCGACAAACTCAGGCTGGCGGCTTGGGTCGGTGTTGGTGCACGTCCCAGAACTGCGAGCGCGTCACGGTCGTGCAGATCATCGAAGGCTGCCAATGCGCCCGGGTAGTACTCACGCAACACCGAGCGCAGCGCATTAGTGTGCTGGTTGCGGGTCCAGATCAGATTCTGGTGTGCCCGGGCCAAGACCTTGACCGCCTCGGCATCAGCGGAATCACCGGCGATCAAGCGGTGGTTGTGCCGGTCGGTGCGCACCAGGTCAGCCAACAGTTTGGCATCGGTGGTATCGGACTTGGCCCCCGAGACATGGTGGCGGCCGCGGTAGCGGGCGGCCGCCTTCGGATTAATGGCATACACCTGGTAGCCGGCGGCGGTGAGAGCGGTGACCCACAGGCCGCGATCGGTTTCAGTCCCGATCACCACCTGGTCAGGTTCTGCGCAGTAGCGAGCCACCAGATGATGCAGTTCGCCGATTCCGGCAAGCCCCTCCGGTAATCGGCGCCAGGCCAGCCGGGCCCCGGCTTCGTCCATCAAATGGACGTCGTGATGATCCTCGGCCCAATCATCGCCAACAAAAATCATGTGAGCACCTCCCTTGGTTGGATCGAACATGTTCGAGCCGAAGGGTGCCCGGCAACGGGCTAATGGATCAGTGCTCAACGGCACGACATCCCATCGGTGCTGCAGGAACCCTCACCAACCAGCCGGGGCGCGCTCTGGAGTTAGAAGTCGACCATCGCTTCGGCGTAACTCAACGCTCACCGGCCGGCGGCTCGGTTAAACAGCGTCCTCCCAACCACGCCACACCGCTCGAAGATCCGCCGTTCCCTCCCCATTAGCGT
>NZ_VCMY01000099.1:0-1466 GCF_005924235.1 Mycobacterium sp. DBP42
GAAGCATTAGCGTGGACCATGAGGACCTCTCGGTAATCGGATGTGCGTGTTTGGTAACCACACCGATACCGGAGGTCCTCACCTACTTCCGCTCACCACGCCGTTCACAACCTGTCTGGGAGTTACAGCTAGGCCTTCGACCCGGCTAGCGGTGTCGGTGGTCGGCGGTATGTTTGCGGTGTTGGGCAAGCCATTCCGGCGGGCCCCGATATTCCCGGAAGGGGAGTGTTGTGACTGCTGAGAGTGCTGCGGAGTCGCTGACGTTGACGATCAGGGTGGAAAACGCCTATAGCGACGGGCACACATCCAAACGGGTCGAGACGGTCGAGGTGGAGCCGTTCGAGGATTTGGAGCAGCTGTGGGAGCAGCTGGAGGAGTTCACCGGCGACGGCCACGGTATCGGCAACGATCTGGGCTATTGCTTCGAGATCACGATCGTTGATGCCCCCGGTCGGTGCGAGCTGGTCGGCGAGTGCAATGAGTGGGTGGGCGCATGAGCACGCCGACCCCACCAGCCGCGGTGCTCGACGCCCTGGCGGCGCTGCGGGCCGCGTTCGACGGCATCCACGTCATGCATGAATGCAGCGACGAATGTCCGGCTCACTGCGATCTGAGCGACTACAGCGAAGCGGCCTACCGCCGACACGACGAGCAAAACTTCGATGCCCGGGAGGAGATCCACGAGCGGGCAGAGGGCCTGGTGGCTGCGTTCGATGAATGGCTGGGCAGCGCCGTTGCGGAACCGAGGACCGCGCGATGAGCCCGCACGCACGGCTGGATGCCGGGGCGTACGTCGACTCAGACACGGGGTCACCGTCACTGAGGGCCGCTAGTTTGCCCTGTGCTGTGTCGTCAGGGCGGACAGAGATCGGGGCGGCGCTTGGGTGCGTCAGCCAGAGCATCCGTCTGTCGGAGGGCATAGAGGCGCGATTCCTGACCGCTGAGGTGCTGCCCTGCGCGCCGGGCAGCACCTCAGCGGTGTTTCCGGAGCGGAGGGGCCTTTGATGGCTGGTCCGCGTCCTGACCGGTGGTACCTGACCGCTCTGTGTGCCGGGGCTTCGGCGGAGGTGATCGGCGACATGACGGATTCTCGTGACGAGTTGCAGTGGGAGGGCGGCAACGATGAGTGCTCGGCGCTGGTATCGATCCGTTATCTCGCGCAGTCGCCCACGATGCAGGGCGTGCTGATCCAGGGGGTCGCCGGGATGCGACGTGCATTTGGCGACAGCGTTACCGAGATCGGGCCCACTGCGCTGTTGCGTGAGGAGGACGGCGCCGTGTTCGATCCCAGGAACTTGAGGAGAATCGCATGTCCAACTCGATGAAGAGCTGCTCCCCAGCGGCTGGTGAGGTGTGGGGGTACGAGAGGCCGGGTTGGATTCAGGAGGCGTCTAGCGTGGCTGCTGGCGGCTCGGAGGGTGGTCTGTGAGGTGAGGACGGTGGTGTACCGGCCAGAGCCAGTGGGT
>NZ_VCMY01000009.1:0-168917 GCF_005924235.1 Mycobacterium sp. DBP42
CGTCAAGCGCGCCATCTCCAAGCACCGAGCCAAAGGCACCATCGACCGCACCAACTACACAACCAGCATCACCATCGAGATCCTCGACGGTTGACAACGGGCCACCCACGCTAACTGCGCGGCATTGTCACTAGCGCCGCATGTGGGTGCGCTCGAGGAGGGTCACCCGCTGCCAGCTGAAGATCGAGTAGCGCAACTTGTCCACCGGGTGTCCCCACATGTTGCGGTCACGCACCACGGGTTCCTCGGCACCGCCGCCTGCACTGCTGAGGACAGCCATCAGCGCGGCCATCTCCTCATCGGTGGGCTCACCGCGCAGCACCTTGATGTGGGCCTCGTGGTCGGTCTTCGGCTCGTCCTGAGCCTCGGTCTCGGTAACGGCGTCACTCACAGCAGCTGAATCGTTCGCCGCGCTCACAGTGGAATGTTCCCGTGCTTCTTCGGCGGCATCTGGATGATCTTGCGCTCCAGCAGCCGCAGTGCGTTGGCCACGTAGCCGCGGGTGTGCGACGGCGGGATGACCGCGTCGACGTAGCCGCGCTCGGCCGCGATGTACGGGTTGACCAGCGTGTCCTCGTAGGTCTGCTGCAACTCCAGACGCAGCGCATCGACATCTTGGCCGTCCTTGGCCGCCTCCTTGAGCTGCTGGCGGTACACGAAGCCCACCGCGCCCGAAGCGCCCATCACCGCGATCTGCGCCGTCGGCCAGGCGACGACCACGTCGGCGCCCATGTCCTTGGAACCCATCACGCAGTACGCGCCGCCGTAGGACTTGCGGGTGATGACGGTGACTTTGGCGACCGTGGCCTCACCGTAGGCGTAGAGCAGCTTGGCGCCGCGCCGGATGATGCCGTTGAACTCCTGGTCGGTGCCGGGCAGGAAGCCGGGAACATCGACCAGCAGGACGATCGGGATGTTGAAGCAGTCGCAGGTCCGGATGAACCGGGCGGCCTTCTCCGAGGCGTTGATGTCGAGGCAGCCGGCGAACTGGGTGGGCTGGTTGGCCACGATGCCGACCGGGCGCCCGTCGACCCGGCCGAAGCCGACCACGATGTTGCCCGCGTAGCCGGCCTGCACCTCGAGGAACTCGTCGTCGTCGAGGATGCGGGTGATGACCTCGTGCATGTCGTACGGCTGATTCGGGGAATCCGGGATCAGCGTGTCGAGCTCGATGTCCTCGTCGGTCAGGGTCTCCTCGACCGAGCCCTCCACCTGCGGCACCGGGTAGTGCGGCGGCTCGGCGTAGTTGTTCGGCGGCAGGTAGCTCAGCAGGTCCCGGACGTACTCGAAAGCGTCCTGCTCGCCGGAGGCGACGTAGTGCGCGGTGCCGGACTTGGCCATATGAGTGTGGGCGCCGCCCAACTCCTCCATGGTGACGTCCTCGCCGGTGACCGTCTTGATGACGTCCGGGCCGGTGATGAACATCTGGCTGGTCTGGTCGACCATGACGACGAAGTCGGTCAGCGCGGGGGAGTAGACGTGGCCACCGGCCGCGGCGCCCATGATCAGCGAGATCTGCGGGATGACACCCGAGGCCTTGATGTTGTTGTGGAAGATCCGGCTGTACAGGCCGAGCGAGACCACACCCTCCTGGATGCGGGCGCCGGCGCCGTCGTTGATGCCGATCAACGGGCGGCCGGTCTTGATGGCCAGCTCCTGGACCTTGACGATCTTCTCGCCGTAAACCTCACCGAGGCTGCCGCCGAACACGGTGGCGTCCTGGCTGAAGATGCAGACGTCGCGGCCGTCGATGGTGCCGTAGCCGGTGATCACACCGTCGCCCAGCGGCCGGTTGCTCTCCAGGCCGAAGTTGGTGCTGCGGTGCTTGGCCAGCGCGTCGAGTTCAACGAACGACCCCTCATCGAGCAGGGCGAGGATGCGCTCGCGGGCCGTCAGTTTGCCCTTGGCGTGGACCTTCTCCACGGCAGCTTCGCCGACGGGATGCAGCGTCTCCTCAGCCCGCCTCTTCAGATCGGCCAGCTTGCCTGCAGTGGTGTGGATGTCCACCTGATGCTCGGCGGACGGCTCGGTAACGCTCGTCATGGGTCAGATGTTATCGGTAACCCTAAGACTGGTCTAAGAGAGGTGGACGTGGCGCGCGTCACTGTGGTGGGCGCAGTGTGCTGTGGCCTGACGCCGCGCCAGGCTGTGGGCCTACGCTCTCGACCATGACCACCGGGCCGCTCGTGCTGTCCGAACTGGGCACCGATCCCGCATCGGTGCTGCGGCTCGTCGCGCAATTCGACGCGATGGAGGAGCAGGAGGTCAACGTCGACGCGGCCGTGCGGTTTGCCGCGCTGATCGCCGGATGCCCCGTCGGTGTCCGGTGGCCGGGCGGCACCGTCGTCCGCTACGACGCATCCGGGCGCCTCGACCCGATCGAACCCGGGGCCCCGCCGGTGCCGGAGGGCGACGAGACCGTCGTCTGGGTGCAGCGTGACGGGCCCGGACATCCGCTGGATGCGGTCCTGCTCGATCGGCTGCGGCGACTGGTGGTCCGCCTCGCTGCGCGGACCGGGGTGAGCGGGACCCCGCATCTGGGCGACCCCGCACTGCTGGAGGTCGTGCTCTCGGCCAAAGAACACCGCGAGGACCGCGCCCGGGCGATCCGGCTCTTGGGTCTCGACGAGAACAGGCCCACCTGCGTGCTGGCGGCATCGGGGCATCCGCCGAGGGAAACGGTCCGCCTCATCACCGGTGAGCTGGCCGCGCCGACCGTGCGGTCGGCGGTGATCGGCAACGCCACCGCGATCGTGTGCCAGGGATCGTTCGACATGACCGAGCTTTCGGATCGTCTGGAGCGCGTCATAGTCGAACAGTTCCCGGCGGTGGTGAACACCGGAACCGCGTCGGGCCCGTGGATCGGCATCGGATCGGTGGGCAGCGTGTTCAGCGCGTCGACCTCATGGCATGAAGCCGTACGTGCGCTGCGCTTCGCGTCGTCCACCGGATTCGGTAGGCGAGTGGTGGCTCATGAGCGGCTCAGCTCGCTGGAGCTGCTGGCCGACCTCCCGATCGACCGGGTCCGACGCAATCGAGATGTGGTCCGTATCAACGAGATTGCGGCGACGCCCGCCGGAGATCTCGACGTGCAGACCACCGAGGCGTTCTTCGTCTACGGCTCGTTGCGGCGGACGGCCGCCGAACTGCACGTGCACCACAGCACGGTCGCGGCCCGGTTGGCGCGGGTGCAGGCCGCGATGGGGTGGGATTTCGAGGATCCGGTGGACCGCTTCCTGGGCACGCTGGTGCTGATGGTCCGGCGGATCGCGATGTCGTCGGCCGAGCTGGCCGACGCGGATCTGCTGTAGGCCTTCCGGTCCGGAGACGTCGCGAGATCAACGCTGTGGTCGCTCACGCCGCCGGCGAACAGCCGTGGCGTTGCTTTCGCGGACCGGGTTGCCATCCTCGTGACAGCAGGGCCGCCCGCGCCTGGGCGACGATGTCCTCGCCCCGGTCTTCTTTGACGACGTGGATGACGTGCCAGCCCAGCCTTTGCAGTACCCGGTTCACCTGGATGTCGAGGACATACTGCCGGCGATTCGTGAGGTGCTGCTCGCCGTCGTACTCGGCCCCGACCTTGAACTGCTCCCAGCACATGTCGATCCGGCGCACATACTGCCCAGACTCGTCATAGACCACGAATTGTGTTGTGGGACGCGGCAGCCCGGCGTTGATGAACAGCACTCGCAGCCGCGTCTCCGGCGGCGACTCCCCGCCGGCGTCGGCCAGTGACAGCGCCACCCGCAGCCGGCGTATGCCCCTGGCACCCGAGTGGCGCTTCGCGATGAGCGCGACGTCCTCACGGGAGACCGGGCAGGCGTTCATCAGCGCGTCGATTCGCTCGACCGCGCGATTCGTGGGCAGATGACGGCCGAGGTCGAAGATGGTGCGGGCGGGCGTGGTGACGCGAATGCCCGCGATGGTCATGATCTCGTCCTCGTGCAGGGTTTCCCGCCGCACGATCAGCCCACGCTGACGTCTCACCGTCGCGATGAGTTCGACCGGGACATCATCGTCCACCCATCTCGCGCCATGCATCGCGGAGGCGGCGAGGCCGGCGACGACTGCGTCAGCCGATGCGAATGTCGCGCCGGTGATCTTGTCGCGCAGGCATATCCGATGCTCCCGCGGCACATAGACATCGCGAAAGATCGGCCGATACCGGCTGCGCAACTGACCGCGGGTGACAAGACCGGCCGCCACGGCTTCACTCCCGAGGAACGGAACTCGCATGTTCGTTGGACGCAGACCGAGGTGATCTGGCTCCCGAGCGCCTCGAAAACAACGCTATGGCTGCCCGGAGCGCCGCACAACGACCATGGCGTTGCTTTCGGCGCAAGCGAGCCGGGCCCGACGAGCGTCGGGTGAATTCGCGTGATAGACCGACGTGTAGCGGGTGACCGGGATCACCTGATTGGCCAAAGATTGCGAAGCAGCCCGCAACAGACAAGGAGGCCCGACATGGCCATCATCGATCCGACCAAGACCTGGGTTCCCGTCGAAGAACGCCTGGCCGTCACCACCAACGAGCGGCATCGAGAGGTGCTGGGCATCGTCCTTGAGCACATGAAGGCCGAGGCTGAGCCCGACATGGAACGGCTCATGGCCACCTTGGCGCCGAACCCGGACTACCACTTCTGGTATGCCAATGCCGACATGGGCCCCAAGACCACCGAAGGCGTGCGTGCCTATTACGAGGCCTTCGTGGCCAGCGGTGCCAACCACCTCGTTTTCGAGATCGATCGCCTAGCCGTCGATGATGATCTGGTGATGACCGAAGGCTGGATGAAGATGATCTACCCGGGCGCGGCGGCCCAGGCGATCGGCGTCGACGTCGAGGACCCGGACGGCGATTACCTGCTGCTGTTCCGTCAGCTGATCAACTGGCCGATCGACGCCGACGGCCTCATCCTCGGTGAGGACGCCTATCAGACCGGTCCGGTCAGCGTGACCAAGCTGAGCCAGGAAGACCTGCCGCAGGCCTACATCGACCAGAAGCGCGCCGCCGCCCAAGCCCATGCCTGAGGTCCGGACTGATATCGCGTCGCTGCTGCTCGATCGGGTCGGTGACCAACACCTCGGCCTGCGCACCCGTGACCGGGACTGGACGTGGGACGAGGTGATCGCCGAATCCGCCGCGCGTGGCGCGCTGGCGCAGGCCATGCGCACCGACGGCCCGTTGCACATCGGCGTCCTGCTGGGCAACGTGCCGGACTTCGTCTTCTGGCTGGGCGGTGCCGCGCTGGCCGGGGCGACCATCGTCGGCATCAACCCGACCCGTGGCGCCGCGGAGATGGCAGCCGAAATCCGGCTAGCCGATTGCCAATTGATCGTCACCGACACCGCGGGTGCCCAGCGTCTGCGTGGGCTCGACCTCGGGTTGGCGCCGGAACGGTTTCTGGTGGTCGACGGCCCGGACTATGCAACACAGCTCGCCGCGCATCGCCTCACTCCGTCGGTCGCCCCTGGGGTCACCGAGGATTCCCTGATGCTGCTGCTGTTCACCTCGGGAACCACGGGGGCCTCCAAGGCCGTCATCTGCAGCCAGGGTCGACTGGCTCGCATCGGCTACGCGGCCGCCGAGAAGTTCGGCCACGTGCGTCACGACGTGGAGTACTGCTGCATGCCGCTGTTCCACGGCAACGCCATCATGGCGCTGTGGGCGCCGGCGCTGACGGTCGGTGCCACCGTATGCCTGACGCCCTCGTTCTCGGCGTCCGGATTCCTTCCGGACGTAAGGTATTTCGGCGCCACGTTCTTCACCTACGTGGGCAAGGCACTCGGCTACCTGATGGCCACCCCCGAGCAATCAGACGACGCCGACAACCCGTTGGTCCGCGGTTTCGGCACCGAGGCCTCACCTGATGACCAGAACGAGTTCCGTCGCCGGTTCGACGCCGAATTGTTCGAAGGTTACGGCTCCAGCGAAGGCGGTGGGGCGGTGGTGCTGGCCCCGGACATGCCGCCGGGCGCGCTCGGCAGGCCCGCGCATCAAGGTGTCGCGATCGTCGACCCCGAATCGCTGAACGACTGTGTGCCAGCGGTTCTCGATGAGCACGGACGTGTTCTCAACCCTGACGACGCGGTCGGAGAGATCGTCGACAAACTCGGCACCCGCACCTTCGAGGGCTACTACCGCAACGACGAGGCCAACGCCGAACGTATCCGCAACGGCTGGTACTGGACCGGTGATCTCGGCTACCTCGACGGGGCCGGGTTCATCTACTTCGCCGGCCGGCGTGGCGACTGGATCCGGGTGGACGGTGAAAACACCTCGGCACTGAACATCGAGCGCGTCCTGCGTCGCCATCCCGAGGTGGTGGCCGCCGGTGTGTACGCGGTGCCCGACCCGCGCTCGGGAGATCAGGTGATGGCCGCGATCGAGGTGGCCGATCCCGACGGCTTCGACGCCGCGGATTTCGTGGCCTACTTGGCCGCCCAGGAAGACCTGGGCACCAAGGGAATTCCACGGTTCCTGCGGGTGTCGAAGAACCTGCCGGTCACCGGGTCGAACAAGGTGCTCAAACGCGAACTGCAGACACAGCGTTGGCACACAGACGAGGTGGTGTACCGGTGGGCGGGACGCGGAACACCCGTGTATCGGGCCATGAGCGACGATGACAAGCAGTCGCTGGACGCCGAGTTCGCGCAGTATGGGAGGCAGCGTTACCTATGAAGTGGGATGACCAGTGTGACGTCCTGATCGCCGGATCGGGTGGCGGCGGCGTGACGGGTGCCTACACCGCGGCCCGCGAGGGCCTGTCGGTGATCCTGGTCGAAGCCAGCGACAAATTCGGCGGCACCACAGCGTATTCCGGTGGCGGCGGGGTGTGGTTCCCGTGCAACCCGGTGCTCCGACGAGCCGGCACCGACGACACCATCGAGGACGCGTTGGAGTACTACCACGCCGTCGTCGGCGACCGGACCCCGCGGGAACTGCAGGAAACCTACGTCCGCGGCGGTGCCGGGCTGATCGAGTACCTGGAAGCCGACGACCATCTGAAGTTTGCCCCGATGCCGTGGCCGGACTACTTCGGCAAGGCGCCCAAGGCCCGGACCGACGGACAACGCCATATCGCGGCCCGCCCGCTCAAGGTGGAGAAAGCTCCGCACTTGCGCGAGCTGGTCCGCGGGCCGCTCGACGCCGACCGCCTCGGTGCCGAGCAGCCCGATGACTACTTCATCGGCGGTCGCGCGTTGATCGCCCGGTTCCTGAAAGCCATTGAGCAGTACCCGAGCTCCTCGCTTCGCCTCAACACCCCGTTGGTCGAGTTGGTGGTCGAGGACGGCGTGGTGACGGGTGCGATCGTCGAAACCGACGGCGAACGGCAGGCGATCCGGGCCCGCCGCGGCGTGCTGCTCGCGGCAGGCGGCTTCGAAGGCAACGACGAGCTGCGCCGCGAATACGGTGTGCCCGGCGTCGCCCGCGACACCATGGGGCCGCCGGCCAACCTGGGACGCGCGCATCAGGCCGCGATGGCCGTCGGCGCCGACGTGGACCTGATGGACCAGGCCTGGTGGTCGCCGGGCCTCACCCACCCGGACGGGCGCTCGGCCTTCGCGCTGTGGTTCACCGGCGGAATCTTCGTCGACCAGAACGGAGCGCGGTTCGTCAACGAGTCGGCGGCCTACGACCGCATCGGCCGGGCGATCCTGCCACGACTTGCCGACGGTTCGATGACGTTGCCGTTCTGGATGATCTACGACGATCGTGAGGGTGAGGTTCCGCCGGTCAAGGCCACCAACGTCTCGATGGTCGACACTGGGCAATACGTCGACGCCGGGTTGTGGCACACCGCCGACACTCTCGAAGAGCTGGCCACCAAGATCGGTGTGCCCGCCGACAAATTGATCGCCACGGTGGAGCGCTTCAACGGTTTCGTCGCCGGCGGCACCGATGAAGATTTCGGGCGGGGCGACGAGGCCTACGACCGCGCGTTCTCCGGCGGCGCGTCCCCGCTCGTCGCGATCGAGAAAGGCCCGTTCCACGCCGCCGCATTCGGCATCTCCGACCTCGGCACCAAGGGCGGGTTGCGTACGGATACCGCGGCCCGGGTACTCGATGCCGAAGGGCAGGTGATCGCCGGACTGTACGCGGCGGGCAACACCATGGCCGCCCCGAGCGGCACCGCCTATCCGGGCGGCGGAAATCCGATCGGAACCAGCATGCTGTTCAGCCACCTGGCGGTCAAAGACATGTTAGGCAAGACATATGAGTGACATCCGGGAAATCGACGCCGGCGCGGAGATGACGCGATTCGCCCGCGGCTGGCACTGCGTCGGGCTCGCCGACACGTTCCGCGACGGGCAGCCGCACGGCATCGAGGCGTTCGGCGGCAAGCTCGTCGTCTATGCCGACTCCGCCGGCGAACTGCACGTGCTCGATTCGTACTGCCGGCACATGGGCGGTGACCTGTCGATGGGTACGGTCAAGGAGGACAACCTGGCCTGTCCGTTCCACGACTGGCGCTGGGGTGGCGACGGAAAGTGCAAGCTGGTTCCCTACGCCAAGCGCACCCCGCGTTTGGCGCGCACCCGCAGATGGCACACCTGTGAGGTCAACGGTCAGCTGCTGGTGTGGCACGACCCGGAAGGCTCAACCCCGACCGACGAGCTGATCCCGCCCACCATCGAGGGCTACCAGGACGGTGTCTGGTCACCGTGGCAGTGGAATTCGATCCTCATCGAGGGCTCGCACTGCCGCGAGATCGTCGACAACAACGTCGACATGGCGCACTTCTTCTACATTCACCACGCCTACCCGACCTACTTCAAGAACGTCATCGAAGGCCACACCGCCAGCCAGTTCATGGAGTCCAAACCGCGCCCGGACTATGCCACCCGCGAACTCTGGGACGGCACCTATCTGCGTTCGGAGGCAACGTATTTCGGCCCCGCGTACATGATCAACTGGCTGCACAACGACCTCGCCCCGGATTTCACCGTGGAGGTTGCCCTGATCAACTGTCACTACCCGGTGACTCACGACTCGTTCGTGTTGCAGTGGGGTGTCGCGGTTCAACGGAATCCCGGGTTGCCTGCCGAGAAAGCCGACAAGCTCGCCGCCGCGATGAGCCGGTCTTTCGGGGACGGCTTCATGGAAGACGTCGAGATCTGGAAGAACAAGACACGCATCGACAATCCACTGCTGACCGAGGAAGACGGCCCGGTCTACCACCATCGCCGGTGGTACGAGCAGTTCTACGTCGATGTCGCCGACGTCGCGCCGGACATGACGGCCCGGTTCGAGCAGGAGGTCGACACCACCCACGCCAACGAGCTTTGGCATCAGGAGGTGGCGGCCAACCTGGCCAAGCGGTAGCCCACCGCGGGTGCGAATAAGCTGACGGCCCATGGATGATCGCCAGCCGAACCGCCCGCCGCTCGATGTCGTATCCCTGCGTGCCGGATTGCGGGAGCCCTGGCGTCGTCTCGACATCGTCGAGGAAACCGGATCCACCAATGCCGACCTGCTGGCCCGCGCAGCCGGCGGTGAGGCGATCGCGGGCGCGGTGTTGCTGGCCGAATACCAGAGCGCCGGGCGCGGCAGGCATGGCAGGCAGTGGTCGGCGCCGGCGCGTTCGCAGTTGGCATTGTCGGTCGGGGTCGACGCGGCGGGGGTGCCGACGGACAGGTGGGGCTGGCTGCCGCTGGCCACCGGTGTCGCCGTCGTCGACGCCGTCGCCGATGTCACCGGTGTGCGCGTCGGCCTGAAATGGCCGAATGACGTTCTGGTCGGCCCGGCGGGCGGGAAACTCGCGGGAATTCTGGCCGAGGTGGCATCGCCGGCACCGGTCGTCGTGGTCGGGGTAGGCCTCAATGTGTCGATGACCGCCGAGGAGGCCCCGGACCCGCGCGCCACCTCGCTGTCGCAGCTCGGCGCGGCGACCGTGGACCGCAACCCGCTGGCTCAGGCATTGCTCCGGCACCTGGCCGCGCGGTTCGCCGGCTGGCGCGCTTCCGATCCGAAGCTGGCCGCCGACTACCGTGCACGCAGCGTCACCATCGGCAGCGGGGTCCGCGCAATCCTGCCGGGGGACAACGAGCTGGTGGGCACGGCCGTCGACGTCGACGCTATCGGGCGGCTGATCATCGACACCGGCACCGAACGGGCCACGGTGTCGGCCGGTGACATCACGCACCTGCGGTCAGATGGGCCGTAGAGTGCTGCCGTGGGTTACCCGGAGAATGTGCTGGCCAACGACGAGCAGGTGGTGCTGCATCGGCATCCGCACTGGAAACGTCTGATCGGCGCGGTCCTGGTCCTGGTCCTGGCCAGCGCGGCATCGGCGTTCGTCGCTGCGGTGGTCAACGCCACGGACTGGCAGACGACCGCCAAGAATGTGCTGTTCATCGTGATCGGGGCGATCTGGCTCATCGTCGTCGGCTGGCTCACGGTCTGGCCGTTCCTGACCTGGTGGACCACGCACTTCGTCATCACCGACCGGCGGGTGATGTTCCGCCATGGCCTGTTGACCCGCTCGGGCATCGACATCCCGCTCGCGCGGATCAACAGCGTCGAGTTCCGGCATGGGTTGACCGACCGCATGTTGCGCACCGGCACGCTGATCATCGAATCGGCGTCGCAGGATCCCCTGGAATTCAACGACATTCCGCGTGTGGAGCAGGTGCACTCACTGCTGTATCACGAAGTCTTCGACACCCTGGGGTCTGAAGAGTCGCCGAGCTGACGGGCTTTCGCCCGGCGGATCGGCCGCCGCAGCGGTGTCACCGTGGCGGACTTGCGCTCGGCATGATCCTCGAAAGCCTCGACGAAACCACCGCCGGTGAGAGTGGACTCCAGCGCCAGATCGGGCTTGTCGACGAACTCGTCGGGGAACACCCAGCGGCGGAATGCCCAGAACCGGAACGCCATCTGCAGCAGATTGCCCAGGATGTAGGCCGAGATGAAGTCGGCGATGTTCTCCACCGTCAGCGACACTTCCGGAACGCGGAGTCCCAGTACGTAGCTGGAGAAATACAGCGGCAGCATCGACAGCATCACGCCCACGCCGCTGAACGCGAAGAACAGCAGGGCCTCGTGGTGGCGCTCGCGGCCGCCGCGGTTCTGGAAGCTCCATTCCCGGTTGAGGATGTAGGAGGCGATGACGGCGACGATGCCGGCGATGATCTTGGCGGTGACCGGCTTGGGCTCGAGCACCGTGAGCTTGAGGGTGTAGAAGATCGCCGAATCGATGACAAACGTCGTCGCGCCGACGATCGCGAACTTGATCAGCTCGTGATGCCGCTCGGCGTAGGGACGAACGAATCGCGGCAATCGAGCGATTGTCGCATCGGCGAAGGACACAGCTAGGCAGTGTACGTAAATGCGGGTGCCGATGCCGCATCGCTGCGGACCTTGGAGCTTAACCGCAGGTCAATGCGCCGGTCATGACGAGGACATGAATCCGCGCATGACAACATAGGAGCGTGCCGACAACTCCCAATAAGCCGCCTTCGCCCGCGAGCGGACGGAATTCCACCCCCGCGAGCGGGGCGTCGCCTGTAGTGGCGATGATCGGCGGAGGCCAGCTCGCGAGGATGACGCACCAGGCGGCGATCGCGCTCGGGCAGACCCTGCGGGTGCTGTCCGCTGGGTCGGATGAATCCGCCGCGCAGGTCACTCCGGATGTCGTCATCGGTTCGCACACCGACCTGGACGCATTGCGTCGGGCGGCGGACGGCGCAGCGGTGCTGACGTTCGATCACGAACACGTACCCACCGAGCACCTCGAGACCCTCGTGGCTGAAGGGGTGACGGTCAACCCGCCGCCGCAGGCCCTGGTGCATGCCCAGGACAAGCTGCTCATGCGTCGCAAACTGCATAGTTTGGGAGCCCCGGTGCCACGCTTCGCCGAGATCACCTCGGTTTCCGACGTCGAGGAGTTCGTGCGGCAGGTCGACGGTCCGGTGGTGATCAAGACCGTGCGCGGAGGCTACGACGGCAAGGGCGTGGTGATGGCCGACGACCTGGCGGCCGCCCGAGAGGTTGTGGCCGGTTACCTGGCCGACGGCGTGCCCGTGCTCGCCGAGGAGCGTGTCGCGATGCGGCGCGAGCTGGCCGCGCTGGTGGCACGCTCACCGTTCGGACAGGGCGCGGCCTGGCCCGTGGTCGAAACCGTGCAGCGCGACGGCATCTGCGTCGAGGTGTATGCCCCGGCGCCCGGATTGTCCGACGAAACCGGTTCGGCCGCACAGGAACTCGGCCTGAGAGTGGCCAACGAGCTGGGTGTGGTCGGAGTGCTGGCCGTGGAGCTGTTCGAGACCGTCGACGGCACACTGCTGGTCAACGAATTGGCCATGCGTCCGCACAACTCCGGGCACTGGACCATGGACGGCGCGGTCACCAGCCAGTTCGAACAGCATCTGCGGGCGGTCTTGGATTACCCGCTCGGCGACACGTCGGCCATTGCACCCGCGGCCGTGATGGCCAATGTGCTCGGCGCGCCGCAGACCCCGACGATGTCGATGGACGAGCGGCTGCACCACCTGTTCGCGCGGATCCCCGACGCGAAGGTGCACCTGTACGGCAAGGGCGAACGGCCCGGCCGAAAACTGGGGCACGTCAACATCATCGGCACGGATATGGACGAACTCCGCGAGCGTGCGGTGCGGGCCGCGCACTGGTTGTCGCACGGCGAGTGGACCGACGGATGGGATGAACATGGCGGCTAGCGCAAACGGATCCGGCCCGAGGGTCGGACTCATCATGGGCAGCGACAGCGACTGGTCGGTGATGTCCGACGCGGCCGATGCGCTCGCCGAGTTCGAGGTGCCGTTCGAGGTGGGTGTGGTCTCGGCGCACCGCACCCCGCAACGCATGCTCGACTACGCCAAGAGCGCCGCGGGCCGGGGTGTCGAGGTGATCATCGCCGGAGCAGGAGGAGCTGCGCACCTACCCGGCATGGTGGCCTCTGCCACCGCGCTCCCGGTGATCGGGGTGCCGGTGCCGCTGGCCCGCCTCGACGGCATGGACTCGCTGCTGTCCATCGTGCAGATGCCCGCCGGCGTTCCGGTGGCCACGGTTTCGATTGGCGGAGCACGTAATGCGGGCCTGCTGGCGGTGCGGATCCTGGGTTCGGCCGATGCCGCACTGCAGGCGCGGATGGTGAAATTTCAGGCTGACCTGGAAACCATGGTGTTGGCCAAGGACGCGGCGTTGCGTGATCGCCTGTTGGGCGACGGCTCCGACGCCGGCTGAGTCACTCGCCGATCAGCTCGCGAATGCGCGGCGTAAGGGATTCGATCGGTTCATCGGTCGACATCACCACGACCGCGGTGCGGCCGCTACTGCCGCGGTAGATCGGCCAGGTTGCGGCAAGCGCCTGGGCCAGGTCCGACCGTGGGCTGGGCGAGTCGCCGCGCAGCCATCGGCGCAGAACGTGGTTGTGCGCGGCGACGACGGCGTTGGCGAATAGTTCGGCGCGCAGGTCCGCCGTCCAATCCCCGGACTGCGCGGCCCGCAGGTGTTTGGTGAACAGCCGGACATACCGCGACACCACGGCCGTTTCGAAATCACGCAGGGCCGGCACCGAACGGGTGAGCCGATACCGCGTCCGGGCCCGCTCGCCCTCGGCGAGATAGTTCTCGAATACCGACGTCGTTGCCACCGCGATGACTTCGGCGGGTAGCGCATCGGGCGAGGCCGCCGACAATCTCTCGTCGGCACGGCGCAGCAACGCCTCGTGATCGGGAAAGATCAACGCCTCTTTCGACCCGAACTGACGAAACGCGGTGGTGCGTCCCACCCCTGCCCGGGCCGCGATGTCATCGACGCTGGCGGCCTCATAGCCACGTTCTTCGAACAGATCGAATGCGGCGCTCACCAGACGCTCCCGGGTGCTGGGTAGGTCGGGCATTGGGCGCACCTCCTCGGGTACTGAGTGCCGATGGTATGGTACTGAGTACCAAAAGTAGCAGGGCGATGTACTCGATGTGCAGTCCGGGCACGATTGAACCAAGAGAGTTAAGGAGAAGATCATGGCTGGCTGGGGCGGTAACCCATCTTTCGATCTATTTCAGCTGCCGGAGGAGCACCAGGAGCTCCGCGCGGCGATCCGGGCGCTGGCGGAGAAGGAAATCGCTCCGTACGCCGCCGACGTCGACGAGAACGCGCGCTTCCCGGAAGAAGCCCTGCAGGCCCTGAACGCCTCGGGTTTCAACGCGATCCACGTGCCCGAGGAGTACGGCGGCCAGGGTGCAGACTCGGTCGCGGCCTGCATCGTGATCGAGGAAGTGGCCCGGGTGGACTGCTCGGCCTCACTGATCCCGGCGGTCAACAAGCTCGGCACGATGGGCCTGATCCTGCGCGGCTCCGATGAGCTCAAGAAGCAGGTGCTGCCGTCGCTGGCCTCCGGCGAGGCGATGGCCTCCTACGCGTTGTCCGAGCGTGAGGCGGGCAGCGACGCGGCCGGCATGCGGACCCGCGCCAAGGCCGACGGCGACGACTGGATTCTCAACGGCACCAAGTGCTGGATCACCAACGGCGGCAAGTCGACCTGGTACACCGTGATGGCCGTGACCGATCCCGACAAGGGTGCCAACGGCATCTCGGCGTTCGTCGTGCACAAGGACGACGAGGGCTTCACCGTCGGCCCCAAGGAGCGCAAGCTCGGCATCAAGGGCAGCCCGACCACCGAGCTCTACTTCGAGAACTGCCGCATCCCGGGTGACCGGATCATCGGTGAGCCCGGAACCGGTTTCAAGACCGCGTTGGCGACCCTGGACCACACCCGCCCGACGATCGGCGCGCAGGCCGTCGGTATCGCCCAGGGGGCGCTGGACGCGGCGATCGCATACACCAAGGACCGCAAGCAGTTCGGTCGTCCGATCAGCGACAACCAGGGCGTGCAGTTCATGCTCGCCGACATGGCGATGAAGGTCGAAGCGGCCCGGTTGATGGTGTACTCGGCTGCGGCGCGGGCCGAGCGCGGTGAAGGCAACCTCGGTTTCATCTCGGCGGCGAGCAAATGCCTGGCCTCCGATGTGGCCATGGAGGTCACCACCGACGCGGTACAGCTGTTCGGCGGCGCGGGCTACACCGTGGACTTCCCGGTCGAGCGGATGATGCGGGACGCCAAGATCACCCAGATCTACGAGGGCACCAACCAGATTCAGCGCGTGGTCATGAGCCGCGCCCTGCTCAAGTAATTCCCGCGAGCAGACGCAAACCCGTACCTTTTCACGGAAAAAGGTACGGGTTTGTGTCTGTTCGGCATAGAAAACTCAGCCGCGCGTGACCTTCTCGGTCTCCCGGCGCCGTTCCTGTGCGCCGGCATCGGGATTGGCCACCTGCACCAGTGACGCACCCGCGACGAACACGGCGATCAGGTTCTCGACGAGCTCGTCGGGGGTGCTCCAGGATGCGGTGGAGAGCACTCGGTCGGAACCGGTGAAACCATGTGCCGCAGCGGCATTCTGGGCCGATTTCAGTACCTCGGCGACCGATTGTCCGGCCAACGCCGGGCCAGGAACACGTTCGGGCACGATCTGGTCGCCGTGTACCCGCACTGCGGTGGCGTAGTCGGTGACGCCGATGGGTAGATCCGGGGCCGGCTTGCCGAACGGGTCCAGCGACAGCACCGCGACCTCGCCGCCCGAGACCGCGTCGTCGGCCTCATCGAGCCGATCTCGCGTGCACAGGGCCATGTCGGCGGAATTGTCGGAACCACCGCCCAACACCACTTCACTACCGATCCACCAGACCCCGAACAGCACCGCGGCGGTCTGCCAGTGCGCGGGCAGCAGCACCGCCACCCGCGTGCCCGGGCCGGCGCCCATCTCGTCGCGCAACAGGTTGGCGGTCTTGGCGGCCCAATTGGCCATGGTCACCGCCGACAACTCGATCCGCTCACCGGTCGCGTCGTCGTAATAGGTGATCCGTGGGCCGGCTGGATCCGCTGTCAACAACGGGTCCAGCACCGCGGCGCTGAGTGTGCTCATAGCCCTTGGTTTTACTCGAGGACGATCAGTTCACACACTTGGGATCGTCAGAACCTGCGTTGAGGATCGGCGACGGCGGTGGTGGCGGGCTCGCATCGCCGGTGTCGCTGTAGGTGTCGCCGGCCGCAGCCGGATCCACGATGCCCGCGGACGGATCCATCCCGTCGGATCCGGGCCCGGTGTAATCGGCCGCCAGCACCACTCGGACCGCACCCGGCGGCAGCGTCGAGTCCTCGTTGACCGGCAGCCCGCCGAGGTCCTTCGATACGGCCTGCGCGCCGAGGTCGTCGCTCTTGGCGGCCAGCACCTGGCTGGATGCCGGCGGAGGGCCCTCGTGGTTGCCGGTGGCGCCGGGAACGAAGCCCTTGTTGCCCAGTACCTGGGACACCGCGGCCGCCAGGCCGTTGATGTCGGTGGCGTTGACCACCTCGACGGTGGTGTTCTCGGGGGAGTAGCTCAGTTGCTCGGTCTTGCCCTCGGCCTGGTCCTGCAGCAGGCTCGACACCCACTCGTGCACCTGGTCGGGATCCACCCGGACCACGCTCTGCATGCCGTCGTCGCTCCAGCCATCCTCGCGCACGATCGGGATGGTCGCGAACGCCACGCTGCCGGCCGCCAGCTTCTGCAGCTGTTCGACGAAGTTCATGATGTCCCAGCCATCGGAGATCACCACCGAGCGCTGCACGGCATCCTGAAGCCGCCCCAGCGTTGCCGGGCTGGACAGCGTCTTGCTGGAGATCACCTCGTGGGCAAGCGAAGCCATCACCGACTGCTGACGGGTCACCCGGTCGAGGTCACCGCGCGGGAGGTCGTGGCGCTGCCGCACGAAGCTCAGCGCCTGCGGACCACTGAGCTTCTGCCAGCCGGCCGGGAAATCGGCGCCCGAAAGCGGTTCGTACACAGCATCTTTCAGGCATACGTTGACGCCGCCCAGGGCGTCGGTGATCAGCGCGAAGCCCAGGAGTCCGATTTCGGCGTAGTGGTCGACCGTGACGCCGGTGAGCGCGGCGACGGTCTGGATCAGTTCCTCGCGGGCGGCCTCGGTGGCCTGGGGCTCGGCGACGGCCGGATCTTCGCCCTCGACCTCGACCAGCTGCTTCATCCGGTCGAGCTTGACGTCGCCGAACACGCCGTTGATCTTCATCTTTCCCCAGCCCGGCGCTTCGACATACGAATCGCGCGGGATGGAGATGGCGGTGGCCGACCTGCCGTTGTTGGGAATCCGGATCAGGATGATGGTGTCGGTGTTGGTCGCGACGTCGTCCCCGGCGCGCAGTGTCTCCAACTCCTCGGCCGACAGCGGGTTGCCGTGGGCATCGGTACGGCTGTCCATCCCGACCAGCAGGATGTCGATCGCGCCGTCCTCACCGCCGCCGCCGAGGGCCGCGGATGTGATGTGGTTGATGCCGGATTCAAAGGAGCGGATCTGGGTCCAGGCCACCCCTGTTCCGAGCACCACGGCCGACGCCGTGGCGACAGCGAGTGAGCGTAGGAGGGGGATAGGCACCTGCCCAGGCTACTTGCGGCCTGGACGTGAGCCGGGTAACGCAGACCGGCGTGCCAGACTCGGCGCATGGCGCAACGGATTGTGATCACCGGGGCCGGTGGCATGGTCGGGCAGGTATTGGCTGATCAGGCCCGCTACGAAGGGCGTGACGTGCTGGCCCTGTCTTCTGCCGAATGTGATGTCACCAACTTTGACACGGTGCGAGGGTTCGTCGAGCCCGGCGACGTGGTGATCAACTGCGCGGCATACACGCAGGTGGATGCCGCCGAGACCGATCGCGAGAAGGCCTTGGCCGTCAACGCCGCCGGTCCCGGCAACCTCGCCACGGTATGCGCGCATGCCCGCGCCCACCTGGTGCACATCTCGACCGACTATGTGTTCGGCGCGTCCGCGACACGTCACACCCCGTATGAGGTCGACGACGAAACCGGGCCGGTCAACGTGTACGGCCAGACGAAACTGGCCGGGGAACAGGCCGTACTGGCCGCCAAACCCGACGCATACGTCGTCCGCACCGCCTGGGTTTATCGCGGCGGCGACGGAGCCGATTTCGTGGCGACCATGCGCCGGCTGGCCGCCGGGGACGGCCCGGTGGACGTGGTCGCCGACCAATTCGGATCGCCGACCTACACCGGTGATCTGGTGTCAGCGTTGCTGCAGATCGCCGACGGTGGCGTGCGGCCCGGTGTGCTGCATGCCGCCAACGCCGGCCAGGCCAGCCGGTTCGACCAGGCGCGGGAGACCTTCGCGGCCATCGGGGCCGATCCGGAGCGGGTTCGGCCGGTCGGCAGCGACCGGCATCCGCGGCCGGCGCCCCGTCCCACCTACACCGTGCTGTCCGCGCGCCGGTCCGCCGAGGCCGGCCTGACCCCGCTGCGGGATTGGCGCGAAGCCCTGGTGGCAGCGGTCGAAAAAGGGCGCCCGTCCGGCCCGCTACCCTCTACGCCGTGACTGAGGATGCGGCCCGCCCGCTCGTTGTGGTGACGGTGACGTACTCGCCGGGCGCACACCTGGACCGTTTCCTGGCCTCCCTCGCCCTGGCCACCGATCGGCCGGTCAAAGTCATCATGGCCGACAACGGCTCGACCGACGGAGCCCCGGAACAAGCCGAAAAGCGCTACCCGAACGTGCGTCTGCTCCACACCGGCAGCAACCTGGGTTACGGCAGCGCGGTCAACCGCGGCGCCGAGCAGATATCGGATGCGGAGTGCTCGGAATTTTTCATCATCGCCAACCCGGACGTCCAGTGGGGACCAGGCTCGATCGACCTGTTGCTCGACGCGGCCCGGCGCTGGCCACAGGCCGGGGCACTCGGGCCGATGGTGCGCGATCCGGACGGATCGGTCTACCCGTCGGCGCGTCATCAGCCCAGCCTGGTCCGCGGGGGCATGCACGCCGTCGTCGGACCGTTCTGGAAGTCGAATCCGTGGACGGCGGCCTACCGCCAGGATCGTCAAGAACCCAGTGAGCGCGAGGTCGGCTGGCTGTCCGGTTCGTGCCTGCTGATGCGCCGCGCCGCCTTTGACGCCGTCGGCGGATTCGACGAGCGCTACTTCATGTATATGGAGGACGTCGACCTCGGTGACCGGATCGCCCGGACCGGCTGGCAGAACGTCTACGTGCCGTCGGCGGAGGTACTGCACGACAAGGGGCACTCCACCGGCCGCGACCCCGCGCGCAACTTGGCCGCCCATCACCGCAGTACCTACACTTTTCTGGCTGATCGATACCCGGCGCTCTGGCAGGCGCCGTTACGGTGGACGATTCGGGGCGCGCTGGCGGCACGTGCGGGCCTGGTAGTCGGTAGTTCTCGACGTAAGCAGGGGAAAGGGCGCTGACGTGATCAATCCCGCGGAGGTGGATGCTGTCGTCCTCGTCGGTGGACGAGGCACCCGGCTCAGGCCGTTGACATTATCGGCACCCAAGCCGATGCTGCCGACGGCGGGCGTTCCGTTCCTCACCCATCTGCTGGCCCGGATCGCCGAGGCCGGCCTCAAGCATGTGGTGATGGGAACCTCGTACAAGGCCGAGGTTTTCGAGGAGGCGTTCGGCAACGGCTCCGACCTCGGGCTCGAGATCGAATACGTCACCGAGACCGAGGCACTCGGCACCGGTGGTGCCATCGCCAACGTGGCGGACAAACTGCGCTACGACACGGCCATGGTGTTCAACGGCGACGTGCTCTCGGCGGCAGACCTCAGCGCGCTGCTGGAGTCGCATGACACTCACCAGGCCGATCTGACCCTGCATCTGGTGCGCGTCAGCGATCCGCGTGCATTCGGTTGTGTGCCCACCGACGCCGACGGACGCGTGACGGCATTCCTGGAGAAGACCCAGGATCCGCCCACCGACCAGATCAATGCCGGCTGCTATGTGTTCAAAAAGCATGTCATCGACCAGATCCCGCGAGGCCGGGCCCTGTCCGTCGAACGCGAGATCTTCCCCGAGGTGCTCTCTCGCGGACTGAAGATGTGCGGCTACGTCGACGCCTCATATTGGCGTGACATGGGCACCCCGGACGACTTCGTGCGCGGATCGGCCGATCTGGTTCGTGGCATCGCACCGTCACCGGCGCTCAACGGTCAGCGTGGCGAGTCGCTGGTCCACGAAGGTGCCGCGGTTGCCCCCGGCGCCTTGTTGATCGGCGGCACCGTGGTGGGGCGCGGAGCCGAGATCGGTGCCGGCGCACGACTCGACGGCGCGGTGATCTTCGACGGGGTGCGCGTGGAAGCCGGCGCGGTGATCGAACGTTCGATCATCGGCTTCGGGGCCCGCATCGGCCCGCGGGCATTGATCCGCGACGGCGTGATCGGCGACGGGGCCGACATCGGTGCCCGATGCGAACTGTTGCGCGGCGCCAGGGTGTGGCCGGGGGTCAACATCCCCGACGGCGGTATCCGGTATTCCACCGACGTCTGAGGGCCGGATTCACGCCGAAACCGCAGTCTGGGCCAGTTGCTGAAGGCCGAAGTCGGTACCTTCAGGCAACCCGTCCAGTGGCCACCACCGCAGGTCCAAAGACTCATCGCTGCAAGCGATCGCGGCCCCGGCCGGCGCCCGTACCACGAACTGGATGTCGAGGTGGCGGGTCGGTACGCCCAGTGAGCAGGTCACCGGATGCACATGCAGCGCGGCCAGTTGCCGGTCGATGGTCAGCCCGGCGATGCCGGACTCCTCGGTGGCCTCGCGCAGCGCGGCGGCGCGAACGTCGGAATCCGTTTCCTCACAATGCCCGCCGAGTTGCAGCCAGCGCCCGAATCGCGGATGCAGGGTGAGTAGCGTCTGGGTTCCGGTGTGGTCGACGACGAGTGCCGAGGCAGTGATGTGGCCCGGCACGCACGCGCGCAGACAGGCATCGGGGCGGGCGGCCAGAAACGACAACACTGAATGGCGCAGCGTGTCCTGGCCGGGATCGGTTGTCTCCCAATTGGTCAGCAGCTCGACAGCCGAGGCGTGCAGACTCTCGGCGCTCACTTCACCACCAGCAGGCCGTCGGTGGGTACCGGGTCGCGTGGCGGTAGCGGATCGGCCGGATGGCCGATCGCGATGGCCCCCAAAGGTTCCCAGTCGGCGGGCAGTCCCAGCTCGGCGCGTACCAGATCGCCGGCGAAGATCGTCGAGCCGATCCAGCAGCTGCCCACCTCGCGCACTGCCAGCGCGACCAACAGGGCCTGCACCGCAGCACCCACGGCGACGGTGAACATGGTGTGCTCGGCCTGTGTGCGGGCCGCGTCGGGATAACTGTGGGCGCCGTCGGGTACCAGGAACGGGATCACCAGTTCTGGTGCGTCGTACAGGATTCGGCCGCGGTCGAGGCGTCGTTCGACGGATTCCGGTTCGCGGCCGTCACCGGTGAGGTCAGCGCGCCACTTGTCCTTCATCCGGTCCAACAGTCGCACGCGGGCGGCGCTGTCCTGTACCCAGACGAAGCGCACCGGCCGGGTGTGGTGCGGCGCGGGGGCGGTGAGGGCTTCGCCGACTGCGGCTTCGATGAGTGCGTGATCGACCGGCTCATCGGAGAACGTTCGCACCGATCGGCGCAACAGCTGGGCCTGGTTGCGTCCCAGCTGGATCGCCTCGGCGGTGCCGAGCCAGAACAGATCCTCCTCGCCGGGCCGTAGCAGCGTGCCTGCGTTCGACCCGTCGTCGGCCAACTCCAGTCCGCGCACCACCGCGACCGGGATCGCCGTCAGCTTGCCCTTCACCAGATCAGCTGCGGCCGCGATCTCGTCGGCCACGGCCACCTCGGTGACTAGCAGTTCGTTGCCGTGCCGGTCGCGTGCGCCCGCGTACCCGTGCAGCACGGTGAGTCCGGATGCGCCGATGGCGAAATCGGCTTGACCGTTGCGCCAGGCGCGGCCCATGGTATCGGTGATCACGACACCGACGGTGACGCCGAGTCGCTCACGCAGGCCTTCGCGCAGCACGTGTGCACTGCCGTCGGGATCCACCGGCAGCAGGGCCAGTTCGTTCGAGTCGACGTTCGAACCGTCCACCCCGGCCGCGGCCTGGACCAGACCGATGGCGTTTTCGGTGATGAGGGTCCGGCCCTTGCGGGCCAGTACTCGGACGGCCTCGGCATCGATCAGCTTGCGCCGCAAGGTGTCCCGGTCTTCTGGATCGGACGGGGCGGTGACGATGCGGCCTTCGCATTTGGAAACGATCTTGCTCGTGACCACCAGCACGTCGCCGTCGCGCAGCCACGGTGTCGCATCGGCGAGGGCGGCGGCCAGGTCATCTCCGGGCCGGAACTCGGGAAGCCCTGGTACGGGCAGGATCTCGACGCGGTCCGCGGACCCGTGCTCGGTGCTCACCGCCGAGCTCACAGTGCAACGCCTCCCAGGTCCAGGCCGGCCCGCACCATCTCGGCGGTGGTGGCCGGGTCTGTCATCAGCAGCGGCACCGCGCGTACCTGAACGCCTTCGATGTCGGCGTCGTCACCTTCGTGTACCAACCAGCCGTCCAGGATTCCGGTGCCCGAACGGGCGCCGAAGTGCTGTCCGACGGCTTGCGAGGTGGACTCGACGCCGATGATGGAAAGGCACTCATCGGCCATACCGCGCAACGGTTTTCCGTCGATGATGGGGGAGTAGCCGATTACCGGCGCTTTCGTCGATCGCAGTGCACCCCGGATCCCGGGGATCTGCAGGATCGGTCCGATGCTCACGACGGGGTTCGACGGTGCCAGCAACACCACGTCCGCGTCGGCGATGGCATCGGTGACCCCCGGCGCGGCCGTTGCCTGTTCTGCACCCACGAACGCAAAACTGTGCGAAGGTATCTGTGCGCGGTACCGCACCCACCATTCCTGGAAGTGGATGGCGTGACGAACGCCGGCCTGATCACCCGGACCGGGGTCGGTGACCACCACGTGGGTCTCGCTGCGGTCGTCGGTGACCGGCAGCAGCCGCGCCCCTGGCGACCAGCGCTTGCACAGTGCCTCGGTGACCTGTGACAGCGGATAGCCCGCGCGCAGCATCTGGGTGCGGACCAGGTGGGTGGCCAGGTCCCGGTCGCCCAGGCCGAACCAGTCGGGTTGCACACCGTAGGCGGCAAGTTCTTCCTTGGCGTGCCAGGTTTCATTCCGATGACCCCAGCCACGCTCGGGATCGATACCGCCGCCCAGGGTGTACATGCACGTGTCGAGGTCCGGGCAGATCCGGACGCCGTGCATCCAGGCGTCGTCGCCGACGTTCACGATCGCCGTGAGTTCATGCTTGCTGTCGCCGCCGGCAAACTGGCCCAGGCCCAACAGGTGCTGTACCCCCAGCAAAAACCGGGCGCCTCCGACGCCGCCGACCAGAACGGTGATCTTCACAACGTCCGACCCTAAGCGCTCATGGCGCGCGGATGGAAACGACGTCGTCACGGGCAGGACACGCCGATGTCGCGACGCGCCGATTTGACATTACGAGATGGTATGAATTCGCGTCCTGGCGCTTGACCCCGGCAGCTAACACGTGTGTAATCACAGATGTGTCATTTCCCGGTTGGTGACCGATTCCGGTGTCGCGGACCGAGATTCGATCAACTGTTCGAATGGGTGACCGCACATCGCAATAGTGGGGCTCCACTTAGGATCTACGAGACCGAGTGAGGAGGCGGGGGATAATGTCTTATGAGAGCGGCGATTTCGATCGTGTGGTCCGGTTCGACAACCGGCTACTCGGCTCGGTAGACAACGCACCGCACATCAACGCCGGGCCGACACCGCTGGGGATTCCCGGACGACCTCAGCTGAGTTTGGTACCTGAGCACATCGATGTTGATCCGGAAACCGAAGATGACCAATGGCAGGAACGTGCGCTGTGCGCACAGACCGACCCGGAGGCGTTCTTCCCGGAGAAGGGCGGGTCTACCCGCGAGGCCAAGCGCATCTGCCAGGGCTGCGAAGTGAAGGACGCATGCCTGGAGTACGCGCTCGCACACGATGAACGCTTCGGTATTTGGGGAGGGTTGTCCGAGCGGGAGCGTCGCCGGCTCAAACGCGGCATCATCTGACGCTCCTGTCGGCAGAGCGCTTCATCGCAGGGTGTGGCGCTCGACGTCAGTCGTCGTCGATCGTTGGGTCGATGACTGACGGTTCCACTCCCAGATAGGTGGCCACCTGGGCCACCAGGATTTCATGCAGCAGATCAGCCAGCTCATCGGATCCTTTGACCCGGCGCTCGATGGGCTTGCGGAACAAGACAATTCGAGCCCGGGTCGCATTCCCTCTGACGTCGACCCCAGCCGGTATCAGTCGGGCCAGCGCGATCGGCCCGTCGGCGATGACCTCGGGCGGCCACTGCACACTGTCCGGATCTTTCGGGGACATCCGCGGAATCTCATCGACGGCGACGTCGAGTTCACGCAGCCGCGACGCCCAACGCCGTTCGATCGGTTCGTAGGCCTCCAGTACCGCCATGTCGAACCGCTCGGCCCGGCTGCGCCACCCGGGAACCGAGCGCGGAAGCAGCGGCCCGCGCATATCGCGGCCGCGACGCGATCGCCATGGGTTGCGCTGGGCCACGGCGATGATCGTAACGGTTCGGGATCGGGGCCCCGCCGGCTGCGCGTGTCCGGCACCGCACAGCGACCGTCCACAGTAATCTCGGGGGCGTGAATGTTCCCCGTCGCTGCTGCCGGCCCGGGTGCCCGCACTATGCCGTGGCGACGCTGACTTTTGTCTACTCCGACTCCACGGCGGTAGTCGGACCATTGGCCACGGTTTCTGAGCCCCACTCCTGGGATTTGTGCGTCGGCCACGCCGGCCGTATCACCGCGCCGCGCGGCTGGGAGCTGGTCCGCCACGCGGGGCCACTGCCCACCCATCCCGATGAAGACGATCTGGTGGCGCTTGCCGATGCGGTCCGCGAGGGTCAACCCGGGGCGGGTCCCCGAGGTGGCGTGGTGGCCGGATTTTCCGATCCCACCACCGGCCTGGCCACCAGTGCGGTGACGGCACCGCCGGCGCGTCCCGCGGAGAGCAACGGGCGTCGTCGCGGCCACCTGCGGGTGTTGCCGGACCCCGACAACTAGCACGGACTAGCGCTGTTTGGCTTCTGATCGGACAACGACCGGCCCACGAGTAGTGAACGTGTCGAGGCCTCCCGACGGCTAGGCTGGCGCCAACGAATCCGTTTCACAAGGAGCAATATGTCTAGGCCAGCGGCGGCTGTTCACGATGTCATCAAGGCCTATGACGTCCGGGGACTGGTCGGGAGTCAGATCGACGAGGCATTCGTGTCCGAAGTCGGCAGTGCCTTCGCCCGCCTGGTCCGCGCCGAGGGCGCTGCGCAGGTGGTGATCGGCTACGACATGCGGGCCAGTTCGCCGACGCTGGCCGCCGCATTCGCCGACGGGGTCACCGCCCAGGGTCTGGATGTGGTTCGGATCGGCCTTGCTTCCACCGACCAGCTGTATTTCGCGTCGGGTCTGTTGGACTGCCCCGGTGCGATGTTCACCGCGAGCCACAACCCCGCCGCCTACAACGGGATCAAGCTGTGTCGAGCCGGGGCCAAACCGGTCGGAAAGGACACCGGCCTCTCGACGATCTCGGATGAGGTGATCGCGGGCGTGCCGGCCTTCGACGGGCGCGCCGGTTCGGTGTCCGACCGCGATGTGTTGTCGGACTACGGCAGCTTCCTTCGGTCCCTGGTCGACCTCAGCTCGCTGCGGCCGCTGCGCATCGCGGTCGACGCGGGCAACGGAATGGCCGGCCACACCACGCCCGCGGTGCTCGGCCCGATCCCGGGCGCCACCGTGCTCCCGCTGTTCTTCGAACTCGACGGCAGCTTCCCCAATCACGAGGCCAACCCGCTGAATCCGGCCAACCTCGTCGACCTGCAGGCCCATGTGTTGGCCACCGGTGCCGATATCGGTCTGGCGTTCGATGGGGACGCCGACCGCTGCTTCGTGGTCGACGAACTGGGCCGTCCGGTGTCACCGTCGGCAGTGACCGCACTGGTGGCAGCGCGTGAGCTCACGCGTGAGATCGGTGCCACGGTGATCCACAATCTGATCACCTCGCGCGCTGTTCCCGAACTGGTCGTCGAGCGCGGCGGTACCCCGGTGCGTTCCCGCGTCGGGCACTCCTACATCAAGGCCCTGATGGCCGAAACCGGCGCCATCTTCGGTGGGGAGCACTCGGCCCACTATTACTTCCGTGATTTCTGGGGCGCCGATTCCGGCATGCTCGCGGCCCTGCACGTGCTGGCCGCACTGGGCGAGCAGGACCGCCCGCTGTCGGATTTCATGGCCGACTACCAGCGGTACGAGGCGTCGGGCGAGATCAACTTCACCGTCGCCGACGCCCCGGCATGTGTCGAGGCCGTGCTCAAATCGTTCGGCAGCTCGATCCAGTCCATCGATCACCTCGACGGCGTGACGGTCGACCTCCGTGACGGCAGCTGGTTCAACCTCCGCACGTCGAATACCGAACCACTGCTGCGGCTGAACGTGGAAGCACGTACCGCTGAGGAAGTCGCCGCGCTCGTCGACAGAGTTTCGGCACAGATCGGTGGGGTGAGCGAGCCGGTGCCGTGAACGCCGTGGACGCTGCGGTCGACCTCGACGACGGTGACGGACTTCTCGCCGCCGATCGCAACGGTCTGCTGCGGGCCGCGGCCATGGCGGGCGCGCAGGTAAGGGCCACCGCGGCGGCCCTGGCCGAAGGCATGCTGGATCCGTTGCGTGCGGATCATCCACCGCGCACGGTGATTTGGGTCGCCGGCCGCGGTCCCGCGGAGTATGCGGGCGCGCTGCTGACCGCTGCGCTCGGCGCGTCGATCTCGGCGCCCATCGTGGTGGCCGCCGAGACACCGCCGTGGCTCGGGGCCCTCGACGTGCTGATCGTGGCCGGGGACGACCCGGGGGACCCGGCCCTGGTGAATGCCGCGGCCACCGGGGTGCGCCGCGGTGCCCGCGTGCTGATCGTGGCGCCGCACGAGGGCCCGCTGCGCGACGTCGCGGCCGGACGTGCCGTGGTGCTCGCACCCCGGCTGTGGGTACCCGACGATTTCGGGCTGACCCGGTACCTGGCCGCAGGGTTGGCAGCGCTACACGTGTTGGATCCGGGTATGCGGGTCGATCTGGCCGCGCTCGCCGACGAACTCGACGCAGAGGCGCTGCGCAACAGCGCAGCACGAGAACTGTTCACCAACCCGGCCAAGACGTTGGCCGACCGGATGTCGGACCATGCCGTGGTGCTCGCCGGTGACAATCCAGCCACGTTGGCACTCGCCCGGCACAGTGCGGCGGTAATGCTGCGACTGGCCGGCGAAGTGGTGGCCGCCGTCGGGTTGGGTGATGTGCTTGCCGCGATGGCAGGCGGGGCGGTCCGGGCGCCCGGGCCGCAATCGCTGTTCCACGACGAAGAGATCGACGGACCGCTACCGCGGCGGTTGCGCACATTCGCATTGATCACCGACACCGAACGACAAACGGTGGGCGCACGGGTCAGCGGCTTCGACGACGTCGCGGTGGTCGGTGCCGAGGACGTGCCGGAGCCGGCTGGGACGACCCTGCCGACCGGGCGCCCCGAACAACAACTGGCGATCCTGGCTGTCCGAATGGAGATGGCGGCCGTGTATTTGAAACTGGTTCGAGGATAAGAAGTGCATCTGCTAAGGGGAGCGGTGCGGACCTATGCCTGGGGTTCGCGCACGGCAATCGCTGAATTCACCGGAAGGCCCAGCCCGACAATCCATCCGGAGGCCGAACTGTGGCTCGGCGCGCATCCGGGCGACCCGGCTTGGCTGCAGACCGAACACGGTGAAGAGTCACTGCTGCAGGCAGTTCACGATGACCCCGAAGGCCAGTTGGGCACGGTGGCGATCGCTCGCTTCGGCGACGCATTGCCCTTCCTGGTCAAGGTACTGGCCGCCGACGAACCATTGTCGTTGCAGGCGCACCCCAGCGCCGCCCAGGCCCGGGAGGGGTTCGACCGTGAGGACCGGCTCGACCTTCCGGTGTCCTCACCGATCCGCAACTACCGCGACCGCAGTCACAAGCCCGAATTGCTGGTTGCCCTAGAACAATTCGACGCGCTTGCCGGTTTCCGGCCGGTGGATCGCACCGTCGAGTTGATGCGGGCACTGGCGGTCTCGGATTTGGATCCGTTCATCAACCTGCTCTCCGATCAATCCGACGCCGACGGGTTGCGGGCGTTGTTCACCACCTGGATCACCGCGCCCCAACCCGATCTCGACGTTTTGGTGCCGGCTGTTCTCGACGGAGCGGTGCACTACATCCGTTCTGGGAAAAAGAAATTCGCTGCCGAAGTCAAAACTGTGCTGGAGCTCGGTGAGCGCTATGCGGGCGACGCCGGCGTGCTGGCCAGCCTGCTGCTCAACCGCATCAGCCTGCAGCCCGGAGAAGGCATCTATCTTCCGGCCGGAAACCTGCACGCCTATCTGCACGGTGTCGGTGTCGAGGTGATGGCCAACTCGGACAACGTGCTGCGCGGTGGGTTGACCCCGAAGCACGTCGATGTCCCAGAACTCCTGAGGGTCCTGGACTTCACGCCCACCCCCGATGAGCGGTTACGGCCCGAAACGGTCACGGACGGGCCGGAAACCATGTACCAGACACCGGCGCAAGAGTTCGCGGTGTCGGTGCTGACGGTGGAGGGCGACCACCTCGGTGACGAGATCGACGTGCACTCCCACCACGACGGGCCACAGCTGCTGCTGTGCACCGAGGGCGCCGCGGTGATCTACGCCGACGACGACAAGCTGACCGTGGAGCGGGGCGCGGCGGCATGGGTGGCGGCCCAGGACGGCCCCATTCGGCTGACCGCTGCCGAGCCGACGAAGCTGTTCCGCGTCACCATCGGGATCTGACGAGTAGCCCTCACACCGCGGCGTCGAGGACGTCCACCTCGTCGTCACGGTTTCTGCGCTCGGCGATCCACTGCCTGATGTTGTTGCGCACCGCACGTCCGATCAGACGGGGTGGCGGCACCAGGTACAGGCTGTCGAGCAGGCTGGTCCTACCCAGAAACCATTCGGCGATAACGGGATCGGTCTCGGCTGCACCGACAAACTGATTGAACAGTTCGTAGGCCGGCTGATACCACCATGGTCGGTCGCCCTGCGCGCCGTGCTCGGTGTAGTCGGCCGCCGCGTTCATCAGCCACACCGGCCAGATCGTCTTGGCGTTTTGGAATGCCAGTCGCCACATCACATTGTCCGTGCCGCCGGCCAGCACCCGGCGCAGATTGTCGGCCTGTAAGGCGGACATCGTCACACCCTGCCCGAATGTCGGGTTCAGGCTCGCGACGGCATCACCGAACGGCAGGATGCCTTTGGGAAATCTGCGGATCCGCTCGTAGCGCCGCCACTTGCTCGTCGGATATCGGTGAGAGTTCATGTCGCCGACCGGCGTGCCGGCCCGCAGCGCGGCGCTGATCTCAGGCGGCAGCAGCTCGTCGGCCAGTGCACAGATACCCGCGAAGTCCCGTGGAGGGTCGGCCTTGGCCACCCCGAAGGCCGTTACCATCCAGATGCCGTCTTCGTGAAACAGCATGCCCATCCCCAACGGCCGGTGCCGGGTGGCGCCCACGATGACCATCTTCTGGGGCATCATCCCGTCGGGGACCTTTACGCGATGGGATGCGTAGGTGACGCCGACCTGTACCGAATCCTCCTGCGGGCGCTCGAACCCCCACTGCTGCAACCATGCGGGAAGTCGGCTGCCCCGGCCTGAGGCGTCGACCACCAGATGTGCCGGCGTGACCTCGCCGTCGTCGAGGACTACGCCGGTCACCCGCTCGGCGGCCTGGTCGTACTGGGGATGGGTGACCACTCGCCGCACGATCCCGATGCCGGGCAATGCGCTGACCCGCTTGCGGATCTGCCATTCGAGGTGACCTCGGGTGGGCACGTAGGCGGTGTACTTGTCGTCCAGGCCGGTCTCCAGGATGTGGCCGGCCGCGTCGAAGTGGATCAACTCATGTCGGTTGCGTATCACCGGGACACCCGAGGCCGCCATGTCGTCGAGTAGACCGGGAAACAGACCTTCCAGTTCCTGGGCGCCACGGGCCATCAGCAGGTGGACATGCTGACCTTGCGGAATCGCGCTGCGGTTGACCGGCTGATCAGGAAGCTCGTCACGTTCGTAGACGGTGACGTGATCGTAGTGATCGGCCAGTACCCGCGCGGCGCACAGTCCGGCGATGCTCCCTCCGATGACGACTGCATGGTTCGACGAATGTTGGTGATCGGTGCTCATTAGACGGCTACGGTACTGCGAACCTGGCGTGACCCGAGCCAGATTGAGAAGCAACGTCAATTGCGTGCCGTTGTGGCCGGTCGGCCGCGACAGCGCAGTGGCGCCGGTAAGGCGGGCGTGCCCTCGGCCAACGGGCTTGCAACAACTCATGGCACAATGCCGTGGCTAAGGTCGTGATTCAGCTCTCAGGTTGCTACCCTCTGCAAGGAAACTCACACGTCAACGGATGGGGAAATGACAACGGTCAGCGACGCGGACGACACGGCAGCGGGGGACCTCTACCACAACAGGGTGGAGGCCCTCTCTCGTGCGACGGTCCGTCGACGCTTTGATCCCCACGTTGACATCGACTGGGACGCACCCGAGAACGCGTTGAAAGACGACGATCCGCGATGGCAGCTGGACCCGGAAAGCGCTCCGCTCGGGGCGACGGACTGGTACGCCGAACAGCCGCTGCAGCGGCGCATCGACATGGGCCGCTGGATCACCGCGAACACCCTCAAGGTCACGCTGCAATTCGAAATGATGCTGATTCGCGGAGTGGTGCATTACTCCGGGAAATTGCCGAACCGTTCGCCGGTATTCCAATACCTGCTCCACGAACTGATCGACGAATGCAATCACATCCAGATGTTCCAGGAATTCGTCAACCGCACCGGCGAGGATGTGCCCGGAATGCGGCGAGGCTCCCGCGTGATCGGGCCGATCCTGGGATTTATCGGCGGGTATGCCAACATCATTCACTTCATCGGGGTGCTGTGCGGCGAACAACCGCTGCATTACCAGCAGACGTTGCAACATCGCGGCGCGGCGCATGTCCCGCCTCTGCTGAACAAGATCACCTACGTGCATCTGGCAGAAGAAGCCCGTCATATTTCGTTTGCCGACGACCTCCTGGCTCAGCGCATGCAAAGCGTCACGCGCTTGAAGCGGGCCTGGTACGCCTTTCTTTTCCCATTCTTTCTGCGGTGGTTGATCGGTGAGATGATCGGGCCGCCGCGTACCTTCGCGCGGCAGTTCGGGGTGCCGCGGAAGGTCTTCAAGTCCGCATTCTGGAGGAGCCCTCGGTCGCGCCAGATGATGGCCGAATCGGCCGCGGACGTCCGGCGCGTGGCCGAGGACCTGGGTCTGCGGACGGCGTGGTCGCGGTGGATCTGGCGAATGTTGGGAATTGAGGGGCGGTTACCGCGGTATCGCGGTGAGCCGGACCGGAGACCAGCAGCCGGGCGCGTGACTGCCTTTCCCGTTGCGTTGGCCGCGCGGCTCAGCGGTGTGGCGATCATGGCGAGCGTCGCTCTGCTGGCGACGCCTGATGGCGCGCGGATCATCGCGGCTGCCGCGGCCGGGGCCGGGGTATGGGCTGCCTACCACACAATCCGGGAGCACCGGGGCGGTGTGGTGGGGAACCAGCCGTTTGAATGGCCGAGGCTGTTCGTCTGGGTTGCGGTGTGCGTGGCCATGATTCCGGCCGGTGGGCTGATCGGGCTCGCATTGGTGGTGTTCATGATCCTGGCACTCGCCGAGTTCATGCCCACCCTCTGACACACCGACACACACGACGAAGCGGCGGCAAGCGTCGCCGGCCAAGGGGTTTCAGGCCCCGGGTGCCGGCTTCAGGACGGCTTGTGGAACGTGTAGACCCGGTACTGGATGAGGCCGAGCTTGGACAGCCACTTCATCCACCTGGTGCCCACGATCATCGTCTTCTGAGCCTCCGCTGACCCCTGCTCGCGGAAGAATTTGAGCAAGAAGGGATACGTCGGCAACGTGTTCTTCCGGATGTTGCGCTTGGCCGCGAGTTCGAGGCCCGCACGTTTGCCCATGGATTTGTAGCCCCGCAGCGGCACATTGCCGAGGGTTCCGTAGGACTTCGCGATGCGCGGGCGGATCGCCATCCAGATCGGAGTCTTGCCGAAGAACATCAGGGTCGGCACGAAGTCGGATACCGCCAGATAGCCGCCTGGCTTGAGCACTCGCGCCGCTTCGGCGAGGAACTTCTCACGGGACGGGAAATGGAATATGCACTCCACCGCGAGCACCCGGTCGAACGAGTTGTCCTCGAACGGCAGCCGGCAGGCGTCGGCCTCGACCCAGCCGATCGCGTTGCCGTTGGCCGGAACGGTCTGGGCCTCGGCGGCCGCGAGCTGGCGCGCGTCGATGTTCAGGCCCGTGAGGTCCATCTCGGAGTAGGTGGAGTTGATCTGCCGGATCGTCCCGCCGAAACCGCAGCCGGCGTCGAGCAACTTTTGCCCGTCGGCAACGTTTCCCGCCGCGAACAGAACGTGGTCCATCTGCTCCATGGCGGCGATGTAGTCGGCACGGGTGCCCTCGGCGGCGCTGGGGTTCTCCCAATAGCCCCAGTGCACCTGGTTCTCCCACAGCTGGGCGGTTTCACCACCGTCCTGCCGTTCATCGATCAGCAGGTCAAAGTAGGGGAGCTCGGCCACGCGCGAACGGTATCACGATCAGGGCCAAGTGTGACGTAGGCCCCATTCTTGCTCCGAGAGCACAGTTGGGCGGCAGTTTGAGAGTCCTACCCGCCTGGCCATCGTGGTGATGGGAACATGGCGTGACCCCGGCCGCGACGAGAGGCGTCACCACCTATGTCTGCCCTTCGGCGAACGAAGTCTGTCGAACAGTCGATTGCCGACACCGACGAGCCCTCGACTCGACTCCGCAAGAACCTCACCTGGTGGGACCTCACGGTTTTCGGGGTGTCGGTGGTGATCGGTGCCGGCATCTTCACCATCACCGCCTCCACCGCAGGCAACTTGACCGGGCCTGCGATCTCGATCGCCTTCGTCATCGCGGCGGTGGCGTGCGGTTTGGCCGCCTTGTGTTATGCGGAGTTCGCCTCGACCGTGCCCGTCGCCGGCAGCGCCTACACGTTCTCCTATGCCACGTTCGGTGAGTTCGCGGCGTGGATCATCGGGTGGGATCTGATCCTGGAGTTCGCCGTCGCGTCCGCGGTGGTGGCCAAGGGGTGGTCGAGCTACCTCGGAACGGTGTTCGGGTTCGGCGGCGGCATAGCCGATCTCGGAGGTCTGCAGGTCGACTGGGGTGCGCTGGTGATCATCGTGTTCGTGACGATCCTGTTGGCGATCGGCACCAAGATCTCGGCGCTGTTCAGCCTGCTGATCACGGCTGTCAAGGTCGGGGTGGTGTTGTTGGTGGTGGTCGTCGGAGCGTTCTACATCGACGTCGCCAACTACACCCCGTTCATCCCGCCCAACCAGGCCGGTGCGAGTGCGAGCGGGGCCGACCAGTCGTTGTTCTCATTGTTGACCGGGGCCGCGGGCAGCCACTATGGCTGGTACGGCGTGCTGGCCGGGGCCTCGATCGTGTTCTTCGCATTTATCGGGTTCGACGTGGTGGCCACGACGGCCGAGGAGACGCGTGATCCGCAGCGCGATGTGCCGCGCGGCATCCTGGCCTCGCTCGGCATCGTCACAGTGCTGTATGTCGCGGTGTCGGTGGTGCTCTCGGGCATGGTGTCCTACACCGTGCTGCGGGATGTGCCGGACGGACACGCCAACCTGGCCACCGCCTTCGATGCCAACGGTGTGCACTGGGCGGCGAAGGTGATCTCGGTGGGAGCGCTGGCGGGCCTCACCACGGTGGTGATCGTGCTGATGCTCGGGCAGACCCGGGTGTTGTTCGCGATGTCGCGCGACGGGCTGCTGCCCCGCAAACTGGCTGTCACCGGCAGCCACGGAACACCGGTCCGGATCACCTTGATCGTGGGTGTGCTGGTGGCGATCGCTGCGTCGGTGTTCCCGATGGGGCGCCTGGAAGAGATGGTCAACATCGGCACGTTGTTCGCCTTCGTATTGGTCTCGGCCGGCGTGATCGTGCTCCGCCGGACCCGACCCGACCTGCGGCGTGGATTCCGCGTGCCGTGGGTGCCGCTGCTGCCGATCGCCGCGATCCTGTCCTGCCTGTGGTTGATGCTCAACCTGACCGGGTTGACGTGGATCCGATTCTTGCTCTGGATGGCGATCGGCGTGGTGGTGTATCTGGCGTATGGCCGGCGTCATTCTGTGCTCGGCAGGTCGGCGGCTGCGGCGCAACAGCTGTCCTGACGCCGGCGCGAAACAGTTTTTTCACCGTCGTTGACCTCGCGCACCCCAGTTCGCTTTACAAACGATGGTCAAATGTCTAGACAGGCGACATGCATGGGCATATAGTCAAGTCATTGCAGTGATAACACTCACAAAAGGAGGCTCATCGTGGTGGCCGAACTCTCCGGACCGGACGTCGCCGGCGTCGGGCAATGGCGGGACAAGAAGCGGCATCTGTGGCTCATGGGGCTGATCGCGCCGACGGCGATCTTTGTGATGCTGCCGTTGGTCTGGGCGCTCAACCAGGCCGGCTGGCACGTCGCTGCGCAGGTCCCGCTGTGGATCGGTCCGATCCTGCTGTATGTCCTGCTGCCGCTGCTGGATCTGCGGTTCGGACCCGACGGCCAGAACCCGCCCGATGAGGTGATGGAACAACTGGAGAACGACAAGTACTACCGGTACTGCACCTACGTCTACATCCCGTTCCAGTACGCGAGCGTGATCATGGGCGCCTACCTGTTCACCGCATCCGACCTCAGCTGGCTCGGATTCGACGGCGGGCTGGGCTGGCCGGCCAAGATCGGTATCGCGCTGTCGGTCGGTGTGCTCGGCGGCGTCGGCATCAACACCGCGCACGAGATGGGGCACAAGCGCGACTCGCTGGAGCGCTGGCTGTCCAAGATCACGCTGGCCCAGACCTGGTACGGCCACTTCTACATCGAGCACAATCGCGGGCACCACGTCCGGGTAGCCACGCCCGAGGATCCCGCTTCGGCCCGCTTCGGTGAGACCTTCTGGGAGTTCCTGCCGCGCAGCGTGTTCGGCAGCCTGAAGTCCTCGTGGGAACTCGAAGCCCAGCGGCTGCGCCGGCAGGACAAGTCGCCGTGGCATCCGTCCAACGATGTGCTCAACGCGTGGGCGATGTCGATCGTCTTCTGGGGCGCACTGATCGCGATCTTCGGCGTCGGCGTGATCCCCTTCATGCTGATCCAGGCGATCTACGGCTTCAGCCTGCTGGAGTCGGTGAACTACCTGGAGCACTACGGGTTGCTGCGGCAGAAGACCACCAGTGGTCGCTACGAGCGGTGCGCCCCCGTGCACAGCTGGAACTCCGACCACATCGTGACCAACTTGTTCCTGTATCACCTGCAGCGGCACAGCGATCACCACGCCAATCCGACACGCCGCTACCAGACGCTGCGCAGCATCGACGGCGCACCCAATCTGCCCAGCGGATACGCGTCGCTGATCGGGCTCACCTATCTGCCGCCGTTGTGGCGCAAGGTGATGGATCACCGCGTGCTGGAGCACTACGACGGTGACGTCACCAAGGTCAACATCCAGCCGCGGTTACGCGAGAAGGTGCTCGCCCGCTACGGCGCCGGCGAAGGGGTTGAAGCATGAGCGCCTATCAGTGTCCCGGATGTGGCTACGTCTACGACGAGGCCAAAGGCGCCCCGCGCGAAGGCTTTCCGGCTGGAACTCCGTGGGACGGCGTCCCCGATGACTGGTGCTGCCCGGATTGCGCGGTGCGAGAAAAGGTTGATTTCGAACCGATGGGAGTGAAGCAATGACCGAGCCGTACAAGCTCTACGTCTGCGTTCAGTGCGGATTCGAGTACGACGAAGCCAAGGGCTGGCCCGAGGACGGCATCGCCGCGGGCACGCGCTGGGACGACATCCCCGAGGACTGGAGCTGCCCGGATTGTGGTGCCGCGAAGGCCGATTTCGACATGGTCGAGGTCGCGCGGCCTTGACGGCTTCGTGCGACGCGCTCGAAAGCGGGGCGGAAAGCGATATTGTCGCCCGTGTGAGCCGGCCGCGAGACAAGCAGCGCATTCCGTATGCGGAGGCATCGCGGGTGCTGTTGCGGGATTCGATCCTCGACGGTATGCGCGAACTACTCCTGACCCGCGACTGGTCGGCCATCACGCTGTCGCACGTGGCGCAGGTAGCCGGGATCAGCCGCCAGACGATCTACAACGAGTTCGGGTCACGCCAGGGCTTGGCCGAGGGATATGCCATGCGCCTGGCGGACCGACTCGTCGACGCGGTCGACGACGCGATCAACAACAACGTCGGCGAGGTGCACGCGGCCTTCCTGGAGGGCTTTCGGGCCTTCTTCCTCGAGTCTGCCGCTGATCCCCTGGTGATCTCGCTGCTCACCGGCGCCTCCAAGCCCGACCTGCTGCAGATCATCACCACCGGCAGCGGCCCGATCATCTCCCGGTGTTCGGCACGGCTGACCGGAACCTTCCAGAACAGCTGGATGAAGGCCAGTGACGAGGACGCCGGGGTGCTGGCCCGGGCGATCGTGCGGCTGGCGATGAGCTACGTGTCGATGCCGCCCGAAGCGGATCACGATGTGGCCGGTGACCTGGCCCGACTGATGACGCCATTCGCAGAGCGCTACGGTGTCATAGATACCCCGTAGCTGTCAGAGCGCCGCCGCTGTTACATCGCATGAGCGCCTGTCCCGCGAGCCCGCAGGCTAGAGGTATCTGCATGTGGCGTTGCCTTGTGGCGCACCCATGCGCTGGCAAGCAATCACGAATGAAAGAGGGCTCTACATGACCGAACTGAAGGCCGACAGCCGCAACGGCATCGACTTCAAGGTGGCCGACCTGTCGCTGGCCGATTTCGGCCGCAAGGAGATCCGGCTGGCCGAACACGAGATGCCAGGCCTGATGGCTCTGCGTCGTGAGTACCACGACGTACAGCCGCTCAAGGGGGCACGCATTTCCGGCTCACTGCACATGACCGTGCAGACCGCGGTGCTGATCGAGACGCTGGTGGCTCTCGGCGCCGAGGTTCGCTGGGCCTCCTGCAACATCTTCTCCACCCAGGATCACGCCGCGGCGGCCGTCGTCGTCGGCCCGCACGGCACTCCCGAAGAGCCCAAGGGCACTCCCGTCTTCGCCTGGAAGGGCGAGACGCTGGAGGAGTACTGGTGGGCCGCCGAGCAGATGCTCACCTGGGAAGGTGAGCCGGCCAACATGATCCTGGATGACGGCGGCGACGCCACGATGATGGTGCTGCGCGGCGCGGAGTACGAGAAGGCCGGTGTGGTGCCGCCCGCCGAAGAAGACGATTCGGCCGAGTGGAAGGTCTTCCTCGGCGTGCTGCGTGCGCGCTTCGAGGCGGAGAAGGACAAGTGGACCAAGATCGCCGAGTCGGTCAAGGGTGTCACCGAGGAGACCACGACCGGTGTGCTGCGGCTGTACCAGTTCGCCGCCGCGGGTGAGCTCGCGTTCCCGGCGATCAACGTCAACGACTCGGTCACCAAGAGCAAGTTCGACAACAAGTACGGCACCCGGCACTCGCTGGTGGACGGTATCAACCGTGGCACCGACGCGCTGATCGGCGGCAAGAAGGTGCTGATCTGCGGCTACGGCGACGTGGGCAAGGGCTGCGCCGAGTCGCTGGCCGGTCAGGGCGCACGCGTGCAGGTCACCGAGGTCGACCCGATCAACGCCCTGCAGGCGCTGATGGACGGTTACGACGTGGTGACCGTCGAAGAGGCGATCGGCAACGCCGACATCGTGGTGACCGCGACCGGCAACTTCGACATCATCCTGCTCGAGCACATGAAGGCCATGAAGGACCACGCGATCCTGGGCAACATCGGCCACTTCGACAACGAGATCGACATGGCGGCGCTGGAGAAGTCGGGTGCGGTGCGGCTGAACATCAAGCCGCAGGTCGACCAGTGGACCTTCGAGGACGGCAAGTCGATCATCGTGCTGAGCGAGGGTCGACTGCTCAACCTCGGAAACGCCACGGGCCACCCGTCATTCGTGATGAGCAACAGCTTCTCGAACCAGGTGATCGCCCAGATCGAGTTGTGGACCAAGAACGACGAATACGACAACGAGGTCTACCGTCTGGCCAAGCACCTCGATGAGAAGGTCGCGCGCATTCACGTCGAGGCACTGGGTGGAACGCTGACCAAGCTGACCAAGGAGCAGGCCGAGTACATCGGTGTCGACGTCGAGGGTCCGTACAAGCCGGAGCACTACCGGTACTGAGGTACCTTTCCTGCGCGAGCGCACACGGAATCGCCCATTTCCTCACGGATTTGGGCGATTTTGTGTCTGCAGGGCAGGTGTCAGGAGACCTGGTCGGCCATGGTCCGCGCCATTTCGGAGGCCTCGACGACAACGGTGGATTTCACGATCGTCGCAGACGACCAGGCTCATCAGGGGAGCCGAGCTTCGGCAGTCTCAGCTGTTGTCGACTGCAGCTCGCCAGACCCGCCGCAACGAGCGGGGATCAATTATGGCGGTATCTGACAACTGTCAGGTTCTGCCTGTTATTGTTCCGCCTCGTGGGTCGGGTCTGGGGGATTCTGTGTGTCTTGTTGCTGCTCGGATGTATCGGCATTGCGCCGGCGCGCGCCGACGATCCGACGATCGACAACCATGACCCGATCTTCAATGAGGATGAGTATCAAGCGTTCTACACGCCGCCCGACCCGTTGCCCGGCTCGCCGGGGGACCTGATCAAGTCCGAGCCGTCACGGCTCGTGCTGGAGCCGTCCGGCGAACTCGGTGCCATCGTCGCCGACGGAACGCGAATCATGTACCGCAGCACCGATGCTCGCGGCAATCCGATGGCGGTGACCGGAACCTATTTCGAGCCGCACAACGACTGGCCGGGCAAGGGCCCGCGGCCGTTGATCGTCTACGGCCCGGGCACCCAGGGGCAGGGGGACCAATGCGCACCGTCGCGGCAGTTCAATCAGGGCATCCACTGGTCGCCGTGGCTGGACGTCGCGTTCAACTACGAGGCGATGTTCGTCGCGACCATGGTGGCGCGCGGGTTCGCCATCGTGATGACCGACTACCAAGGCCTCGGCACGCCCGGACTGCACACGTATGTGAACCGGGTTGCCGAGGGCAATGCCATGCTCGACGCCGGCCGGGCAGCGATGAAGCTTCCCGGCACCTCACTGGATCCCCATGGGCCGGTCGCCTTTTGGGGCTACTCGCAGGGAGGTGGCGCGGCGGCGTCGGCGGCGGAGCTGGCGTCCTCGTACGCGCCGGATCTACACGTCGTGGGCACCTATGCGGGTGCCCCGCCTGCCGACCTGAAGGAGCTGTTCCCCTACGCCGACGGCAGTGCACTGGTCGGCGTGGTCGGGTATGCGCTCAACTCCGTCATCACCAGCTATCCGGAATTCGAGGATCTGATCCGCTCGAAGCTCACGCCGCGCGGGGCGGATCTGCTGCACAAGGTGCAGGATCAGTGCATCGCCGAGACGATCACGAAGTTCATGTTCCGGCACCTGCAGCCCTACTTCAACGTCGACATCTATCAAGCGGTGAACGAAGAGCCGTTCAGCACGCTGTTCGACATGCAGAAGATCGGGAAGTACAAACCGAATGCACCGGTGATGATTCTCAGCAACCGGTATGACCCGTTGGTGCCGTGGACCGCGGCCAACCAACTCGGGCGGGATTGGTGCGACAAGGGCGCCGATGTCCAGTTCTGGACGAACGAAGAGCCGCCATTCCTGAACAAGCTGGTGATCAACCACGCGCTGCCGATGCTCGTCGACGGGGAGCGTGGCATGCAGTGGATTGCCGACCGCTTCAACGGATTACCGACCACGCCCAACTGCGGAGAGTTCTAGGACATCAGGCCGACACGCGATGAGCCCCTCCAAAGAGGGGCCCACCGTCGTGACATTGGCTCGGTCAGTCCTTGTTCTTGTGCTTGTTCTTGTTCTTGGTGGAGCTGTCCTTCGCTTTCGGCTTCGCCGTCTTGGCCTTGGCCGAGCTGCCGGAACCGCTTGTCGCGGAGCTGGACGTGCTTGAGCCCGAACTCGTTGAACTGGAAGCGGGTTGGCCCTTCGTCCGGTTGTTGGATCCACTGAGTCCGTCGCGGGCGTTCTTGACTGCGTCCCGAATGCCCTGGGCGACCTTGCGCTGGCCCGTGCCGAACGATGCGTCGGGTCGGGTGGTCGGTGCCTTCGGCAGCACGTCGAGCTTCGGCGACGTTGTCGTACTGGCCTTTTCGGCCGCATCGACGGCCGGGGTCGTGGTGACCTTCTCGGTCGCAGCTGCAGCCTCCGGAGCCGGGACGGTCACCGCCACCGTCTTGTTCGCGGTGGTGTGGGTCAGCTCGGTAGCCGCGGCGACCTCGTCGGCCGGCGTGGTGCCCGCGGTGGTGGCCTCAGCAGTGTCGGTGTCGGCAGCCTTGTCGGCGACAGTCTCGGTACCGGCGTCTGTGCCTTGCAGCTTCTTGAAGATGTCGTTCACGGCGGCGGCCTTGAGCGCCTCACGAAGCTTTGTGACACCGGCGGTTTCGGCCATATCGCTGAAGACGTCGCCTGTCGTAAGCGGATGAAGTCCGAACAGCGGGGGCTTGGGGGCAGGCGCATTCCCCTTGCCGTCCCAGTCATCCCAGCCGCTGCCGAGTAGCACGCCGACCGTCTGCGACAGGCCCTGCAGCGCGCCGATCGGACCGACCGCCTCGCCCTCGAGCGAGATGCCGAGGCCGCCGAGTTCGACGTCCATGCCGATGCTGTTGAAGATCGAGCCGCCGACCGACGGGATCTCCACGACATTGCCCTCGTCATCGGTGTACTCGTACGTGCTGCGATCGGTCGAGCCTGGGGTGAGCAGACCGCCGAACGCGACGTTGAGGCCGGCGATGGTGACACTGTCCTTGATCAGGCCTGCGTCGTTGATCATCGGTGCCAATGCGTCGAGGTTGAGATTGGCTCCGTTGAGGAACGCGTCGACCATGCCGGCCGGTACTCCCAACAGGCTGGAGAGTGCGGCCGACGAGTCGCCGGCCTGCAGCGCAGTCGAAATCGCCATGGCACTGTTGAGCAGTGCCACCGCCGGGCTGACCGCCGGACCGGCGAATCCGATCAGAACACCGCTCAGCGGTGAGGCCAGAACATCCATGACCGCCGAGAACGTTTCGGCATCGACACCTTCGGCCAGGAAACTGGGGAACATGTCGAGGCCCATGCCGTGCATGCCGCCCAGGGTGTGCTTGAGCACCGCGTCCCTGGTGTCCTCATCCGCACCGATCATGGTGAGACCCGTGATCACCTTCATCGCGTTCGCGGCGAACTGTTGCGATACCGCCTCGAAGGTGGACGGATCGTCGAACAGCTGCTTGGCATAACCGATCTGGTTGGCAATTGCCTGCTGAAGGCCAACACCCGGGGCCAACAGGAAGTTGTCGCCGAGAACCGTGCCGTTGGCGATGGCAGTGTCGAACGCGGCCTGCACGGGAGCGAAAGGATCCCAGCCCGCCGTGAGGCGCACGGCGTCGGCGTGAACGTCGTGCTGCGCGCCGGCGGCGACCGGGGAGATCCCCGGGGCGGCGGCAATCATCCCGGCGGTGGCGACAACGACACCGGCTGCGGTGAGCCAATGACGGGTTACTTCTTGCTTTGCACCCACAGCGGTGTGGGGCTGAGCAACGAGATGCACGGCATCTCCTTTCGCGTCTGTAAATAATCGGACAGACCATAGCCCAACCAAGTAGTTGCTTGTGCAAATTCTGGGCAATCTACCTAGGGGGTATAAGGGTCGCTCTGATCGAGCAACGTGGCACTGCGGGAGAAGTCGCTGTCAGCCGGGCTTGGACCCGATTTGGGCTAATAATTAGACATTTTCTCATCTCGTGGCAGGCGCCCGTGGAGGACCGGGGGCGCGCGGGTGCACGAACCGATTCGGGGCCGGCGGTGGTTCAGGCCGACGGACCACGGGTGGGCCGTCCACGAAAGCTGGTGGTGTCTGCTAAAAAGTCCTGTGAGACAACACAGCTCAATCGGACCAGGCCGGTGCAGACCCACTGTCGGCCCGTGGCCCAACCGGCTGGGACTCGGGGCTGCGAGGGTCAGTGGTAGCGGGCAGACTCAACGCCCTGCTGCTCGGCAGGTGTGGGCACACGCTCATTCATCGGGGGACGTGTGGCGCGGTGCGGCTCGTGCCACCGGCGGTGCAGGCGCCTGAGGATCGGGGTGTCACACGCCGGCAGTCGGCTGGCGGAGCGACCACGGCAGGCAAACAAGTCTGGTGAGATTCCGGGCTTAGTTCTGGCTCGCGGCGCGCTGCTGGCGGCCTGCCTCCGCCTTGATCAGCTCGGCGATATGCGTCGCGGCCTCGAGTTCGCGGGCCTTGGCCAGGTCGTCGAGAGCCGAGGGCGCCAGCGAGTGCGCCACGGGTGTGATCTCGCCGGCGAGCAACTGTTGTCGGCACTGACTGCGCTGGATCTTGCCGCTCGACGTTGTCGGAATGGACAGATGCTGCACCAGCAGAACCGAGTTCGGCTCGACGCCATAGCGCTCGGTCACGGCGGTGCGGATCGTCTGGGCCACCTGGGCCAGGTCGGTGAGGTCATCGCGATCGCCGGCCACCTCTTGCACCACCACCAGCTGTTCGACCGCACCAAGGCCGGGCGTGATCGCGAACACCGCGCCGCGGCCGGAAACCAGGGTCGGATGGCAGTCCTGCACCGTCCGCTCGATGTCGTTGGGGTAGTAGTTGCCGCCGCGGATGACGACGAGATCTTTGCAGCGTCCGGTGATGAACAACTCGCCCCAACGCAGGAACCCCAGATCGCCGGTGCGCAGGAACGGGCCGCCGGAGGCGTCGGGCAGAACCGCTGCGAACGTCTGCGCAGTCTCATCCGGCCGGGCCCAATAGCCCCATCCGACGCTGGGGCCGGCGATCCAGATCTCACCGACTTCGTCTGCGCCACAAGGCAGGTGGGTCAGCGGATCCACGATGACCACCTCTTGGCCGCCCTGGGGCCGACCGCACCCCACCAGTGCCACGGCAGACGGATGCCCGGGCTCGGCGTGGACGACGCGGTCCGCTTGTAGGCCGGTGCGGTCGACGTGCGCGACGACCGGCCGTGCGGCGTCCGACCCGCCGGACACCAGCAGGGTTGCTTCGGCGAGCCCGTAGACCGGACATAACGCCTCCGGACGGAACCCCGCCGGTGCGAACGCCTCGGCGAACTTCTCCAGCGTGGCGGCCTGAACCGGCTCGGCACCGTTCATCGCCATGGCCAGACTCGACAGGTCGAGCGCCGCGCGCTGTTCTGCGGTGCTCTCTTCTACACATCGGTCGTAGGCGAAGTTCGGTGCGGCAGTGAAGGTCGCGCGATGCCGGGATATCGCCTCCAGCCAGCCCATCGGGCGTTTGACGAAGGACGACGGTGACATCAGATGGGTGGTGCACCCGACGTAGAGCATCGACAGGATCCCGCCGATCAGGCCCATGTCGTGATGCGACGGCAGCCAGAACACGCTGATCGCGGTGTCGTCGCCGTGCCACACCTGGCGAACCGATTCCATGTTGTGCAGCAGGTTGCGGTGCGTCAGTGCGACGCCCTTCGGCGTCGTGGTCGAGCCAGATGTGTACTGCACCATGGCGGTTGCGTCCGGGTCGAGATCGGGCGCCACCCAGCTGTCAGCTCGCCGGGCGGCGCCCTCGTCCTCGTCGGCACGGATCCAGCACAGGTCGCGGCCCTCGGCCAGCTCGTCGATCGCGGCCTTGACTTTCGCCTGGGACTCGGCGGTGGCCACCGCGAAGCGGGCGTGCGCGTCGGGCACCACCGCGGACAGCCGCGGCGCCAGTCGTTCGTGCACGGGTACCGCGACTGCGCCTGCGTAGATGCAGCCGAAGAAACCGGCGATGGAGTCCAGGCCGGGCCGGCACAAGACCAGGACGCGCTCACCGGCAGCGCCCGATCGTTGCAGCGTGGACGCGATTGCCCGGGCCCGGCGATCCAGTTCGCGATAGCTCAGCTGGGTGCGGTTCTCGTCGTCGCCGTGATAGGAGAAGCTGAACGCAACCTTGTCTTGATGCGTCGCGGCCCTCTGTTGCAGCAGGTCGAGCAGGGTAGCTGCGGCGAGCGTCGTGTCCTGGTACATCCGCTACCTCATCCTTCGGCGATTCCTGGGATCAGGAGACCGTACCGGACGCAAAAATAAGCATGGCTATCTTGTGGGCCCTGCTGACGCTCGGGCTGGTGGGGGTGATCGTCTGGCTGGTGCGCAGCGTGCCGCGTCCGACCCTGCGCGCGGTGCTCCGCGAACGAACCTTCTTGATGGTGCGGCTCCTGTTCCTGGGGTTCGCGATCGTTGCCGGGGTGGTCACCGCGGTGGTGGCAGCGACTCCGCTGACCGGCGTCTTGGGTCCGTTGCTGTTGTTCGGGACCGTGTGTCTACGGGTGTACGGCTGGCTGAGCGGCGAATAGAGGATGGGCGCTACGCGCCGATTACGCTGCCACTGTGCTCATAGCGATCGAGGGTGTGGACGGCGCAGGCAAACGTACGTTGACCGATGGCCTGCGGGCGGCTTTCGAGGTCGCCCACCTGTCCGTGGGCAGCTTGGCATTCCCGCGCTATCACCGGTCGGCGCCCGCCGATCTGGCCGCCGAGGCGTTGCACGGGGCCCATGGCGACCTGGCCGACTCGGTCTATGCGATGGCCACCTTGTTCGCCTTGGACCGGGCCGGGGCCCGTGAGGAGATCGAGCATCTGCTGGCGGCCTACGACGTCGTCATCCTGGACCGCTATGTGGCTTCGAACGCCGCCTACAGCGCAGCTCGCCTACATCAGCACGCCGAGGGCGAGGTGGTCCAGTGGGTGCGTGAGCTCGAGTTCGGGCGGCTGAAAATTCCCCCGCCGGATTGGCAGGTGCTGCTGGACGTACCGACCGAGCTTGCCGCCCAGCGGGCCGAGCACCGTGCCAACACCGAAGCGGATCGGGCCAGGGACGCCTATGAGCGCGACGGCGGCCTGCAGCAGCGCACGGGCGAGGTCTACGCCGCGCTGGCATCCGCCGACTGGTGCGGTCGATGGGCCGTCGCGGGTCCGGAAGTGGACCCCGCAGCCCTGGCAAGTCGGCTAAGCAGCAGATAAAGCGGAGAAACCCGCGTGTGGTACCCGGGTTTTGTCGCGATCTGGTGACACCATGGACACCATGAGGCAAAGGATCCTTGTCGTCGATGACGACCCATCGCTGGCCGAGATGCTCACCATCGTCTTGCGTGGTGAAGGATTCGACACCGCAGTCGTCGGCGATGGCAGCCAGGCGCTCACCGCGGTACGTGAACTGCGGCCCGATCTGGTCCTGTTGGACCTGATGCTGCCCGGCATGAACGGGATCGACGTGTGCCGTGTGCTGCGTGCCGATTCCGGCGTGCCCATCGTCATGCTGACCGCCAAGACCGACACCGTCGACGTGGTGCTGGGCCTGGAATCCGGCGCCGACGACTATGTGATGAAGCCGTTCAAGCCGAAGGAGCTGGTCGCACGCGTGCGCGCACGGCTGCGCCGCAACGAGGACGAGCCTGCCGAGCTGCTGTCGATCAACGACGTCGAGATCGACGTGCCGGCCCACAAGGTGACCCGCCAGGGTGAGCAGATTTCGCTGACGCCGCTGGAGTTCGACCTGCTCGTGGCGCTGGCACGCAAACCGCGCCAGGTGTTTACTCGTGATGTGCTGCTCGAACAGGTGTGGGGATATCGCCACCCCGCTGACACCCGTTTGGTGAACGTGCATGTCCAGCGGTTGCGGGCCAAGGTTGAGAAGGACCCGGAGAACCCGCAGGTGGTGTTGACCGTTCGAGGAGTGGGATACAAGGCCGGACCCCCGTGATCTTCAGCTCCAGGCGGCGCATCCGTGGGCGCTGGGGAGGTTCCGGCCCACTGTTGCGCGGATTGGGGACGCTCGGTAGGGCGCTGAGCTTGGTGTGGCGACGTTCGCTGCAACTGCGGGTGGTCACTCTGACATTGGGGCTTTCGCTCGCCGTGATCCTGGTCCTCGGTTTCGTGCTGACCAGTCAGATCACCGACCGGATCCTGGAGGTCAAGGTCAAGGCTGCCACCGAGGAGGTGGAGCGGGCCCGCGTCACGGTCGGCGGCATCGTCGGCGGTGAGGAAAGTCGCTCCCTCGACAGCAGCCTGCAACTGGCCCGCAACACGTTGATCGATCGCAAGGCCGATGCGCGCGCCGACGTGGCCGGCGCGTTCGACGCGGTCCTCATCGTCCCCGGCGACGGCCCGCGCGAAGCCGCGGCGGCCGGGCCGGTACAGCAGGTGCCGAAAGCGTTGCGCGACTTCGTCAAAGCCGGACAGGTCAGCTATCAGTACGCCACGGTGACCACCGATGCGTTTTCCGGGCCGGCGCTGATCGTCGGTAGCCCGGCGTCGTCGTCGGTGCCGAATCTTGAGCTGTACCTGATCTTTCCGCTGAACAACGAAGAGAGCACCATCTCGTTGGTTCGCGGCACCATGGCAACCGGTGGCGTCGTGCTGTTGGGCCTGCTGGCCGCGATCGCTCTCGTGGTGGCCCGCCAGATCGTGCAACCGGTGCGGTCGGCCTCGCGGATCGCCGAGCGGTTCGCCGAAGGTCACCTCACCGAGCGGATGCCGGTGCGTGGCGAGGACGACATGGCCCGGCTGGCGGTGTCGTTCAACGACATGGCCGAGAGCTTGTCGCGCCAGATCCAGCAGCTCGAAGAATTCGGTAACCTGCAGCGCCGCTTCACTTCTGACGTCAGTCACGAACTGCGCACCCCGTTGACCACGGTGCGTATGGCGGCTGACCTGATCCACGACCACAGTGAGGATCTCGACCCCGCATTGCGGCGCTCCACCGAACTGATGGTCAACGAACTGGACCGCTTCGAGACCCTGCTGGCCGACCTGCTCGAGATCTCCCGCCACGACGCCGGTGTGGCCGAGCTCTCGGTGGAGTCGGTCGACCTGCGCTCCACGGTGCAGAGCGCGCTGGACAACGTCGGGCACCTGGCTGCCGACGCCGAGGTGGAGCTCGACGTCGACATGCCCGCCGACGAGGTGATCGCCGAGGTGGATCCCCGCCGGGTGGAGCGGATCCTGCGCAACCTCATCGCCAACGCCATCGACCACGCCGAACGCAAACCCGTGCGTATCCGGATGGGCGCCGACGAGGACACCGTGGCCGTCACCGTGCGCGACTACGGCGTCGGATTGCGCCCCGGCGAGGAGAAGCTGGTGTTCAGCCGGTTCTGGCGGTCGGACCCCTCGCGGGTCCGTCGTTCCGGTGGTACCGGCCTGGGTCTGGCCATCAGCATCGAGGACGCACGCCTGCACCAGGGCCGGCTGGAGGCGTGGGGCGAACCGGGCAAGGGGGCCTGCTTCCGCCTGACACTGCCGCTGGTGCGTGGGCACAAGGTGACCACCAGCCCGTTGCCACTCAAACCTGTTGCACCGCAGCAGAAACAGCGGCAGCGTCCCAACCGAGACCGCGAGCATGCGGAGGAGAGCGTGTGAAGCGCCTGCTGACGGTGGTGATCGTCGGTCTGGTAGTGCTGGTGTCCGGCTGTGCGGGAATCCCGAATTCGTCCTCCCCGCAGGCCATCGGCACGGTCGACAAACCGGCGCCGCCGAACTTGCCCAAGCCGGCGCCCGGGATGGATCCCGATGTGCTGCTGCGCGAATTCCTCAAGGCCACTGCCGATCCCGCCAACCGGCATCTTGCGGCCCGGCAGTTCCTTACCGAGTCGGCTTCCAGTGCCTGGGACGACGCCGGTAGCGCGCTGCTGCTCGACCGCGTGGTGTTCACCGAAACCCGTACCTCGGACCGGGTTTCGGTGAACATGCAGGCCGACATCCTGGGATCGCTGTCCGACATGGGCGTGTTCGAGACGGGGGAGGGTGCGCTGCCCGATCCCGGTCCGATCGAGCTCGTCCAAACCCCTGCCGGCTGGCGTATCGACCGGCTGCCCAACGGCGTATTCCTCGACTGGCAACAGTTTCAGTCGACCTACAAGCGAAATACCCTCTATTTCGTCGACCCGACCGGAACCACGGTCGTGCCCGATCCGCGCTATGTCGCGGTCTCCGATCCTGACCAACTCGCGACCGAACTGATCTCCAAGCTCGTGTCCGGGCCGCGTCCGGAGATGGCCAGGTCTGTGCGCAACCTGCTCGACGAACCGCTGCGGATGCGTGGCCCGGTCACCCGCGCCGACGGCGGCAAGACCGGGGTGGGCCGCGGCTACGGTGGCGCCCGTATCGACCTCGACAACCTCTCGACCACCGATCCGCACAGTCGTCAACTGCTTGCCGCGCAGATCATTTGGACCCTGTCGCGGGCCGGGATCAGCGGTCCCTACGTGATCAACGCCGATGGCGCCCCACTGGACGACCGGTTTGCCGACGGCTGGGAAACCTCCGACGTCGCCGCGACCGACCCGGGGGCCGTGCCCGGTGCGGCAGCCGGTTTGCATGCGCTCGTGGGTGGCTCGCTGGTGGCCGTCGACGGACAGCACACCACCGGGGTGCCCGGAGCATTCGGCTCGGCGCCCAACCAGATGTCGGCCTCGGTGTCGCGCAATGGCCAGGACGCGGCCTCGGTCGTGGTGTTGCCCGACGCGCCCGAAGCCACCGCCGCCTCGCTGTGGATGGGGCCGCTGGGCGGACCCACCGCCAAGGCCATCGAGGGTCGTACCTTGACCCGGCCCAGTTGGTCGCTCGACGACGCCGTGTGGGTGGTGGTCGACAACGCCAACGTGGTGCGGGCCATCCGCGACGCGTCGGGCGTGCCGGCGCGTATTCCGGTTGACGTCGGCGCGGTGGCGAGCCGTTACCCGGGGCCGATCACCGAGTTGCAACTCTCGCGTGACGGCACCCGTGCGGCCATGGTGATCGGCGGTCAGGTGATCCTGGCGGGGATCGAGCGCACTCCCGAAGGCCAATTCCTGCTCACCTATCCGCGGCGTCTCGGCTTCGGTCTGGGCAACAGCGTGGTGTCGCTGTCCTGGCGGACCGGAGACGACATCGTGGTCAGCCGGACCGATCCGGCCCACCCCGTCTCGTATGTGAATCTCGACGGAGTGAATTCGGATGGGCCGAGCCGCAATCTGGTGGTCCCGGTGGGCACCGTGGCAGCCAATCCGTCGACGGTCTATGTGGCCGACCAACGCGGTGTGATGCAGTTGTCGGCGTCGGCGAGCCAGGACAACCCCGGCTGGGTCGACGTGCGCCCGCTGATGGTCCCCGGCTCGTTGCCGGTGCTGCCCGGCTGAGCCGGATCCGTCCCGCGCCCGAAGCGCCGTTTTCCACCGAATGGCTGTGCCACCCGTGGATCCGCGACCCGCAGGTGGAAAGCGGCGAAACTGCACCTGGCGTTGTCACAGGCGGAGCGCAGACTGCCGGCATGCTCGATCTCATCCTGCCGCTGGAATGTGGTGGCTGCGGCGCGCCATCCACCCGGTGGTGTGCGTCGTGCGCCGCACACCTCGGGGTGGATGACGACGAGCCGCACCTGCTCACCCCGCGCACCGACCCCGAAGTCCCGGTGTTTGCGCTCGGACGCCACGCCGGTACCCGCAGGCGCGCGATCGTCGCGGTCAAAGAAAAGGGGCGCACGGACCTTGTGGCGCCGTTGGCGGCCGCCCTCAGCGAAGGCCTGCAACACCTGCTGACCTGGGGCATCGTCGGCACGCCGGTGACTGTCGTGCCGGCGCCGACACGGCGGGCGGCAGCTCGTCGCCGCGGCGGCGACCCGGTCGGCAGGATTGCGAGGGCGGCGGTCTCCGGTCTGCCCGGTGTGCATGTGGTGCCGGCGCTGCGACTGCGCCCGTGGGTGCGTGATTCGGTGGGCCTGTCGGGCGCCGCACGTCAGCGCAACATCGCCGGTCGGGTGCGTCTGATCACGCCGGTCTGCGGTGAGGTGCTACTGGTCGACGACATCGTCACCACCGGGGCGACGGCGGCCGAATCGGTGCGGATGCTCACTCGAGCCGGCGCGCGGGTGTCCGCTGTACTGGCGATTTCGCACGCCTGACGTACGGATCGTTTCGCTGTGATCAAACCCGCGTGAAGAACTGAGAACGCGTATTTGAAATTGGTGGCACGAGTGGGTGAACACGGACTACCGTCGGCAGCAACGACCCGTGAACCACTCACGGCGGCGCTCGAAGATACGCAGCGCCACTTCACTGCCAAACGGTAGGAGGTGAGTACCCGACACCTTGCGCCGTTGGGTGGAGCAAACTTTCCGGCCCATCGGCACATTCCGATTCGTTGATAAGCAGGGCACGCGTGATGCGTGTGACAACTGAGAGAAACGAGTTGCCGAGTATGTCAACCCATTCCCCGGACACAAGTGCCACCATGGTGGTCGACCCCGACGAGAAGGTCGGCGACACCACCCCGGAGCCGAACGCAGAGGTTGTGGTCAAGGGTCGAAACGTCGAAGTTCCAGACCATTTCCGTATCTACGTCTCGGAGAAGTTGTCGCGCCTGGAGCGGTTCGACCGCACCATCTACTTGTTCGATGTCGAACTCGACCACGAACGCAACCGTCGTCAGCGCAAAAACTGCCAGCACGTCGAGATCACGGCCCGGGGCCGTGGCCCGGTGGTCCGTGGTGAGGCGTGCGCGGACAGTTTCTACGCTGCCCTGGAGTCGGCGGCGGGCAAACTCGAGAGCAGATTGCGCAAGGGCAAGGACCGCCGCAAGATCCACTACGGCGACAAGACCCCGGTTTCGCTGGCCGAAGCGACCGCGCACGAGACGCTGTTCGAGCAGCAGCCGATGGCGACGGCCGATGCCGGATTGGCAGATGGTCTCGAGGACCACGAGCCGGGCCGGATCGTGCGGACCAAGGAACACCCGGCGAAACCGATGACCGTCGACGACGCCCTCTACGAGATGGAGCTGGTGGGGCACGATTTCTTCCTGTTCCACGACAAGGAGAGTGACCGGCCGTCGGTGGTCTACCGCCGTCACGCCTACGACTACGGGTTGATCCGCCTGGCCTGACGCTTCCCGGCCAGGGCCGGACAATCAAAACCGCACCTCGGAGCTTTCCGGGGTGCGGTTTTGTTTCTTCGCGCCGGCAGAACCAGCGACTTCTACCGGTCACCTACGATGGAGGCCAACAAGCCCGACCGATCCCGACCATGGGATCCATCGAACCCACAGGGGAAATAGCGTGCTGTCGAAGTTGCTCCGTCTCGGTGAAGGCCGCATGGTCAAGCGCCTCAAGAAGGTGGCCGACTATGTCGACACCTTGTCCGACGACATGGAGAAGCTCACCGACGCCGAGCTGCGAGCCAAGACCGACGAGTTCAAGAAGCGGCTCGCGGACGGAGAGGACCTCGACGACCTGCTGCCCGAGGCGTTCGCCGTCGCCCGTGAAGCCGCCTGGCGGGTGCTGTCCCAAAAGCATTTCGAGGTCCAGATCATGGGCGGCGCGGCCCTGCACTTCGGCAACGTCGCCGAGATGAAGACCGGTGAGGGCAAGACCCTGACCGCGGTGCTGCCCGCCTACCTCAACGCGCTCAGCGGCGAGGGTGTCCACGTCGTCACGGTCAACGACTACCTGGCCAAACGTGACAGCGAGTGGATGGGCCGCGTCCACCGGTTCCTCGGCCTGGAGGTGGGCGTGATCCTGTCCGGGCTCACCCCCGAGGAACGCCGTGCCGCCTACGCCGCCGACATCACCTATGGCACCAACAACGAGTTCGGTTTCGACTACCTGCGCGACAACATGGCGCATTCGGTCGACGACATGGTCCAGCGTGGCCACAACTTCGCCATCGTGGACGAGGTCGACTCGATCCTGATCGACGAGGCCCGCACCCCGCTGATCATCTCGGGCCCGGCCGACGGTGCGTCGAACTGGTATACCGAGTTCGCCCGGCTCGCTCCGCTGATGGAGAAGGACGTCCACTACGAGGTCGACATCCGCAAGCGCACCATCGGTGTGCACGAGCTGGGTGTGGAGTTCGTCGAGGACCAGCTGGGCATCGAGAACCTCTACGAAGCCGCCAACTCGCCGCTGGTCAGTTACCTCAACAACGCCATCAAGGCCAAGGAGTTGTTCCAGCGCGACAAGGACTACATCGTCCGTGACGGTGAGGTGCTCATCGTCGACGAGTTCACCGGCCGTGTGCTGCTGGGCCGCCGCTACAACGAGGGCATGCACCAGGCGATCGAGGCCAAGGAACACGTCGAGATCAAGGCCGAGAACCAGACGCTGGCCACCATCACGCTGCAGAACTACTTCCGCCTCTACAACAAGCTGTCCGGCATGACCGGTACGGCCGAGACCGAGGCCGCCGAGCTGCACGAGATCTACAAGCTGGGCGTGGTGACGATCCCGACCAACAAGCCGATGGTCCGCGCCGATCAGTCCGACCTGATCTACAAGACCGAGGAAGCCAAGTACATCGCGGTCGTCGACGATGTGTCCGAGCGGTACGAGAAGGGCCAGCCGGTCCTGATCGGTACCACCAGCGTGGAGCGCTCCGAGTACCTGTCCCGGCAGTTCACCAAGCGCAAGATCCCGCACAACGTGCTCAACGCGAAGTACCACGAGCAGGAGGCGAACATCATCGCCGAGGCCGGCCGGCTCGGCGCCATCACCGTCGCCACCAACATGGCCGGCCGCGGTACCGACATCGTGCTCGGCGGCAACGCCGACTTCCTGGCCGACAAGCGGCTGCGGGAAAAGGGCTTGGACCCGGTGGAGACGCCCGAGGAGTACGAGGCCGCCTGGGACGAGACCCTCACGACCATCAAGGAAGAGGCCGGCAAGGAGGCCGAGAAAGTCGTCGAGGCGGGCGGGCTGTACGTGCTGGGCACCGAACGCCACGAGTCGCGTCGTATCGACAACCAGCTGCGCGGCCGCTCGGGTCGCCAGGGCGACCCCGGTGAGTCCCGGTTCTACCTCTCGCTGGGCGACGAGCTGATGCGACGTTTCAACGGTGCCACCCTCGAATCGCTGCTCACCCGGCTCAACCTGCCCGACGACGTGCCGATCGAGGCCAAGATGGTGACTCGCGCCATCAAGAGCGCCCAGACTCAGGTCGAGCAGCAGAACTTCGAGGTCCGCAAGAACGTCCTCAAGTACGACGAGGTGATGAACCAGCAGCGCAAGGTCATCTACAAGGAACGGCGGATGCTCCTGGAGGGTGAGAACCTCCAGGAGCAGGCCCACGACATGCTCGTCGACGTCATCACCGCATACGTCGACGGCGCGACGGCCGAGGGCTACGCCGAGGACTGGGATCTGGCCAAACTGTGGGAGGCACTCAAGACGCTGTACCCGGTCGGCATCGACCACCATGACCTGATCGACTCCAACGCGGTCGGTGAGCCCGGTGAGCTGACCCGCGACGAGCTGCTCGACGCGTTGATCAAAGATGCCGACCGCGCCTACGCCGAGCGTGAGAAGCAGCTCGAGGAGCTGGCCGGCGAGGGCGCGATGCGGCAGCTGGAGCGCAACGTGCTGCTCAACGTGATCGACCGTAAGTGGCGCGAACACCTCTACGAGATGGACTACCTCAAGGAGGGCATCGGCCTGCGTGCGATGGCCCAGCGCGACCCACTGGTGGAGTACCAGCGCGAGGGCTACGACATGTTCGTCGCCATGCTCGACGGCTTGAAAGAGGAGTCGGTGGGCTTCCTGTTCAACGTCCAGGTCGAGGCCGCGCCGGCTGCCCCAAGCGCCAAAGTCGCGCCGGTGGCCGCACCCAGCGGGCTGGCCGAGTTCGCGGCGGCTGCCGCGGCAAAGGCCGGCGAAACCACAGCGGCTGACTCGGAGTCGGGTGCGGTGGCCACCAAGGAGCGTCCCGCGCCGGCGTTGCGCGCGAAGGGGATCGACAACGAGGCTCCTCCGCTGACCTACACCGGTCCGGCGGAGGACGGTACGGCGGAGGTGCAGCGCTCCGGCGGGGGGCGGCACTCCGCACCGTCGGGCGGCACCCGGCGTGAGCGCCGCGAAGCTGCCCGCAAGCAGGCCAAGACCGGCCGGCCGTCCAAGTCGCACCGCAAGGGTTAGCCCAACTGCAGCGCAGTGAGTTGCCAACGGCCACTGCGTAATTCGATCCGCCCGGCGATGGCGCGCACCCGTGCGCCACGCGTGTAGGTGGCGAACAGCTCGGCGGCCTCGGATGAGGCTGCCGGACGCAGCCCCACCCGGCGCAGACTCGCCGCCGTGGGGTGGCGCGGTTTGGCGGCCGCGATGACCGCGTCGAGCAGCAGCTGGCTCATGAACGACCTCAACTGGGCCGGAGGCCTGCGCCGGTCGACGACCTCAAGGACTCGACGCAGTGCCATGTCAGCGAATTGCGCGGCGCCGGGCGGCAATTGCCGATCCGGCTCAGGGGAGACCAGCCGCAACCGGCGCGCGGTGTGCCCGCGCAGCACGGTGGGAGCCGGGCACGTCGAACCCGCTGGTGCCGGCACCGACATCGGTCCCGACGCCACCAGCGGCAGCGCGGGCGGCTCGAAGTCGATCACCGGAGCGATCATCGGCGGGCGGACAGAACGTGTACGGGCGGATTGTTCGGCGAGCTTCGAGATGGGCACGGGCAGCCTCCAGCGGTCGGCATGACGGACGACATCTGCTGGAGAGGTGCAGACCTACCCATGATCGCACGTGTTCGCCGCGCCGGACGCACGGATAATCCGGTGCTTGCCATGCATGGGTTGGCGCGGGAACGGTTACCCGATTGCGTGGCGGCGTGGGTGAAATTGACGCATGGCGGTACCCGTGATGCGCGGTGGCCGGATCGCCAGTTAACGTGACGGGGTTCAAGGGGAGCAGAAGGGGAGGTTGGCGCCGAATGGTGAGCAGGCTGTCGGCGTCCGACGCAGCGTTTTACCACCTGGAGAACACCGCTACGCCCATGTACGTCGGATCCTTGTCGATCCTGCGCAAGCCGCGGGCCGGCTTGAGTTATGAATCCCTGCTCGAGACCGTCGAGCGCCGTTTGCCGCAGATTCCGCGTTACCGGCAGAAGGTACGCGAGGTGACGTTGGGCCTGGCCCGGCCGGTGTGGGTGGACGACCGGGATTTCGACATCACCTACCACATCCGGCGCTCCGCGCTGCCGTCGCCGGGCAGCGATGCGCAGCTGCATGATCTGATCGCCCGGTTGGGGTCGAGGCCGTTGGACCGAACGCGGCCGTTGTGGGAGATGTATCTGGTCGAAGGGCTGGCCAAGAACCGCATCGCGATCTACACGAAGACGCACCAGGCGCTGGTGAACGGGATGACCGCGCTGGAGATCGGCCACGTCATCGCCGACCGCACCCAGAAGCCACCGGAGTTCGGCGAGGACATCTGGATTCCGGCCCGCGAACCCAGCGACCGGCAATTGGTGCTCGGTGCGATCGGTGAGTGGATCGCGCGGCCGACCAGCCAGCTGGCCGCCCTGCGGGACACCGTGACCGAGGTGGCCACGAATGCCAGCGAACTGGCCGCGGTGGGCCGGCGGGTGGCCGACGTGGCCCGCACGGTCGCGCGCGGCACCGCGCCCAGCAGCCCGCTCAACACACGGGTTTCGCGCAACCGCCGGTTCTCGGTGGACCAGCACCGGTTGGAGGACTACCGGCTGGTGCGCGCCCGCTACAACTGCGACATCAACGACGTCGTGCTGGCGGTCGTCGCCGGCGCGCTGCGCAACTGGCTGCTGTCCCGCGGGGAGCCGGTGACCCCGACCACCACCGTCCGGGCCATGGCACCGATGTCGGTATATCCCGACGCCGAACTGGATTCCTCGGGACCAGGGCAGGCGATCAGCGAGGTCTCGCCGTTCCTGGTCGATCTCCCGGTCGGTGAGGGCAACCCCGTGGTGCGGCTGTCGCAGATCGCCCATGCCACCGAATCGCATTCCGCCGCCGCCAGCCTGGTCGACGCGCGCACGATCGTCACGCTGTCCGGGTTCGCGCCGCCGACATTGCATGCCATGGGTATTCGAGTGGCGACAGGGTTTTCGGCGCGGTTGTTCAACCTGCTGATCACCAACGTGCCCGGGGCGCAGAAACAGATGTACATCGCGGGCACGAAGCTGTTGGAGACCTATGCGGTGCCGCCGTTGCTGCAGAACCAAGTGCTGGCGATCGGGGTCACTTCATACGACGGCCAGTTGTACTTCGGGATCAACGCCGATCGGGACGCGATGAGCGACGTCGACGTCCTGCCCAGCCTTCTGCGGGAATCTCTCGAAGAGTTGTTGGAGGCTGCCAAGTAGCGATGGTCGCCAGCTCGTTGCTACGACGTGTTGGCGTCATTCTCCGACGGCTGCTCGCCGTTGGTGCGCTGCGCCTCGGCCGACAGCCTGAACTCCTCGGTGTCGAAAACCTCGCCTCCCAACGGGTCTTCGGGGTCGGCGATCACGATGGCGCCCGTCTCCGGATGGACTTCGTACGTATCGGCATCCACGCTGCGCACCGCGAACAGGCCGGCCAACGTGGCCGAAACGTCGTGACGTGGGTGGCGTTGGGAGGTGGCCACGTGGTCGGGTTGGGAGATCTGCAGCAGTTGCGGTGTGGTGGCCACGTCGTAATGGAACGCGCGTAGCATCGCCCAGCACGCGATGACCATCACGATCGAGAAGGGCAGCGCAGTCGCGATCGAGGCTGTCTGTAGTGCGGTCAGAGAACCCGCACCACCGACGATGAGCAGAACTCCGGCTGCGACCCCTTCCAGCACTGCCCAGTAGACCCGCGTGGCCTTGGGCGGGTCCAATTCGCCGCCGGAGGACAGGATGTCGATCACCAGCGAGCCGGAGTCCGACGACGTCACGAAGAAGAACACGATGACGAGCACGGCGATCACGCTCGTTGCGACGGCCAGTGGCAGGCCATCGAGCAAGCGGAACAATGCGGTGTTGGTGTCTACCTTGCCGTCCACGAGCATGTCACCCTCGTCGCGCTGACGGAGGATCGCCGAGTCGCCGAAGATGGTGAACCACAACGACCCGATCACGGTGGGAATCAACAACACGCCCGCAACGAACTCTCGGATGGTGCGGCCGCGAGAAATCCTGGCAATGAACATTCCGACGAAGGGCGCCCAGCTGATCCACCAACCCCAGTAGAAGATGGTCCACTGGCCGAGCCATGCGCCATCGGAGAACGGAGCGGTCCGCAGCATGAGCTCGGGCAGTGACTGGATGTAGGTCCCCAGGTTCTGGATCCACGCCTGCAGCAGGAACAGCGTGGGGCCGAGCAGCAACACGAAGGCGGCGAGTGCGGTCGCCAGCGTCATGTTGATGTTGGACAGCCACTTCAGTCCCTTGTTGACGCCGGTAACCACCGAGAATGTCGCGATTCCGGTGATGACGGTGATCATGCCGACGGTCCACCAGTTGTTCAGCTCGATCCAGCCCAGGTACTGCAGGCCGGCACCAATCTGGGTGATGCCGAAGCCGAGCGAAGTCGCGACTCCGAAAAGTGTGCCCACGATTGCGATGACATCGACAGCGTGGCCGATCGGTCCTTCGACCCGTTGCCGGCCCAGCAGCGGCTCGAGCAGCCATCGAACGGTCAAGGGCCGACCCCGTCGGTACGTCATGTAGGCCATGCCGAGGCCCACCACGACGTAGATGCCCCACGCGTGCAGCCCCCAGTGGAACAGCGTAAGGGCCATGGCCTGGTTGGCGGCCTGATCGGTGAGTCCCGGAATTCCCCGCGAGGCGGGCGGGTTGGCATAGTGCGTCAGCGGCTCGGCGGCGCCGTAGAACACCAAACCGATCCCCATCCCCGCGCTGAACAGCATCGCCAGCCACGAGAAGAACCCGAATTCCGGCTTCTCGTTGTCGCGGCCGAGCCGGATGTGGCCGATGCGCGACAACCCGCAGTACGCGGCGAACAGGATGAAGCCGGTGGTGATGAGGATGTACCACCAGCCGACGGTGTCGGTGATCGCAGCGTTGAGCTGGGTAAACGCTTCTTCTGCAACGCCGGCGTAGGCCGCCGAGAACACGATCAGCCCGATGATGATGATCGAGGCAGGTACGAAGACGGGGGTCTTCAGGCTCCGGAATGCTCCCCTGATGCCACTCACTTCGACGTCCGACATATCGATCGACCATAGTCCAAGGCGTTCAGGTTGGCGGCCGGCCTCTGAATACGTCTAGCCTCGTTCACCATGCGCGTGTATGTCCCGGGCACTCTCGCGATGCTGCAGCAGCTCGTTGCCGACCGGTCGCTGTTCGCGGTGAACGGGACGGCCTTCGCTGTCACCCCCACCTTGCGTGAGGGCTACGCCGAGGGTGACGACGACGAACTCGCCGAGGTGGCGTTGCGTGAGGCTGCCCTGGCTTCGCTGCGGTTGCTCGCGGGGCTGGGTTCGGACGCGGATCTGCCTCCGCGCCGGGCGGTGGTGGTGGCCGACGCCGAAGCGGTAACTGCCCGTCCCGACCTCGACGACGCCGTCGTTCGGCTGTCCGGGCCGTTGCCGATCGATGCCGTCGTCGCGGTGTACGTCGACAACGCCGACGCAGAGCCGGCGGTGCTGGCCGCCGTCGACGTCATCGACGACGCGGATCTGGGCGACGAGGATGCCGAACTCACGGTGGGTGACGCCCAGGATCACGACCTCGCGTGGTACGCCCCTCAGGAATTGCCGTTCCTGCTCGAACTGCTCTGACCAGACAAACCCGCGTGGTTGCCGAGGGGCAAACGTAGGAACACATCTTGGCGTCCCGACCTGCGAAGGCGGACGGACGACTGGCTACGGCCGGGTAACCTACGGTACCGTAGGTTTATGGCCAAGAACTCGATCAAGGTCTCGGCCAGTGTGGCCGACACCGTCAGGCCGACCATCGCCGGCGCCGAGCGCCGCCCCGCATGGAACATCGTGCGCCGGATCGTCGGTCAGGTGACAACTCCGCTGCTGCCCGACGACTACCTCAAGCTGGCCAACCCGTTGTGGTCGGCGCGCGAGTTGCGCGGCCGGGTGGTCGAGGTTCGGCAGGAAACCTCCGACTCGGCGACATTGGTGATCAAACCGGGCTGGGGATTCTCTTTCGACTATGAGCCCGGCCAGTACGTCGGTATCGGTGTGCTGATCGACGGGCGCTGGCGCTGGCGGTCGTATTCGCTCACCTCGACACCGGAGAAGGCCTCCGCGGCGGGTGCACGCACCATTGCGATCACCGTCAAGGCGATGCCCGAGGGGTTCCTGTCGACCCACCTGGTGGACGGCCTGCGTCCGGGAACCGTGGTGCGGTTGGCCGCGCCGCAGGGCAACTTCGTCATGCCCGATCCGGCGCCGGCGTCGGTGTTGTTCGTGACGGCGGGTTCGGGCATCACCCCGGTGATGTCGATGTTGCGCACCCTGGTGCGGCGCGACCAGATCACCGACATCGTGCATGTGCACAGTGCGCCAACGGAATCCGATGTGATGTTCGGCGCTGAGCTCGCGGCGCTGCACGATGCGCATCCCGGTTACCGGCTGCGGTTGCGCAGTACCCGGACCGAAGGCAGGCTTGACTTGGAGCGGCTCGGCGAGGTGGTTCCCGATTGGCATGAGCGCCAGGTGTGGGCATGTGGGCCCGAAGGCATGCTCAACGACGCCGAGCGGGTGTGGGCGGCGGCCGGTGTCGCCGAGCGCCTGCATCTGGAACGGTTCGCGGTGTCGCGGGCCGCTCCGCACGGCGCCGGGGGCACCGTGACATTTGAACGTAGTGGCAAGGAGGTGACCGTCGACGGCGCGACGCCGTTGATGGACGCGGGGGAGCAGGTCGGGATCCAGATGCCGTTCGGCTGCCGGATGGGGATCTGCCAGTCGTGTGTCGTGGGCCTGGTCGAGGGGCATGTGCGTGATCTGCGCACCGGCGTCGAGCATGATCCGGGCACCCGGATCCAGACATGCGTTTCCGCCGCATCCGGTGACTGTGTGCTGGACGTCTAAGGGTTTACTGGCTAGTAACCTACGGAATCGTAGGTTACGCTACCGTAGGTAATTGAGAGGAGGCTGACGATGGCAATTACCGACGTTCCCGCATTCGCGCATCTCACCGATGCCGATGTGGAGAACCTGGGCATCGAACTCGACGCGATCCGGCAAGACATCGAAGACTCCCGAGGCGAGCGCGATGCGCGCTACATCCGCCGCACCATCGCGGCGCAACGCGCCCTCGACGTCGCCGGCCGCGTCATGCTCGCGGCAAGCTCGAAGCGTTCCGCCTGGTGGGCAGGCACCATCACCCTGGGCGTGGCCAAGATCATCGAGAACATGGAGATCGGCCACAACACCATGCACGGCCAGTGGGACTGGATGAACGATCCCGAGATTCACTCCTCGTCGTGGGAGTGGGACATGAGCGGGGCGTCCAAGCACTGGCGGTTCACCCACAACTTCATGCATCACAAGTACACGAACATCCTCGGCATGGACGACGACGTGGGCTACGGCGTCATCCGCGTGACCCGGGATGCCAAGTGGAAGCCGTTCAACCTCTACGGCAACCTGCTCTTCAACACCCTTCTCGCGATCGGCTTCGAGTGGGGCGTCGGGTTGCAGCACCTGGAGCTCGGCAAGATCTTCAAGGGCCGCGACAACCGCAACGCGACGCTGGTCCGGGTACGTGAGTTCGGCGTCAAGGCCGGCCACCAGCTGGCCAAGGACTACGTGGTCTGGCCGGCGCTCACGTCGTTGTCGCCCGGCGCCACCTTCAAGTCCACCTTGAAGGCCAATGCGGTGGCCAACGTCATCCGCAACGTCTGGGCCAACGCGGTGATCTTCTGCGGCCATTTCCCCGATGGTGCAGAGAAATTCACCAAAACCGACATGGTCGGTGAAAGCCGTGGCCAGTGGTACCTGCGCCAGATGCTCGGCAGCGCCAACTTCAACTCGGGTCCGGCGCTGGCCTTCATGAGCGGCAACCTGAGCTACCAGATCGAGCACCACCTGTTCCCGGATCTGCCGAGCAATCGGTACGCCGAGATCGCGGTCCGGGTACGGGCGCTGTGCGACAAGTACGACCTGCCCTACACCACGGGTCCCTTCCTGGTGCAGTACGGCAAGACCTGGCGCACCATCGCCAAGCTGTCGCTGCCGGACCGGTTCCTGAAGGACACGGCCGACAACGCGCCCGAAACCCGCAGCGAGCGGATGTTCACCGAGCTCGAGGGCTACGGCGTCACCGATCCCAACACCGGACGTCGTCGCGGCTTGAAGACGGCCATCGCGACCGTGCGGGGCTGGCGGCGCAAGTAGCCCTGTGACGAACGTGAACCTGTTGTCGATGATTCGCTGAAAAATCGACAACAAGTTCACGTTGGACGCACAGCTCGCTGGCAGTCGCCGCTCATAACCTCTTGCCCGTGAAGAAGATGCTGGTGGCCGCCGTGGTGCTCGGGGCCTCGTCGGTGCCCTTGGGCGGGTTGGCCACCGGCGTCGCCGCGGCCGACGACTATGCGGGCCAGAAGTACTCCGATGTGCAATCGTCGCTGGCCGACGCCGGGATGAAGGGCGTCGTGGCCACCCGCGACGGCGACTCGGTGTCCGACGACGACTGCGTGGTGACGCACTCGGAGAATGCGCACTGGCACAAGGGCGACGATTTCGCCCCGGTCACCGACACCGTGCTGCTGAACCTGAACTGCAACGCCGGCGTGGCCACGGCCAAGACGCCGGGCAATTCGGCCGCCAGCCCCGAGGGGCGCGCCGCGATCGCCGCGGCCAAGCAGCAGGCCGAACAGGAGCAGCAGCAGGCGGAGGCCGATCAGGCCAGGGCCAAGCACTGACCTCACATGTCGAGTTCCCACACCTTCGGCCAGTCCCTGCCGCGGACCGCGGCGTCGATGCCGCCGTCGACGAAGACCACCGAACCGACGAAGTAACCCGCCTCGGGTCCGAGGAGGAACGCGACCAGTGCGGCCACCTCCTCAGGTCGCCCGCCGCGCCCGGCCGGGATCGTCTTGAGGAACTGCTCCATTCCCGCACCGGTCAGCGGGTCCTTGCGGCCTTCTTGCGTCATCGGAGTGTCGATGAGCCCCGGTGCGATCGCGTTGAGCCGGATGCCCTCGGCGATGTACTCCGCAGATTTGGTGCGCGCGTAGTACGCCAGCGCGGCCTTGGTGGCCGGGTACGCCTGCAGCGCCGCGAAATCGCCATAGGTGGAGGCAACGGTGTTGGCGCCCGCCTCGTCGCCGGCCAAGCAGGCTTCGGCCAGCTCGACCGGCCAATTAGGCTGAGTGGTGGTCGAATTCGAGCTGATCAGCACCACCGATGCGGTGTCGCGGTTGGCCAGCAGCGGCCGCAGGCCTTCCAAGAGCTCGATCGCACCGAAGTAGTTGACCGCGATGAGCAGGTGTGCCGGACGGCCCGTCGCGGCGGCCAGCCCGGCGAACGGGACGAATCCGTCGATGCCGCCGTCGGCCAGCTCGGCAACCTTCGCGATCGCCTCCGCTCGCCCGTCCGGGGTGCTCAGGTCCACGTTCACGTCCGCGTCGCGCAGGTCGACGCCGATCACCCGATGCCCGTCGGATTCCAGCCGTTTCTTGGTCGCAGCGCCGAGTCCGGAGGCGCTGCCGGTCAGAACATGAGTAGCCACAGCAGCGACCCTAGTGCGGCGCGGGCGCCGATCGAGGCGATGTGCCGACCAGCGGTACACGAATGCGGTCAGCTCTCCTTCAATACCGCCAACAGGTGGCGAGCCGCCGCCACGCGGGCAGCCGCCGGGCCGGTGAGCGCATCCAGCGCGCACTCGGGGTCCGCGGGCGGGCCCATGTGTCCGCACCCGCGCGGACACTCGTCGATGCTCTCCGCCAGATCCGAGAACGCCAGGATCACGTCGTCGGGCTGGATGTGGGCCAGGCCGAACGAGCGGATGCCCGGGGTGTCGATCACCCAGCCGGTGCCGTCGAGCGGCAGTGCCACCGACTGGGTGGAGGTGTGCTTGCCCTTGCCCACCCCGGACACTTCGCCTGTCGCTCGATCTGCCTCTGGCACAAGACGATTCACCAGGGTGGACTTCCCGACCCCGGAATGTCCGAGGAACACCGTGACCTGATCGGCCAGCAGCGGCGCGACAACGTCGAGCGGGTCCTCCCGGCCCGCGGTGACGATCATCAGATCCAGATCCGCGAACTGCGCGGCGAATGGTTCGGGGGCGGCCAGATCGGACTTCGTCAGGCACAGAACTGGTTTGAGCCCGCCGGCATAGGCCGCGATCAAGGCACGCTCGACGAAACCGGTGCGCGGCGGCGGATCGGCCAGCGCCACCACGATCAGCAGCTGATCGGCGTTGGCGACCACCACCCGTTCAGTTGGGTCGGTGTCATCGGCGGTGCGGCGCAACACAGTTCGGCGTTCGCCACGGCGCACGATGCGAGCCAGGGTGTCCGGCCGGCCGGACAGGTCACCGACGATGTCGACGTCGTCACCGACCACGATGGGGGTGCGGCCCAGCTCACGCGCCCGCATGGCGACCACGCGATGGTGCGGGTCGCGGTCCAGCGCGCAGCCCCAGCGGCCGCGGTCGACGGTCACCACCATCGCCGACCGGGCGTCGGCGTGGTCGGGGCGGATCTTGGTGCGCGGACGGGTGCCTTTACCCGGTCTGATCCGGACGTCGGACTCGTCGTACTCCCGCGCTCCCAAGGTGGTTTACTTCCCTCTCGCAGGGGGTTCGCCCGCCAGCATCTGCACCCACATCAACGGGAAGTCGGGCAAGGTTTTGGCCGTGGTCGCGATGTTCTCCACCGCGACACCGGGCACCCGCAGACCGATGATCGCGCCGGCGGTGGCCATCCGATGGTCGGCATACGAGCGCCAGGTTCCGCCGTGCAGCGGCCGTGCGGTGATCAACAGGCCGTCCTCGGTCTCGCGGCAGTCACCGCCGAGGCCGTTGATCTCGGCGGTCAGTGCCGCCAGCCGGTCGGTCTCGTGGCCCCGCAGATGTGCGATGCCCCGCAACCGCGAGGTCGCGCCGTCGCGGGCCAGCACGGCCAGCGCGGCGACGGTGGGGGCCAGTTCGCCGACGTCGTGCAGGTCGGCGTCAAACCCGTCGTAGCCTTCGGGGCCACTGACTTCCAGGTATGAATCACGCTGGTGGACCGTCGCATCCACCTTGGCGAGCAGGTCCAGGATCGTGTCGGCGGGCTGGATGCTTGTCGACGGCCAGCCGGCGATGCGCACCGTTCCGCCGGTGACGATCGCGGCGGCCAAAAACGGCGTGGAGTTGGACAGATCCGGTTCGATGTTCCAGCCCCGGGCGGCAACCGGTCCGGGGGAGACCCGCCAGCGATTGGGCACCGAGTCGTCGACGTGCACACCGGCGTCGCGCAGCATCGCCACCGTCATCGCCACGTGGGGGGCGGAGGGCACCGAGGTCCCGGTGTGCACGATGGTCAGCCCGTCGGTGAACGTCGCACCGGACAGCAACAATCCGGAGACGAACTGTGAGGAGCCCGACGCGTCGATCTCGACGGTGCCGCCGGCTACGGCGCCGCGGCCGCGCACCGCGAACGGCAGCGCGTCGCCGTCGACGTCCACGCCGAGGCCACGCAGCGCGTCGAGCAATGGGGCGATGGGCCGGGCCCGGGCTTGCTCATCCCCGTCGAACATCACCGAGGTGGCGCTCAGCGCGGCGACGGGCGGCAGAAATCGCAACACCGTTCCGGCCAGGCCGCAGTCGATCCGGGCATCGTCGGCTGGTGCGATACCGCCACTGACGGACAGCTCGGTGGCGCCGGTTTCGGCGGGCTCCACGGTGACGCCCAGGGTGCGGATGGCGTCGATCATCAGATCGGTGTCGCGGCTACGCAACGCGCCATGGACCTTCGAGGGGCCCTGCGCAGTGGCCAGCGCCGCCAAGACGAGCGCACGGTTGGTCAGAGACTTCGAACCGGGCACCGTCACCGTGGCGTCGACCGGGGTCGTCGTCGACGGAGCCGGCCAGTGTTCCAATTGCTCCTGACGTCCGCTCACGCTCTATATCCTGCCTTGTCCGCAGACTCTGCAACCATGGGCACTATGTGTGGACGTTTCGCGGTGACCACGGACCCGGCGCTGCTGGCGCAGAAGATCCAGGCCATCGATGAAAGCACGGCAAGCACGGCGAGCTCAGGGGACAAGGACGTCGCGGGGGCGAACTACAACGTGGCCCCCACCACGACCATCAGCAGCGTGGTCAAGCGGCACTCCGAGCCCGAGGACGAGTCGACGCGCCGGGTCCGCTCGATGCGCTGGGGCCTGATCCCGCCGTGGGTGAAGACCGCCGAAGGCGGAGGGCCGGACACCAAAGGTCCGCTGCTGATCAACGCGCGCGCCGACAAGGTGACCAGCTCACCGGCATTCCGTAACTCCGCCAAGAACAAGCGCTGCCTGATCCCGATGGACGGCTGGTACGAGTGGAAGCCGAACCCCGAAGCGAGCACGGCCGGGAAGAAGACCGCCAAGACGCCCTACTACATGTACGCCGACGACGGCGAGCTGCTGTTCATGGCGGGGCTGTGGACCACCTGGCGCCCGCAGGGCGCACCGAAAGATGCGCCGCCGCTGCTCAGTTGCACGATCATCACCACCGATGCGGCGGGCCCGCTGGCCGAGATCCACGATCGGATGCCGCTGACCATCAGCGCGCCGGACTGGGATCGGTGGATGGATCCCGACGCCCCCATCGACGAGGGGCTGCTGCGCGGTCACGGTGACCTGGACCGGATCGCCGTCCGCGAGGTGTCCCGGTTGGTCAACAGTGTCCGCAACAACGGCCCGGAGCTGATCGAGCCTGCCGAACCCGAAGAGATGGGGCTGTTTTGAGCGACGTTGGGGGTGCCGTCGCATCAGGCGTTGTCGACGCGATCGGTGCCGACCTGCGATCGGCCGGGTTCACCACGGACGGGGTGGCCGAGCTACTGGGTGCCGAGGCCAACGCCGCGCTCGGCCGTGGTGTGTGGTGGCCGGTCCTGCGGGTCACCCATGCCGCCCCGGCGGACCGGCAGCGGTTGGCCGTCTTGGTGCGCCTGCTGCTGCTCGGGACCGAGGAGGCACCCGATCTGGTGGAGGCGGCATTCCCGTCGGTGAGTCTGCAGACGTTGGCCGCCACTGGTGTCCTCGAGTTCCGCGGTGAGATGGTGCGGGCCGTCCTGGACATCCGGCCGCACAGCGACGGGGAGCGGGATTTCTACGTGGTGTCCGATCAGGATGCCGCGGTGCGCCGCGGGCCGCTGCGGCACGATCACGTGCTCGGGATCGGCGGGGCCTCGGTGTCACTGGCGCGGGCGGTCACCCGTAACCGCGTCGGGCGTGCGCTGGACCTCGGTACCGGATGCGGTATCCAGGCGCTGCACCTGAACGCGCACTGCGACGAGATCGTCGCGACCGACACCAACGAGCGGGCACTGGCACTGGCGGCGATGACCGCGCGGTTGGGCGGCATGTCGTGGGATCTGCGGCACGGCAGCCTTTTCGAACCGGTGGCCGGCGAGCGTTTCGATCTGATCGTGTCGAATCCGCCGTTCGTGGTGGGCTCGGGCGCCCGCGACTACATCTACCGCGACTCCGGCCTGGCCGGAGATGCGTTGTGCCAGAGCCTGATCGAGCAGGTCGGTGACCATCTGCGGCCGGGCGGCACGGCGCACATCATGGCCAACTGGATCGTGCGCGACGGTCCAGAAGGCACAGACTGGCACGACCGGGTCTCCGGCTGGCTGGCCGGCACCGGCCTGCATGCCTGGGTGGTGCAGCGCGAACTGGCCGATCCGGTCAGCTACGTGTCGCTGTGGCTGGCCGACGCCGGGGAGGACCTTGAGCGGCAGGCGCAGCGCGGCGGGCAATGGCTCGACTGGTTCGCCGAGCAGGGCATCGCCGGCATCGGCATGGGCATGATCTCGCTGCGGGCCCCGCGCGATGGGGAAGCGCCGGAGCAGATCTTCGAGGAGATCACCGGCGCCGACGAGGCACTCACCGGAACCGAAGTGGACGCGTTCTTCGCGCGGCGGGCCTACCTGCGCGACACCTCCGACGAGGCGCTGCTGGCGGCCCGGCTCTCGACCGCACCGGTCTTCCTCGAAGAGCAGTCCCTGCCCGGACCCGACGGCTGGCAGCAGGTCGGCGCCGCGGTGCGCCGCCCGGGTGGTCCGGGCGCGGTGATCGGAGTCGACGAGGTACTGCGCGCGCTGCTGGCCGGTTGCCGAGGGGAGGTGCCGCTGGGCAGCCTCATCCAGCTGCTCGCCGCCCACCACGGGGTGGACCCGGATGCGCTGGCGCAGGCCGCACTGCCGGAGGTACGGGAGGCGATCGGTCGCGGCATCCTCTACCAGGCCGAATGACGATCTTCTAGAGGAATCCTCGGTTCTGTTAGAGTATTTCTCGTGCCAGCTTCCAGGGCCAAGGGTGCGCGAGACCGGCTGATCTCGGTTGCGCGTCGGCGTTTCGCGGCGGAAGGCACGATCGCCCCGACCCTCGATGAGATGCGGCGCGAGGCCGAGGTGAGCGTCGGATCGCTCTACCATCACTTTCCCGACAAGCCCGCCCTGGCAGCCGCGGTCTACGCGCAGGTCATGGCCGAATACCAGGACGGCTTCCTGGCGATGCTGCGCGAGCAGGCCACCGCCGAGGACGGGATTCGGGGTGGGGTCCGCAACCATCTGGACTGGGTGGCGGCGCATCGCGGTGAGGCCGTGCTGTTGCTCGGCGACCGGTTGGACAGCGCCGCGCTGCGCGAGGCCAACGGGAACTTCTTCGCGGCCGTCCGGGACTGGTGGCGACCGCATCACACCTATGGCGCACTGGTAGCCATGCGACCGGGGATCACGGCCGCATTGTGGCTCGGCCCCGCACAGGAGTACGCCCGCTACTGGATAACCGGCGAGATCCCCGACATGGACAGCGAGGCCATCGAGATGTTCGCCGATGCGGCATGGAAAGCATTGCAGGCCAGACCAATTGAGGAGGACTCGTGACGGGCAAGCCTTTGTATCGCAGCATGGTGGCAGAAGGGGACGCCCCCGACGCGCCGCAACGCATTCGCGTCGACCGCAGCGGTGATCGTGCGGTGGTGACTCTTGACGAGCCCGACCGCCTGAACGTCCTGTCCGCACCGCTGGTCCGGCAGCTGCGCCACGCCCTGGAAGATCTCGCCGCCGACAACGACATTCGTGCCGTGGTGTTGACGGGCGCCGATCCGGGCTTCAGCGCGGGTGGCGACCTGCGCATGATGCGAGCGGCCGTCGAAAGCCGCTACCAGGCAGAGGGAACCGCGGACGTGTGGCGCTGGATACGCCGCGAATTCGGTGGTATCGCCCGACTCATCGCCGGTGCCGACACCATCTTCGTGGCTGCGCTCAACGGGCCCGCGGCCGGCGTCGGACTCGCCTGGGCGCTCACCTGCGATCTGACCATCGCCAGTGAGAAGGCGATCATCGTGCCCGCCTTCGCCCGCCTCGGCTTGATCCCGGAGGTCGGCACGAGCTGGGCGTTGACTCGCCGACTCGGCTATCAGGGCGCGCTCGCCTACTACCTGAAAGGTGAGCACATCGACGCCGAAACCGCGCAGCGGCTCGGATTGGTGCAGGAGGTCGTCGCCCACGAGCAATTGCTCGATACCGCAGACGCGTGGTGCTCGCGCGTCGCTGCGCTGCCGCCGCACGCGGTCTCGATGGCCAAACCTCTGTTGCGCGCCGCGGCAGACGCCAACTGGAACGATGCGCTGACTCTCGAAGAGTTCGCCGAACCGACCTGTTTCACCACCGCGGCCTTCGCCGACAGCGTCGAGACCATGCTGTCCGGTGGGACCCGTCCGCGTTAGACGGTCCCGGTCTTACGGGCGGTCACCACCGCGTAGGGCGCGGCGAAGGAGACCCGGCCCGTGTCGTCGGTCTGTGCACTCAGCGCGGTGGTGAACGCGTCGAGCAGACGCTCGCGGGTCGTCGCGTCCAGTCGGCCGAGCAGGTCGACGTGCATCGGTGATTCGTCGGCGATGAAGCGGACCGCGGACTCGACGGAGTCGAATTGCCAGGTATGTGAACCGGTTTCGAACCATACGTCGTCGAACCCGGCGGCCAGCCGGGACCGCACGATCTCGAGGTCGCCCCACTGATCCGGCGAATACACCGAGGCCGGCGGTTGGCCGAGGGTTTCGACGATCGGGGTGAAGAACGGGTTGCCCGCCTCATCGCGGACCCAGGTGGAGAAGGCGAACACCCCGCCCGGGGCGAGCAGCCGGGTGACCTCGGCGACCAGGCTGGTGGGTTCGACGAAGATGATGCCCATGTTGGACACGACGGTGCTGTACCCGCCGTCGGGCAGGCCGGTGTGGGCGGCGTCGGCGACCACCCATTGCACCGCATCCGCCCCGGGCCGCTCGGCGGCGATGGCGACCAGCGCGGGGGTGAGGTCCACCCCGGTGACGTGGGCACCGGCCCCGACGGCGGCCAGTGCGGCGCTGCCGGTGCCGCAGGCCAGGTCGACCACCGCGGAGTCGCGCACCGGCCGCAACCGGTCGGCTGCGGTGACGACCTCACCGGCGATGACGGCAATGCGTTCGGCGACGGCCTGGTAACGGCCGGCCGCCCAGTTCGTGGGCTGGGGATCGGGCATGCAGGCCAGCCTAAAGGGGGTATGCCGAGCGTCGAGTGGCCAGTTATTGCACGGCGCGCGCGTATCGGTGTGCCATAACTGGCCACTCGGCGACAACGGCGGGCATCAGGGCTGGACGTATCCCGGCGGATTGGGGGTATCCACCCACAGATCCACGCCGAGATCCGAACCCGGAACACAGTCATACACCGACAGGTCGCTGACGCCGTTCGCCAGCAGCACGTCCTCGCACAACAGGCTCTGACCGGTGAACTCGCGAGCGGGCTTGTTGAAGATCGTGTAGGCCGCGTCGGCGTACACGTCGGGCTTGCGCGCGCGGCCCATCGCCTCGTCCCCGCCGAGCAGGTTCTGCACCGCGGCGGTGGCCACGAGAGTGCGCGGCCACAGCGTGTTCGACGCGATGCCGGACTCCCGCATCTCTTCGGCAATGCCCAAGGCGCACAGCGTCATTCCATACTTGGCCATCATGTACGCGGTCGGCTTGAGCCACTCGGACTCCAGCCGGATCGGCGGGGACAGCGTCAGGATGTGCGGGTTGTCCCGGCCCTTCATGTGCGGGATGCAGGCCTGTGACACCGCGTAGGTGCCGCGGATCTGAATGCCGTTCATCAGGTCGAAACGCTTGAGCGGCACTTCCTCGATCGAACCGAGGTTGATCGCCGAGGCATTGTTGACGCACAGGTCGATACCGCCGAACTGCTCGACGGCCTTGGCTACCGCGGAGGCCACCGAGTCGCCGTCACGCACGTCGCCGACGATCGGCAGGGCCTGCCCGCCGGCCTCCTCGATCTCCTTGGCCGCGGTGTAGACGGTGCCCTCGAGCTTGGGATGCGGCTCGGCGGTCTTGGCGACCAGTGCGATGTTGGCGCCGTCAGCTGCGGCCTTCTTGGCGATCGCCAGGCCGATACCGCGGCTGGCGCCGGAGATGAACATGGTCTTCCCGGACAAAGTCATGAACACACGATAGGCCGATCAAGTTGTATTGATACCGCTGGTTCGGGGGAATGACTAGGGAGACGATGAGAACAGCGGCCGGCCCGCAAGAAGACGGCGGCCGCCGACACAGTGGAGGAGACATGAGTGTTGTTCCGGCAGGAACCGTCCTGACCTGTGCGCACGAGGGCTGTGGGTGCAGGGTCCGGGTCGAGTCCGAATGCCATTGCAAAGGCCCCGAAACCAACTACAAGTGCACGTGCGGCGCCGATATGGTGCCCGTCACCGAATAGGGACCGGTCAGCTCAGCCTGCGGCGTCGGGTTGCAGCGGGGGACAGTTGCCGGCCGCGTCGGCGACAAGTTCGAAATGCCACAACTCGTTGGCGTAGATCTGACACAGCCCGAAGCGCCCGCCGTTGGCAATCAGCCAGTGATCGGCCTGCGGACCGCCGACGTCGACCGCCTCGCCGGTCACGTGCCGGGATGCGGTCGGCGTCTGCACATACCGGCGGGCGGCGGCGAAGCTGCCGTATGTCTGCACCGCCTGATCGAGCAGTGACTGCTGGAATTCGGCCGACCGCCAGCCCGAGGTGATCGTCATGGTCACGCCGTCGGCCGCGGCGGCATCGGCGGCGTTCTGAATGGCGGCCAGCAGGCGCGGGTCCAACCGCCCGATGGCCGGATTCTGCACGTCGTACGGGGTCAGTACCTGCCCGTCGGCCAGCGAGCCGTCGCCCTGCGTCATCGGGACGGTGTCGTCGACCAGACGGACCTGCGGAACGGGCGCGGACGTGCCGAGCAGGGCCGCCACCGCGGCGACACTCGAGGCAACTGTTGTGCCCACCATCATCGGCATCACCGTGCCCACACTACTGCGCCCGCCCGTGGGCCAGGGCCTGCGCCAACTCGGCCACCAGTGCCTCGATCTCCGCCGGGTTCTTCAGCCGATCGGGTACCCAGGCCAGCGCGATCCGCGCCGGTGCCCAAGTGCTCTCGTCGATGGGTACCAACGTGAACTCCGGTGGCGAAAAGATCTTGCCGATCAGTGATTCGGGTGCGTAGGGGACCACCGCGACGAGGTGGCGGTTGAACACCTGGGCGGCCATCTCCAGCTCGCCGCCGAACTGGTTGGTGGTGCGCACGATGCGGGTCACCCCGCGCGCGTTGAGCGCACGGGTGAGGCCGGCCAGCATGACGGGGTTGGGTCGGGCGAAGTCGATGACCACGTCGCGATCGCGCAGCTCCTCGATCGACACGAGTTCCCGCGCGGCCAGCGGATCGTCGAACCGCACGGCCACCGCGCCCTGAAACGTGGCCACCACCCGGTACTGCAGCCGTTTGTCGGAGGTCGGCAGATGGATCAGCCCGAGGTCGAGGTGACCGGACACCAGTTTGGCCGTCACCTCCGCGGCCGACCCGGGCACGCTGAACTCGGTCGGAACTGTCAGGTCGGCCACGGCGCCTTGGACCTGCGCCACGAAATCCGAAGGCGCGTAAGCGGTTGCGCCGACCCGGATCGTCGCGACTCCTTCGGTGAGCCGGACCGCGGTCGCCTTCAACTCGTCGACCTGGCGCAGGATCTCGCGGGCCGGGCCGAGCAGCTTCACACCCAACGGCGTCAGGCGGACCTCGTGATAGTTGCGCTCGAACAGCTGCCCGCCGAGCTCTTTCTCCAACAGCTTGATCTGCTTGCTCAACGGTGGCGGCGTGATCATCAACCGGTCGGCGGCCCGTTTGAAATGCAATTCCTCGGCGACCGCGACAAAGTACCGGAGTCTGGTGAAGTCCATGCGGTCGTTTCCAGGCCATTCGACGGTGAGGTGACCCACGCATGGTACGAGACGGGCGTTCAGCGTCCCGCAAGTTGTGTGTGCTGCGGAACCTCGAGTACCGCCGTGGTGATCAGCTCGTCGATCTCGGGGTCGTCCAGACCGAGCAGTTCGGCGGCGATCTCGCGGGTCTGCTCGCCGAGCAACGGCGCCTGCAGCAACGGGGGATCCGCGATGCGATCCGAGTGGATCTGCACGTTCTCCATCGTGAACGGTTCGGTGGCGTGCGGGTGAAGTTCCTCGCGGAAGGCGCGGCGCTGTACGTAGTAGTCCCAGTCGGCGACCTCGGCGGCGCGCAGCACTGCGCCGGCCGGTACACCCGCGGCCTGCAGTAGATCCATCGCCTCGGTCGCCGTGCGTTGTGACGTCCAGGCTCGCACGGCCTCGCCGATGCGGTCGCGGTGCGCGTCGCGTCCGGCGCGGGTCGCCAATCGCGGGTCATCGCCCAGATCCGGGCGGTTGATCACCTGACACAGTGCGCGCCAATCCGCGTCGTCGCGCACGGTCACCGCCAGCCAGCGGTCCTCGCCGGCAGCGGGGAACAGTCCCCAGGGAGCATCGTGGACCGGTTCAACTGAAGGGTCATGCCTGCGACGTACCAGCGCGTCGGCGGCGATCTCGCCGGCCAGATGGCTCAGCATCACCTCCGATTGCGCGACGCTGACCGACCCGCCGGTGCCCGTGCGTTCGCGGCGCAGCAGCACGCTCAGCGCACCGAGCGCACCGATCCGGGCCGCCACATGGTCGGGGTAGACAGTGACGGTGTCGCAGAACGATTCCGGTTCGTCGGGGTACACCCACAGGTCGGTGAACCCCGCGGCCGCACGTACCAGCGGGCCGTAGCCCATCCGCTTGGCCCAGGGCCCGGTAGGCCCGAACGCCGAACTGTCCACCACCACGATCTGCTGGTTCAGTTCCCGCAGACTCCGGTAGTCCATTCCCAGGGTCTCGGCCACGCCCGGTTTGAAGTTCGTCAGCACCACGTCGGACTGCTTCACCAGCTGGTGCGCCAACTCCCGGCCTCGGGGTGTCCGCAGATCGATGCCGATCGAGCGTTTGTTGCGGTGGCCGGCGCCGTAGGTCTGCGACATGGCGGTGAGGTTGCCGCGCAAACCATCTGGGAACGCCGAGTTCTCGATCTTGATGACGTCGGCGCCGAGGTCCCCGAAGAGGCGTCCGGTGTCGGACCCGACGACGATCACGCCGAGGTCCAGCACACGCACACCTTCCAGCGGCAGGCCCTCGTTGCGGCGCTGCCGGCCAGCGAGCAGCGGGGCGACACCCATGCGGCGCGGCGTGGAGTCGGCCGGAGGTCTGGCATGTGCCCGGTGCCCGTCGATCTCGACGACTCCTGCAGGCGCCGGTGCCGATATTCCCGGGGCCAGGTCGATTTCGTGAAAACAGCCGCGACTGTCGACCTGCTCGGTGCCGAGGGTCTCGGCCAAGGACAACACCGCCGCCGTCGGGACGCCGTGCCGCTGGCCGGCCACCTCAAGTTCGGCCCGGGTCTGCCTGGCGCAGAACCGGCCGATCGCGGTCATCAACTCCGGTGAGCTGAGCCGCACCCGCAGCCGATCGAACGACGGATCGGCGAACTGTTCGGGGCGGCCCATCCACTCGAACATGCCGTGCCACTGGCGTTTTGCCAGCAGGCAGATCCGCACATGCCCGTCCTTGCAGGCGATGATCGGGTAGCGCAGCCGTTCGGCATTCCAGTCGCGTTGCTGCGCGCTCAAGGCCACGCCGGCCGAGGCGGTACCCGCTGTCCCGTACGGCGGATCGAGTGTCTGCATGGCACCGTCGAGAATCGAGAAATCGACAAGATCGCCTTCGCCGGTGCGCAATCGGTCCAGGTACACGCTGATGGTCATCACCGCCGCCTGTGCTGCCGCCACGTGATAGGGCAGTTGGGCCGACGGTGGCACCACGGGCTCGCGCCCCGGGATGCCCGAGCGGGACAGCTCGCTGGTCAGTGCGTGCAGCACCGGGGTACTGGCCTGCCAGCTGCGGTAGCTGGTGTCGCGGCCGAAATCGCTGATGGACAGGATCACCAGGCCGGGGTGTTCGATGTGAATGTTGCGCACCGACAATACTTTTTCGGCTGCCGATCCGGGGCGGGTGCCCTCGATCAGGATGTCGGCTCCGGCCAGCAGCTGCACCCAGCGACGGCGGTCCTCGGGTACTGCGGGATCGATGATCGCGGTGCTCAGGCCGTGGCGGTTGATCGCGAATCCCACCGAGTCAGGATCGATTCCGGCGACGGGGGCCGGGGGTTCCTCGGTGACACCGGGCAGGTGCAGCTGGGTCACCGTGGCACCGAGGTCGGCCAGCAGGCGGCCGACCGCCGTCATCGGGCCACGGGTCAGGTCGAGGACGCGAATGCCGGTCAGCGGCGGATCGTAGTCGTTCGGGTTGGCCATCTTTCAGCTCCGGCGGGCCTGCCGGAACGGGATGTCGCGATCGACCTCGGGTTCCTTGGCCAGCCCCAGGACGCGTTCGCCGATGATGTTGCGCTGGATCTGGTCGGTGCCACCGCCGATCGAGGTGAAGAACGCATTGAGGGTCAGGAAGTTGATGTCGTCGGCCTCGGGATTGTCGGGGCCGGCAAAAAGCGCTTCAGCGCCGATGATCTCGGTCTTCAGGCGGGCCTCGGCGTGCAGGATGCTCGACATCGCGAGCTTGCCCAGGGACATGACAGAGCTGGATGTGCCCTGCGCCGCAGCCGCTTTGGCCCTGGCGTTGTTCAGGGAGTTGAGTTCGCGCAATGCCAGCACATCGGCCAGCTCCTTGCGTACCGCCGGATCTTGCAGGCGGCCGTGCTCTTGAGCCAGTCCGATGAGATCGTCGGCCCGGGTCCGGTTGCGTGAGCCGCGCCCGGCGTCGCCCATGATCGAGCGCTCGTAGGCCAGTGCGGTCTGCAGTACGCGCCAGCCGTTGCCTTCGCCGCCCAGGAGGTAGGCGTCGGACACCCTCGCGTCGGTGATGAAGACCTCGTTGAAGTGCGATTCGCCGGTGATCTGGACCAGTGGGCGGACCTCGATGCCGGGCTGACGCATCGGAATCATGAAGAAACTCAAGCCCTTGTGCTTGGGCACGTCCCAGTCGGTGCGGGCGATCAGCAGCGCGTACTCGGCGGTGGTGGCGCCCGATGTCCACACCTTCTGGCCATTGACCACCCACTCGTCGCCGTTGCGGACCGCGGTGGTGCGCACCGCGGCCAGATCGGATCCGGCTCCGGGTTCGCTGTAGAGCAGGCAGGTGCGGATGCGTTCGGTGAGGAAGTCGCGCACCAGGTCGTTCTTGAGTTGCTCGGTGCCGAACTTGAGGGCGGTGTTGGCCGGGATGCTGTATTTGTCCTGCCGCGCACCCGGGGCCTTGACTGCACGGAACTCCTGTTCGATCACCGCGGCCAGCGGGTTCGGGTAGGCACGCCCGAACCATTCGCCGGGGAACGTCGGCACCGCGTAGCCGGCGTCGAGCACCTTCTCCAACCAGGCCACCCGCTCGGGCGAGCTGACCCACGGATTGGTGGCTTTCGGTAGCCCGGACCAGTTCTGGGCCAGCCAGTCGCGCACCTCGGTGCGTAGCTGGTCGACGCTGGGCAGCTCATTGGCCGTCATCTTCAGGCGCCTTTCGAGGTGAGGTAGCGCTCGCGGTGCAGTGTCGAGCCACCGAGCAGTTGCAGTCCGGTGCGGGCCCGGCGCAGGAACAGGTGTGCCGGGTGTTCCCAGGTGAAGGCGATACCGCCGTGCATCTGGATCGCCGACATCGCGGTCGTGTGATAGGCCTCCGCACACGCGAAACCGGCCAGAGCGATTGCACCGTCGGCCTTTTCGCTGTCGGACGCCAGCTCGACCGCGGCGTGCTGGGCAGCTGAGGTGGCCGACTCCACCTGCAGCAGCAGATCGGCAGCCATGTGCTTGAGGGCCTGGAAGCTGCCGATCGGGCGGCCGAACTGGATCCGGGTCTTGAGGTAGTCCACGGTGATGTCGAAAATTCGCCGTGCCCCGCCGACCTGTTCGCCGGCCAGTGCGATCACGGCGAGGTCGAGTGCCTGCTGCACCGCGTCCCAACCGGCGGTGCCGATCCGGCGTGCCGGTGTGGCATCGAACGTGTAGGTGGACAGCGGGACGGTCGGATCGAAAACCGTTGCGGCCGTGCGTTCGAAACCGTCGGCGCCGGGTTCGATCTGGAAAACCCCGAAGTCTCCGTTCATGCGGGCCACGACCAGGATCACGTCCGCCACCTGACCGTGGAGGACGTAGTGGGTGTTGCCGGTGAGCACGTAGTCGGCCTCGCCCGTGGCATTGGCTGCCGTGGCGCGCACCGTCACGCCCTCCCGCGCCCAGGTGCCACGGGCCCCGGTCACCGCAACGGTTCCGATAGACGTCCCGTCGACCAGGCCGGGCAGTAGCCGATGCTTGTCGTCGTCGGTGCCCGCGGACACGATCAGTGCCGACGCCAGCACGGCGCTGGCCAGGAACGGCGCGGGCAGCAGCGCGGCGCCGGTCGCTTCGGCGACGGCCTCGAGCTCAAGCGCACCGAGACCGACACCGCCGTATTCGCTGCCGACCAGCAACCCGGTCACGCCCTGGGCGGCGAGCTTGCGCCACAATCCGCGATCGAATCCGTCCGCGGTACCCATCACCCGGCGCACGTCCTGCTCGGTGCATTCGTCGTGCAACAAATCCGAGACTGCGGCGGCAAGTTCCGCTCGCTCGGCCACGCTGATCGCCATGTGCCCCGCCTTCCTCGTCGGGTCCATGCAATCCGGCCCGGGCCGTGGTGTAAATCACGCATTCGCACACCGCTACGTTTCCGATTGCGACATGCCGGTGGTGAATGTTCTCGCGGAACCGGTCAGCCCGTGACAGCAATGTCGGCCGTCACCGCCGAGGTCGCGCGAATCAGGTCCTCGGGCGAGAGGGCGACGTCCAGCCCGCGTTTTCCGGCGCTGCACAGCACGGTGTCGAACGCCAGCGCCGAGGTGTCGACGACGGTGGGCAGGCGCTTGCGCTGGCCCAGCGGGGAGATTCCGCCCACGACGTACCCGGTGGACCGCTGAGCGGCCGCCGGGTCCGCCATTTCGGCTTTGGGAACGCCCAACGCGGCCGCAGCGGCTTTGAGCGACAGTTTCCGCGGTACGGGTATGACGGCCACCGCCAATCCCTTGGGCAGTGCGATCACCAGCGTCTTGAACACCTGCTCGGCCACGACGCCGCCGGCCGCGAGCTGGGCCACGGCCTCGTCGCCGAACGAGTCGTTGCGCGGGTCATGCTGGTAGGCCACGATTTCGTGGTCGATGCCTGCGGCGACCAGAGCCGCGATCGCGGGTGTTGCTGCACGAGCCACGGCGCTCAAGGGTAGCCGGGCACGCCGGGAACACACACGCCGGGAACACAGCGGCCACCACATGCTGTTGATGCTGTCGACACCTGCACAGCGCTACTTGTCGGTAGCACGCTCTAGGATCTGAAGGAGGATTCTGGTGCCAACCGTATGCCTGGAACGGCCGACGAATACCCAGTGGTATTCCGGAGCTCTTGGTGGCGCCGTGACAGAAGGGAAGGTGTTTCCCACGATGACTGACGTCGAGCAGGCCGAGCCTGACACGCCGCAGCCGACGCCCGAAACAGATGCCGAGCTCACCGCCCGGTTCGAACGCGATGCCATCCCGCTGCTGGACCAGCTCTACGGCGGCGCCCTGCGGATGACCCGCAACCCCGCCGATGCCGAGGACCTGCTGCAGGAAACCATGGTCAAGGCCTATGCCGGTTTCCGGTCATTCCGCGAGGGCACCAACCTCAAGGCGTGGCTCTACCGCATCCTGACCAACACGTACATCAACAGCTATCGCAAGAAGCAGCGTCAGCCCGCCGAATATCCGACGGACGAGATCACCGATTGGCAGCTGGCGGCGAATGCCGAGCATTCGTCGACCGGGCTGCGGTCGGCCGAGGTCGAGGCCCTGGAGGCGCTGCCCGACACCGAGATCAAGGCAGCGTTGCAGGCATTGCCCGAGGAGTTCCGGATGGCGGTGTACTACGCCGACGTCGAGGGCTTCCCCTACAAGGAGATCGCCGAGATCATGGATACTCCCATCGGGACGGTGATGTCTCGACTGCACCGCGGGCGCAAGCAGCTGCGTGACCTGCTGTCGGACGTGGCCAGGGATCGTGGCTTCATCCGAGGTCAACAGCTTGGTGAGCCGGAGGAGGTCTCGTCATGAGTGACAAGCACGATGAGGACGAGCGCTGGACCCCGCCCATCGGGCCCATTGATCCCGAGCATCCTGACTGCGCCGCGGTGATCGCCGAGGTGTGGACACTGCTCGATGGGGAATGCACGCCGGAAAGCCGCGACAAGCTCAGGCACCACCTCGAAGAGTGCCCGGCCTGCCTGCGTCACTACGGGGTCGAGGAGCGGGTCAAGCGGCTCATCGCGGCCAAATGCAGCGGTGAGAAGGCTCCCGAAGGGCTACGGGAGCGGCTGCGCATCCAGATCAGCCAGACGACGATCATCAGGGGCTGACGACAAACCGCCCGATCTCCGTGGGGAGTCGGGCGGTCACAGTCAGCCGAAACGGCTAGCGCACTGACTTCGAACCGGCGTTGGGGCGCTTGCCGTGGTTCGCCTTCGAGTGCTTGCGGTCCCGCTTCTTGCGGCCACGCTTCGCCATGATGATCCTCCAGATGGTGTAAGAACTTGCTCCCTAGTGTCTCATGACCCGGGGGCGGCGCTGACCACCCGGTGTTGTGGTTCGATATAGGCCGCAGAAGTAGTCGGGTAGCAGCCGGAGTGAAGTGGGGTGAAGATGGCCGAGGACGTTCGCGCCGAAATCGTGGCCAGTGTGCTCGAGGTCGTGGTTCACGAGGGCGATCAGATCGGTGTGGGAGACACCCTGGTGCTGCTGGAGTCGATGAAGATGGAGATCCCGGTGCTCGCCGAGGTCGCGGGCACTGTGACCAAGGTCAGCGTCGCCGAGGGTGACGTGATCCAGGCCGGCGATCTCATCGCGGTGATCGACTGACCCCGGAGCGTTCTCGCCCCTCGCGTGCGCGGAAAGAGGCTGGCTGATGTCCACCCTCGGTGACCTGCTCGCCGAGCACACCGTGCTGCCCGGCAGCGCGGTGGATCACCTGCATGCGGTGGTCGGGGAGTGGCAGCTGCTGGCCGACCTGTCGTTCGCCGACTACTTGATGTGGGTGCGTCGCGACGACGGTGTCGTGGTGTGCGTCGCGCAGGTGCGTCCCAACACCGCCCCGACGGTATTACTGGCGGACTCGGTCGGAACACTGGCGGCAGCCGCGGACCAGCACGTCATCACCACGGCCTTCGAATCGGGTGTGATCGGGCGGGGAAGCGGTGGTACGCAACGACATTCGCCGGACCTGCCCGGCCTGAACGTGGAAGCGGTGCCGGTGCGGCACCGCGATCAGGTGGTCGCGGTGCTCACGCACCAGACCGCTCTGGCGGCTCGCCGGATGGCCAGTCCGCTCGAGGGCGCCTACCTGGACTGCGCGAGCGACCTGCTGCACATGCTGTCCGAGGGCACCTTCCCGAATGTCGGTGATCTGGCCATGTCGCGTTCCAGCCCGCGGGTGGGTGACGGGTTCATCCGCCTCGACGAGGTCGGCGACGTGGTGTTCGCCAGCCCCAACGCCATCTCGGCTTACCACCGCATGGGCCTGGCCTCCGAACTCGACGGGCACAACCTGGTTGCCATCACCCGGCCGTTGATCTCCGACCCGTTCGAGGCCCAGGAACTGGCCAACCACGTGCGTGACTCGCTTGCCGGCGGCTCCAGCATGCGGATGGAGGTCGACGCCGGCGGTGCGGCGGTGCTGTTGCGGACCCTGCCACTGGTCGTGCACGGCGCCGCGGTCGGCGCGGCGGTGCTGATCCGTGACGTCACCGAGGTCAAGCGACGGGACCGGGCGCTGCTGAGCAAGGACGCCACCATCCGCGAGATCCACCACCGGGTGAAGAACAACCTGCAGACCGTGGCGGCCCTGCTGCGGCTACAGGCGCGCCGGACCAACAACCTGGAGGCCCGGGAGGCACTGATCGAATCGGTGCGACGGGTGTCCTCGATCGCGCTGGTGCACGACGCGTTGTCCATGTCGGTCGATGAAGAGGTCAACCTCGACGAGGTGATCGACCGGATCCTGCCGATCATGAACGACGTTGCCTCGGTGGACACCCCGATTCGGATCAACCGCGACGGCGCGCTCGGCGTGCTGGACGCCGATCGGGCCACGGCGTTGATCATGGTGATCACCGAATTGGTACAGAACGCGATCGAGCACGCATTCGATGCGAATACGCCCCAGGGGTGCGTCACGATCAAGGCCGAGCGGTCGGCCCGCTGGCTCGACGTCGTGGTGCATGACGACGGCCGCGGAGTGCCCGACGGGTTCAGCCTGGAAAAGTCCGACCGATTGGGTCTTCAGATCGTCCGAACGCTGGTAACCGCGGAATTGGACGGGTCGCTGGGCATGCACGACGGCGCCTCGGGGGGAACCGATGTGGTGCTGCGGGTGCCGATCGGCCGCCGCAGCCGTGGCATTCAGTAGGCCCGGACAGACGGGTTCACAGGCCCCGCACAGTGGCACCCCAGCATCGACGAAGTAATTGCTCAGGCCCGTCAATACGAAATGTGATGACAATTACGCAATTTGCTGCGGAAATTGTCGGCAAAATAAGCTACGGCCCCGACATTCGTCGGGGCCGTAGCTTGCGTCGGGGGTCTGGACTGAAGTGTCAGACTCCGGTGCGAGCCTTGGTGCGGGCGTTGCGACGCTTGAGCGCGCGACGCTCGTCCTCGCTCATGCCGCCCCACACGCCGGCGTCCTGGCCGGAGTCCAAGGCCCAGGTGAGGCACTCAGTGGTGACGGGGCAACGGTTGCAGACCAGCTTCGCGTCGGCGATCTGGGCAAGCGCCGGGCCGCTGTTTCCCACGGGGAAGAACAGCTCCGGATCTTCGTCGCGACAGACGGCCTTGTGGCGCCAATCCATAAGATCAAACTCCTCGTTAGACATGTCATGCGTGCGCGGCGAAGCGCACTAGATTTTCTTCGGCTGTTAACGCGTGCACACGAATGTTTCTGCACTGTTGCATTGATGCTTTCACAGGCTGAACAGATGTCAATAGCATTGAGTTAACACGTGGGCAATGTCACTGGGTGGGGCGGTGAGCGGACCGCTGACTCCGGTGTACTACACTCAAAAATCAGCTGCGCCCTAATTCCACTCTAAACGGTGTGTTTGCGCAGGTCAATCACTTTTCTGCGGCGGTGCGACGACGCTCAGTGCCTGGGGAACCGACGAGAACGTCATGGTTTCGCGCTCACCGATGTAATCTCCGTCAATCTGGCAGGCGACCGGCGTGGTGCTCGTCACGGTCACCGATGACACGTTGTCGTCACGGATCAGATGCTTGGCGGCAAGGCGCGGTTTGCGGGCCACCATCTGACGGACCAGTCGCAGATTCGCCCAGATGTTCATGCTCGTGGTGGCGAAAACGCCCAAACCGGTGTCGAACGTGGTCTCGGGGTTGGTCCACACCGGCCGGCTGTTGGCGTAAGTCCACGGACTGGAGTTCGACACGAACGCGAAGTGCACGCCACCGACCGGGTCGGTGTCCGGCAGGTGCAGCGTCAGCGTCGGTTCCTTGCGGGCGCTGGCCAGCACCTCGCGCACCGCCACCCGGATGTAGCGCGATGCGGTGACCTTGCGGCCCTTGGCGCGCTGGGCCTCCACGGCCGCCACCACGTCCCCGTCCACACCCATGCCCGCGGTGAACACTCCCCAGCGCTCGCCGCAGTCCATCAGGCCGATGCGCCGCCACGGCCGTCCCAGCCGGTACCCGCCCAGCAGGTCGACGAGTTGGTTGGTGGCCTCGATGGGGTCGGGGCTGATGCCAAGTGCCCGGGCGAAGACGTTGGCCGATCCGCCAGGAACGACGGCCACCGCCGGCGCCTGGCCGGCATCCGGACGTGTCCCGCAGTCACCCAGGACGCCGTTGACGACCTCGTTGACCGTGCCGTCGCCGCCGTGCACGATCAGCACGTCCACGCCGTCACGGGCGGCGTCGCGGGCGATCTCGATGGCGTGACCACGGTGGTTGGTGTGTTCGACGGTCAGCGTCACCCGGCTTTCCAGCGCATGGGCGAGCAGGTCACGCCCGGCAGGGGTGGTCGAGGTGGCGTTCGGGTTGACGATCAGCACGGCACGCACGGGGCATCAGCCTAACCGGCAACGTGTACGGCCGTTATTCGTAGAGTTCCCCGTCGAGGTAAAGCCATTGGCCATTCACCCGCTCGAAACGACTGCGTTCATGAAGGATGTGCCGGCTCCCGTGGTGGACGTATTGGGCGCGGAACTCGACCACACCCTCGGCGTCCTCCTCGCCGCCGGACTCGGTGTCGACGATCTGCAGCCGCCGCCAGGCGATGGTCTCGTCGAGGGTCAGCTCGGCGGGGCGGGTGTCGGGATGCCATGAGGTCAGCAGGTAGCCGGGGTCTCCCACGGCGAAGGCGCTGAACCGCGAGCGCATCAGCGCGACGGCCGTCGGCGCACGCCGAGCGCCACTGTGCAGCGGACCGCAGCACTGGCCGTAGGCGCGGCCGGTACCGCAAGGGCAGTCGCGGTCGGTCATGCAGTCAAGTATCTCCGGCCCGCCGTTGCGCCGAAATCGACGTCGGGGTTGTGCGTTCTGGCCCCATCACGACCCTCGCGTCCATATCGACGTCGGTCATCCGGCGGGCGCCGGTACCGTACAGGACGTGACCGCACGCCCGAGCAAGCCCTGTTTACTGCTCGTCAACGGACCCAATCTCAACCTGCTCGGCACCCGCCAGCCCGAGATCTACGGGTCCACCACGTTGGCGCAGATCGAGCAGCGGGTGGTGGAGGTGGCCGCCGGGTTCGGCTTCGAAGTGCGCGCCGTGCAGAGCAATCACGAGGGCGTGCTGGTCGATGCCATCCAGGCCGCGCGGGCCGACTGCACGGGCATCATCATCAATCCCGCGGCCTACAGCCACACCTCGGTGGCGATCCGCGACGCGCTCAGTGCCGCCGACCTGCCGGTGGTGGAGGTGCACCTGAGCAACATCCACACCCGCGAGTCCTTCCGGCACCACTCGTATGTGTCGGCCGTCGCGCAGGTGGTGATCGCCGGCGCGGGACCGGCCGGATACGAGTACGCGGTGCGGTACTTCGCGGAGCGGCAGTCGTGATCCAGCCGCCCTCGATTCGGTACGCAGGTTTCATCACCGCCGCCGAAGGGATCGCCGCGCTGGTCATGGCGGTCGTGCTCCTGGTGCGGGCGCTCGCCGGAGCCGATCAGCACATTGTCAGCGGATACGGCACCGCGATCTGGTTCGTGCTGATCGGTGGCGGGGTGCTCGCCGGCGGTTGGGCGCTGATCACTGCCCGGCGCTGGGGCCGGGGGATCGCGGTACTGACCAACCTGCTGCTCCTGCCCGTGGCCTGGTACGTGATCACCTCGCACCATGTCGGGTACGGCGTATTGGTCGGACTGCTCGCGCTGGTGACCCTGGGTCTGCTGTTCAGCCCGTCCTCGGTGGACTGGATCACCCGGCGCGACTAGCCGCGGCTCTCGGCGGCCAGCGCGGAAAGCTTGGGCCCCGAAACCCGGTAGGTGGTCCACTCGGTCTGGGGCTCGCCGCCGACGGCGTCGTACAGCGCGATGGCGTTGACGTTCCAGTTCAGCACTGCCCATGTCATCCGGGTGTATCCGTGTTCGACGCATTCACCGGCCAAGGTGGACAACAGCTTCCGTGCCAGGCCGCGGCGCCGGAACGCCGGCCGTACATAGAGGTCTTCCAGGTAGAGCCCGGCGACGCCGTCCCAGGTGGAGAAGTTCAGGAACCACACCGCGGTCGCGGCGACGTCCCCGTCGACTTCTACCAGGTGCGCGTATGCCACCGGCCGGTCGCCGAAAAGTGCTGTGTGCATCTGCTTTTCGGTCACGGTGCACTCATCGATGGCTCGTTCGAACTCGGCCAGCTCGCGGATCATCGCGGTGATCTCGACCTCGTCGCCGGGCCGTGCCCGGCGGATCAGCTCGCTCATGTCGCCCCTAGTCCTGTCAGGATGGTCCTGAACTTGGTGGTGGTCTCGTCGACTTCGTCATCTGGATCGGATTCGGCGACGATACCGCCGCCGGCACTGGCCAGCGCCGTATATCGATCCGCGGACAACACCGCGCACCGGATCGAGACCACCCAGCGCCCGTCGCCGCGGTTGTCGCACCAGCCGACGGCACCCGCGTAAAACCCACGATCGCCTTCCAACTCGGAGATCAGTGCGGCGGCACGGTCCGTCGGGACGCCGCCGACCGCCGGGGTCGGATGCAGTGCGAGTGCCAGATCAATTGCTGTGGTGTGCGTTTCGCGCAACTGACCGATGACAGGGGTGCTCAGGTGCCATAGCGCGTCGGTGCCGTGCAGCTGCGGCTCGTCGGCGATCTGCAGCTCCACACACAGCGGATCCAGGGCCTGGCGCATCATGTCCACCACCAGTTGATGTTCGTGGCGGTTCTTCGCTGATGCGGCGAGTGCGGCCGCGTTGGCCGCATCGGTCTGCGGGTCTGCCGATCGAGGTGCGGAACCGGCGAACGGCTGACAGATCACCTTCTGACCCTTGCGTGCCACCAACAATTCGGGGCTCGCGCCCACCAGGGCGGTGCCGGTGTGGGTTCCTCCTGCCGCGGTCAGGTCCGCCAGGTAGACCGTGGCCGCGGGGTCGGCCCCGGCCAGGCGGCGCAGCACGCTGCGCACGTCCCACGGCGAATCTGCGGTCAGCCGCAGCGCTCGGGCCAGGACCACCTTGTCGATCGGGTCGTGCGGGTCGCGCAGCCGCCGGATCGCCTCGGCGACCCGGGTGCGGTGCACCGGACCCGGCGGCAGGGTCTCGCGGCCCACCACCGCCGGGGGCGGGCTGGTGGGCCAGGTCGGCAGTGCATCGGCGAACTGAACCGCCTCGGGCTCGTAGAGGGCGGCCGGAGCCTTCAGGTCGAAGGGCAAGGCGCCCAGCACGATTGGCGTGCCGGACTGCAGCGCCGCCTGGGCATCGGTGATGTCGGCGAACCCGGCGCGCCTGCCCTCGGCCAGCACGGCGCCGGCCGGGCCGGCCAGCACGAACGACGGGTTCACAGCGACAGGCAGGGGTTGGGGTGACCGGTCAGACCGAGCGCGGTGATCTGGCGTATGCCGTGCTCGAAACCGCACACCGCCAGCGACGCGGGCACCATCGACACCCGGATCCCTTCGGCCACCGGTAGTTCCGCCCAGCGCGTCAACACCGCGCGGGAGAAATGACCGTGCCCGACGAACACCACATCCCGGGCGGGCACGTGTTCCAGAGCCAGTGCGACGGCCCGGTCGGCCCGGGCACTGACCTGCGCCACCGATTCTCCGCCGGGCGCGCCATGCGTCCACACCAACCAGTCCGGGACCGTCTGCCGGATCTGCGGAGTGGTCAGCCCCTCGTAATCGCCGTAATCCCACTCGGACAGCACGGGGTCGACCTCGTCGACCTGCAGGCCGGCCAGCTCGGCGGTGTCCAGCGCGCGGCGCCGGGGGCTGCTGATCACCAGCGGATCGCTCAGCTGCAGTTCGGCAAGTGCCGGGCGGGCCAGCACGGCCTGCTCGCGCCCGGCCCCGGTGAGTTCGAGCTCGGTGCGGCCGGTGTGCCTGCCGCTGGCCGACCACTCGGTCTCGCCGTGGCGGAGCAGGATCAGGCGGTGCAGGCGGTCGCTCACACCGGCGATTCTGCCGCACGTTCCGGCAATGCCGCCGAGAGCGTGCTTGGATGAAGGTGTGACGCGAGTATTAGCGGTCGCCAATCAAAAGGGTGGGGTAGCCAAGACGACGACGGTGGCGTCGCTGGGAGCGGCGATGTCCGAGCAGGGACGACGGGTCCTGCTGGTCGACCTGGATCCGCAAGGCTGTCTGACGTTTTCATTGGGACATGACCCGGACAAGTTGCCGGTGTCCGTGCACGAGGTGTTGCTCGGCGATGTCGAGCCGGGGGCGGCCCTGGTCGAGACGGCCGAGGGGATGTCGCTGCTGCCGGCCAACATCGACCTGGCGGGCTCCGAGGCCATGCTGTTGATGCGGGCGGGGCGCGAGTACGCGCTCAAGCGGGCCCTGGCCAAGGTTTCCGACGACTTCGACGTGGTGATCATCGACTGTCCGCCGTCGTTGGGCGTGTTGACGCTCAACGGTCTGACCGCCGCGAACGAAGTGATCGTGCCGTTGCAGTGCGAAACCCTGGCGCACCGCGGCGTGGGCCAGTTCCTGCGCACGATCGCCGATGTTCAGCAGATCACCAATCCCGAGCTGGCGCTGCTGGGCGCGCTGCCCACGCTCTACGATTCGCGCACCACGCATAGCCGTGACGTGCTGCTGGATGTCGCCGACCGGTACGAGCTGCCCGTGTTGGCCCCGCCGATCCCGCGCACAGTCCGCTTCGCCGAGGCCAGTGCCTCGGGATCGTCGGTGTTGGCCGGCCGTAAGAGCAAAGGGGGCCTGGCCTACCGTGAGTTGGCCCAGGCGTTGCTCAAACATTGGAAGTCGGGCAAGAAGCTTCCGACGTTCACGCCAGAGGTGGTCTAGACGCCACTTGACCTGGCCGAGGCGTGAGGCCCTCGTTGATGGCCCGCGGCGCTCGCTCAATCTTCTCCGGTGGCAGGGGGTCGCCGGGGCGACGAGAGGACGATCTGGATGGCTTCGGTGTTACGGTCCGCGACGGCCACCGATCAGGGGCCGGTGCGGCAGACCAACCAGGATTCGTACCTCGCCGACGGCATCCTGTATGCGATTGCCGACGGTTTCGGGCCCGGCGGTGAACACGCCAGCCGGATCGCGGTGGAGGTGCTGGCCGCGGGATTCGCCGCGGAGCCTGACCGCGACGGGCTTGTCGGTGCGGTACAGCGAGCCAACGAGCAGGTCTTCGCACACGTCAGCGCTTCGGGGACGAGTTCGGGCGCCACGCTGACGGTGGTCGCGATGTTCGGCGACGAGCAGGGTGGCCCCATGGCCATCAACATCGGGGATTCGCCGCTGAACCGGATCCGCGACGGTGTCATGTGTCAACTCACCGATGATCACAGCGTCTCCGGGGAACTGGTGCGTGTCGGTGAGATCACCCGGGAGGAAGCCCGTTTCCACCCGCACCGCCACCTGCTGACGAGGGCGTTGGGTATCGGCCCGGTCATCCGGCCGGATTTGTTCGATCTGGATTGCCGTCCCGGCGACCGCTTGTTGATCAGCAGTGACGGCTTGTTCGCCGGCGCCGAGGATGCGGACATCGCCGTCGCGGCCGCCGATGCTGAACCCGAGGTCGCGGCGCAGCGGCTGGTTCAGGTGGCCAATGATGCCGGCGGTAGCGACAACACCACCGTGATCGTGATCGACATCGGCTGAGTCGGCGTCACGCCGCGCCCAGTGCCACCAATTCTGTGCCGCGCTGCTCTAGCAGGGTGTCTCCGGCGGCCACCGGTACCACCGGCGACACGCTGGGTGTGCGTGGCAGCGCGATGTGACGCTGTCCGGTACCGGTCTGCTGATCGAAGACGTCGTAACCGTCGTTGACCGGAACCAGGAGCTGCCCGGCCATCACCGTGGCGGGCCCGACGGGCAGATGAGGTCCGGACTCGTCCACTGTGGGCGTCACGGTGAACTTGTACTGGAGGCCGGCGGTCCCGGTGGTGCTGAAGACCAGAACCGAGTCCCCGGTCCACCAGCTGATCACGTCCCCGGTGCGGGTGGTGGTCGACTGCGGTGCGGCCGGTTCGGCCAGCGGCAGGCTGGCCAAGGTCTTGCCCGTCTCGTCGATGACGTTCACCATCGGCCGCGGGGTGGGCAGGTACACCGCGGTCGTGGTGCCTGACACCGCGATCACCTGGGCGCCGGCCTCGTCGGTGATGTCCTGCAGTTCGACGTAGCGCACGTCGGGGGTGTCTTCTTCGTCGGCCGGGCGAAGCAGCGTGAGCCGGATGAACTTGCTCCTCGGACACGATTCCAGCACCGACACGGCCGAGGAACTCGCCGCCGCCGACAGTTGGCGGCACACCGGTGAGGCCGGTACATCTGGCTTGATCCGGGCATCCAGGGCGCCGTAGGACAGCATCCGCACCATGTCCGAGCGCCACAGCTCCAGGCGGCTGTCCCCGGCCGAGAGCACCGTCGAGCCGTCGGTCGACAGCCGGACTTCGGGGTCGGCGTACGCGGTGCGGGCCGGTCCGCGGCGGCCGGTCTTGCCGTCGACGGTGCTGACCTGTCCGCAGCCGCGAACATCCGGATACACCGCGACGGCGTGCTGGTACACCGAAGTCACGCCGCACAGTTCGAGGTCGCGCGCGTAGCTCCACAGCACTGCCCCGGTGACCGGATCTCGGCCCTCGATGGTGGATCCGTGGCCCGTCACCACCGACCCGCCCGCGAGCACGGGTTCGGTGGTCTTCGGGCTCTCGGTGGTCCACAGCTGCTGTAGACCGGCCGGCACCTCACTGGCCGGGGTGAGGTACGGAACCGGTGCGGCGGCGGGCCTGCTGATGGTGGCCCGGGCATCACTGGTCCACCAGATCAGGCCGGCCGCCAGTGCGACGATGGCGACGATTGCCGCGGCGGCCGCCATGTCGCCGCGGGTGCGGCGTTCGGGTTTGACCATCGACAGGTCTTCGGCGTTCGCCGGTCAGCCGGCAGTAGCGGTCTCGGTCTTACGCGGACGGCGCCGGCGGCGGCGACGGCCGGAGCTCGACGCGTCGCCCGTGGTGTCCTCGGACTCGGTCGCCGGTGCGGCCTCGGCGCTGTCTTGCGCCGGAGCCGCGGTGCCCCCGGGATGCCCGGTGGCCGACTGGCCACCGCGGGTCCGCCGACGGGTGCGGGTCTTGGCCCTGGCGGGCCGATCCGCGGAGTCTGTCGAGGAGATGCGCTTCTCGTCGGGGCTGCGCTTGGCGGCGGCCTTGCGCGGTTCGCCGATGCGCCCGGTGGCGTCGCTCGGGATCCCCAGCTCCTCGTAGACGTGCGGGGAGCTGGAATAGGTCTCGGCGGGCTCGGGGCAGCCCAGGTTCAGCGCCTTGTCGATCGTCTCCCAGCGGGCCAGTTCGTCCCAGTCGACCAGGGTGATCGCGACACCGGTCTTGCCGGCGCGCCCGGTGCGGCCGATGCGGTGCACGTAGGCCTGCTCGTCTTCGGGGCACTGGTAGTTGATGACGTGAGTGACGTCGTCGATGTCGATACCGCGTGCGGCCACATCCGTGGCCACGAGCACGTCCACGGCACCGGTGCGGAACGACTTGAGGGCTTTCTCCCGGGCGCCCTGGCCCAGGTCACCGTGCACGGCGTCGACTTTGAACCCGCGTTCGGCGAGTTCGTCGGACACCTTCTGCGCGGTGCGCTTGGTGCGGGTGAAGATCATCGTGGCGCCGCGGCCGTCGGCCTGCAGGATCCGGCTCACCAGCTCCGACTTGTCCAGGGCGTGGGCCCGGTAGGCGAACTGCTCGGTGGTGTCGTGAGTGGCCGCCGAATGCGGGGCCTCGGCCCGGATGTGGGTCGGCTGGTTCATGAATGTGCGGGCCAGCGTGATGATCGGGTCCGGCATGGTGGCCGAGAACAGCATCGACTGACGGTCGTCGGGGGTGAGCCGGAGGATCCGCTCGATGTCGGGCAGGAAGCCCAGGTCGAGCATCTCGTCGGCTTCGTCGAGCACCAGCACGGACAGTCCGCCCAGCTGCAGGTGCCCTTGCTGGGCCAGGTCGAGCAGCCGGCCCGGGGTGCCGACGACGACGTCGACGCCCTTGCGCAGTGCTTCGATCTGGGGTTCATAGGGACGGCCGCCGTAGATCGAGGTCACGGCGAATTTGCGATCGCCGGTGGTCAGGTGCTTGGCGGCGCCGGCGAGGTCGTCGTAAACCTGCAGGCACAGCTCGCGGGTGGGTACCACGATCAGGGCCCGGGGGGTGCCGTTGAGCGGGCGGGTCTCGTCCGAGGAGATCCGGTGCAGCAGCGGGATACCGAACGCGTAGGTCTTGCCCATCCCGGTACGGGCCTGGCCGATCAGGTCGTCGCCGGCCAGCGCCAGCGGCAGGGTCAGTTCTTGGATGGCAAAGGGGTGCTGGATGCCGTTCTCGCTGAGTGCGCGGACAATTTCGTCGCGGACGCCGAGCTCGGCAAATGTTTTGTTTACATGCGTCATGGTTGGTAGAGGTGGCCTTTCACTGTCAAACCTCATGGGCATCCAGCGCACACGGAGTCTGACGGTGAAACGGTCGGGTTCGCCCGGACAAGGTTCGTATCCTCGGCGCTGCCGATCCGTTGGGCCCAGCTCCACAGGGCGGGCCAACTGCGTGCACGCACATTTCCTGGTAGCGGTTCGGGTGCTCAAAATGTCGGCTCGAAGCCGTTACCACATGCCATTGTAGCTGGTCGCGCTATCTGGGCCGATTTGCCAGCCCATCAGGGTTGCCTGGCGGCGTCTAGAGTTGGCGTCATGAATTCGCCTCAGCCTGCCGCGGAACAGATCGCCAAACCGGTCGATTCGGGCGTGCCGGCGGATCATCCCGGGGTCAACGAGTTGTTCGCGGTGCTGGCCTACGGCGAGGTCGCGGCGTTCTACCGGCTCACCGAGGAAGCGCGCATGGCGCCGAACCTACGTGGCCGGATCAACATGGCGAGCATGGCCGCTGCTGAGATGGGCCATTACGAGCTGCTGCGAGATGCCTTGGAGCGCAGGGGAGTTGACGTTGTCTCGGCGATGACGAAGTATGCGTCCGCCTTGGAGAACTACCACCGGATGACCACTCCGAGCACGTGGCTGGAGGCGTTGGTCAAGACCTATATCGGCGATGCGCTCGCCGCGGACTTCTACCTCGAGATCGCCGACGCCTTGCCGGAGTCGGTGGCGACGGTGGTGCGCGCGGTGCTGGCCGAGACGGGGCATTCGCAGTTCGTCGTCGCCGAGGTTCGGGCCGCGGTGACAGCCAGCGATCGTCAGCGTCATCGGCTGGCGCTGTGGGCGCGTCGACTGCTCGGAGAGGCCGTCACCCAAGCCCAGTTCGTGCTGGCCGATCACGACGAGCTCGTCGATCTCGTGATGTCCAGCGGCGAGGGGCTGACGCAGTTGGCCGAGTTCTTCGGCCGGCTGCAGAACACCCACCAGTCCCGGATGCAGGAACTGGGCCTGGCGTAAGGCCGCCAGACCCAGTCCGCGCTTGTTGATTCGGTCGCTACTGCGTGCAGGTGGTGATCATGGTGTTGTTGGCCTGTGCGACGAGGACGTTGCCCGACGCGTCGGTGATGGAGCAGTTGAGCTGACCGGCGACGCTGGTCGCGGTCACGGATTTGAGTGTCACGCCGGGGTTGAGCACCACGGTCTTGGCCCACGGCAGCGCGACGTTGATGTCGGTCTGCAGCGCGCCCTGCGCGTCGGTGTAGACGATCGTCACCAGGTCGATGAGCTGCCGGTTGCCGGTCACCCGGTAGGTGATGGCGTTCGGGGTGGCCACGGCTGCCGGCGGTGCGGCCGCAGGCGGCGGTACGGGCGCGGGTGTCGCGGTGGCGCTGGGTGTCGGCGTCACCGTGGTGACGGTCTCGGGTGACAACGGGGCGGTCGGCGCGGCGCGCGGCGGAACCGGCTTCGACGTGGCGTCCTGGGTCGGCGCGGCGGTTTGGGTCGGTTGCGCCGAGGTCACGGTGGCCGACACGGAGCCGCTGTCTCCGCCGCCGAGGATCACCACGGTGCAGATGACCGCGATCAGCAGGATCGCGCCGGCCACGGCGGCCACCCAGATCCAGCGCCGGTCGATGGGCTCTTCGTAGAAGGTGACCTCGTCGTCGTAGTCGGCGTCGTAGCCGTAGTCCGCCTCGGCGTCGGCGCCGTAGCGGCCCGTCGAGTAGTCGGTCTGGTAGTCGGGGGTGTGGCCGGAGTACCCGCTCGGCTCATACGAGTGGTCCCCGAAGCGCTCGGTCGCGGCGGTGTCGTACGGCGAATAGTGCCTGGTCATGCGGCTGCCCCAGTCGTCTCGTCCAATATCGGCCCTGATGCTATCGAGGCAGAAGTGACAGATGAGGTCGAGCTTCAGGCGTGTCGGTCACGGTCCGGACTCGGTTCGGTATCTGCGTTTCGCGCACGGCGTAGCTCGGCGAGCACCCGCTGGCGGCGGCGGGCTCCGGCCGTCCATTAGCCTGCTCAGGGAAGTCGACACACGACGCGAGAAAAGAAAGAAGGGTCCAGCGTGGAGGTCAAAATCGGTGTCACGGACAGCCCGCGCGAGCTGACCTTCAACAGCGCGCAGACACCCACCGAGGTGGAGCAGCAGGTCACCGACGCGCTCGGTACGGATTCGGGTGTGCTGGCGCTGACTGACGAGAAGGGGCGGCGTTTCCTGGTGCAGACCAGCCGGATCGCCTATGTGGAGATCGGCGCCGCCGATGTGCGCCGGGTCGGCTTCGGCGTGGGAGCCGAAACCGCCTGAAGATCTACGACCGCGTGAGTGGCACGTGTGACAGTCCGCCCCAGGCGAACTGCACCGTGCCGTCCACGGCGGTATTCCGGTCGATCGGCCGGTCGTTGGTCAGCCAGTAACGCGCCGAGTCGACGCTGATCGCCACCAATCCGACCGCGATCATCCTGGCTCGGTGGGCCTCGAGTCCCGAATCGCGGCTGATCAGATCGAACACCGCATCGGTACAGGCCTCGGTGGCCACCTTCACCTGCGCCGCCACCTGCGGTTCGCTGACATAGTCATTCTCGAAGATCAGCCGGTAGCCCTGGCTGTCGTGCTCGATGAAGTCGAAGAACGCCTCGACGGCCGCACGCAACCGCTGCCGGTTGTCGGTCGTGGTGCGCAGGGCCTGGCGCACCCCGGACACCAGATTGTCGACATGGCGTTGCAGCACCGCCAGGTAGAGCTCGAGCTTCGACGAAAAGTGTTGATACAGAACGGGCTTGCTGACACCTGCGCGTTCGGCGATCTCGTCCATGCCCGCCGCGTGGTAGCCGCGTTCGACGAATACCTCGCTGGCGGCCGCCAACAGCTGTCCGCGCCGCTCGTCACGAGGCAGGCGGTTGCCGCGTCGACCAGCGGTCGCGGGCTTGTCACCTCTCCTCTCGGCGGTGTTGGCGAGATCGCTCATCAGGTCCTCAATCTGTATTGCTCTGGCGCACTTGGACATGATCATCCGAGCCGCTGATCGCACCGACACTACTACCGTGGCGCTCCAGTTTCGTCGCGCGGTCACCGCAGAAACGGGCGTGGGTTTCGAAATGACACCAGCGCGGTCACGGCATAGCTGCGCTGAGAACCGATACACAGGAGTCTGTGCCATTCTGGTTCCCGTGACCTACGACCCGGGACGTCGCGGGGGTGGCCGTGTCCCGGCGCTGCGCAACGAGTGGCGGGAGCCGCTACGCGCTCAGCGTGATCCGATTGCCGCGGACTCAGGACGAGCGCGATCGAATCGGGACGACCATCAGCAGTGGCGTAAGCAGACGTGGATCGGCCGCTTCGTGTCCACCTACGGGTGGCGCGCGTATGCGCTGCCGGTGCTGATCGTGTTGACCGTGGTGGTGATCTACCAGACCATCACCGGCACCAGCGCGCCGCATTCCGCCGAGGAGGACGACGGCCCGGTGCAGGGCCCGCCCACCATCGACGTGGCCAGTACGTCGATCATCGGCGCGCCGCCCAAAGGGCTGACCCAGTTCGACGCGAACCTGCCGACCGGGATCCTGCCCGCCGGCGGCCAGTTCACCCAGGCCGGGGCGCGGACCTGGCGGATCGTGCCGGGCACCACCCCCAAGATCGGTGAAGGCACCACGAAGTCTTTCACCTACACCGTCGAGGTGGAGGACGGTGTGGACACCACTGCCTTCGGCGGCGACGAAGGTTTCGCCCAGATGGTCAGCTCGACCCTGGCCAATCCGAAGAGCTGGACCCACAACGGGCTGTTCGCGTTCACCCGGGTGGACGCGAACAGCGGCGTCGACCCCGACTTCCGGGTGTCGCTGACCTCACCCATGACGGTGCGCGAGGGCTGCGGGTACGACATCGAGCTGGAGTCGTCGTGCTACAACCCGTCGTACGGCGGGAGTCAAGCCAGAGTCTTCGTCAACGAGGCCCGCTGGGTCCGGGGCGCGGTGCCGTTCCAGGGTGACATCGGCTCGTACCGGCAGTACCTCATCAACCATGAGGTTGGTCACGCCATCGGCTATCAGCGGCACGAGGCCTGTGAGGCCAACGGCAAGCTGGCGCCGATCATGATGCAACAGACGTTCTCCACCTCGAACGACGACGCCGCCAAGTTCGACCCCGGCACCGTCAAGGCCGACGGCCTGACCTGCCGGTTCAATCCCTGGCCGTATCCGATCGCTTGACAGGTGCGGCCGCGGCCGGATGCCGCCGCGGTGCCGGCGGGGCCCTGACGCGCCGCCGTGGCCGGTCTCGGTGGCCCGGCGGCGGGAAGTATCGGGACCGGATTACCGTTGTGGGTACGAGCAGCTGGGACGCTGAACTGACCACAAAATCTGAGGAGACATACGGTGTCCGCGAATTTGGACGTGTCGTTACCGCCGTTGGTTGAGCCGGCCGCCGAGCTGACCCGCGAAGAGGTGACGCGCTACAGCCGGCACCTGATCATTCCGGACGTCGGCGTGATCGGGCAGAAGCGGCTGAAGAATGCCAAGGTCCTGGTGATCGGGGCCGGCGGGCTGGGTTCGCCGACGCTGCTGTACCTGGCCGCGGCGGGGGTGGGCACCATCGGCATCGTCGAGTTCGACGTGGTCGACGAGTCCAACCTGCAGCGCCAGATCATCCATGGCCAGTCCGACATCGGGAAGTCCAAGGCGCAGAGCGCCAAGGAGTCGGTGCTGGAGATCAACCCGCTGGTGACGGTGAACCTGCATGAGTTCCGGTTGGAGCCCGACAACGCGGTGGAGCTGTTCAGCCAGTACGACCTGATCCTGGACGGTACCGACAACTTCGCCACGCGCTACCTGGTCAACGACGCCGCGGTGTTGGCAGGCAAGCCCTATGTGTGGGGCTCGATCTACCGGTTCGAGGGCCAAGTGTCGGTGTTCTGGGAGGACGCGCCCGACGGTCTCGGTCTCAACTACCGCGACCTGTATCCCGAGCCGCCGCCACCGGGCATGGTGCCCTCCTGCGCCGAAGGTGGGGTGCTGGGCATCCTGTGCGCCTCGATCGCGTCGGTGATGGGAACCGAGGCCATCAAGCTCATCACCGGCATCGGCGAACCGCTGCTGGGCCGGCTCATGGTGTACGACGCGCTGGAGATGTCGTACCGGACCATCCGGATCCGCAAGGATCCGGCCACTCCGAAGATCACCGAGTTGATCGACTACGAGGCGTTCTGCGGTGTGGTTTCCGACGAAGCTGCGGCCGCCGCTGCCGACTCCACGATCACCCCGGGCGAGCTCAAGGAACTCATCGACTCCGGGAAACCGTTGGCGCTGATCGATGTCCGCGAACCCGTCGAGTGGGACATCAATCACATCGAGGGTGCCGAACTCATCCCCAAGCCATCTTTCGAGTCGGGTGACGCGTTGGCCAAGCTCGCGGTGGACCGGACACCGGTGCTGTACTGCAAGACCGGGATCCGTTCGGCCGAGGTGCTCGCCATCGTGAAGAAGGCCGGGTTTTCCGATGCGATGCATCTGCAGGGCGGAATTGTGGCTTGGGCCAAGCAACTCGAGCCCGACATGGTGATGTACTGACGGCTGGTTTGCCGGTCTACAGCTTAGGCTGAGGCTGTGAGTGTGGAACGGCCGCCGGAACATGTGCTGGCGGCGTTCGGCCTGTCCGGGGTGCGCCCGGTACCGCTCGGCTCAAGCTGGGAGGGTGGCTGGCGCTGCGGCGAAGTCGTGATGTCGATGGTGCCCGAGCACGCCCGTGCGGCGTGGTCGGCCAAGGTGCGCGAGTCACTGTTCATCGACGGGGTGCGGCTGGCCCGCCCGGTCCGTTCGACGGACGGTCGATACGTGGTCGCCGGGTGGCGGGCCGATACTTTCGTCGCGGGCACGCCCGAACCCCGCCATGACGAGGTGGTATCGGCGGCAGTGCGATTGCACGAGGCCACGGCGAAGCTGGATCGGCCCCGCTTCCTCACCCAGCCTCCGGTCGCACCATGGGCCGACGTCGACGTGTTCATCGCCGCCGACCGGGCCGCCTGGGAGGACCGGCCGTTGCACTCGTTGCCGCCCGGTGCCCGGGTATCGCCCGGCTCATCGGACGGTCAACGTTCGGTGGAGCTGATCAATCAGTTGGCCGGTCTGCGCAGACCGACCAGGAGCGCCAGTCAACTGGTACATGGCGATCTCTACGGCACAGTGCTGTTCGCCGGGACTGCGGCGCCGGGCATCACCGACATCACCCCGTACTGGCGTCCGGCGCCGTGGGCGGCGGGCGTGGTGGTGGTCGACGCGTTGTCCTGGGGTGACGCCGACGACGGCTTGATCGAGCGGTGGCAGTCGCTCCCGGAGTGGCCGCAGATGTTGTTGCGGGCGTTGATGTTCCGACTGGCCGTGCATGCTCTGCATCCGCGGTCCACCGCGGCGGCCTTCCCTGGCCTGGCGCGCACCGCCTCGCTGGTCCGCCTGATCCTGTAGTCCACGTTTCCTGCGGTCAGAACTGGTGCCGGTACTCGCCCAGGCGCACGCGCCCGTCGACGGCCAGCACACCCTCGGCGCGTAGTCGTTCCAACTGCCGGGTGGCCAGGTGCGGGGCCGGCCGCCCCGACGCCGGGATCACCCGGTGCCAGGGCAGGTCCGAGGAATCGGTCCGCATGATCCAACCGACGATCCGCGGGCTGGAAAGCCCTGCGGCATCAGCAATGTCACCGTAGGTGCTGACCCGGCCCGACGGAATCGCGGCGACCAGCGCTCGCACGGTCTCCACCTGTTCCTCGGTGACGGCAGGCATGTTTACCCCAGCTGCTCGAGGATCAACTTGGCTGTCTCGACGGGTTTGGCCTGGCCCACCATATGGTCGCAATCCCAATCCAGCAGCGTGAAATCCGCACCGAGGTGCGCGCCCAACGCACTGATGAGGCCGTCACGCGCATACGGCGGGCTGGTCCGGGTGGCGCGAACCAGAACCGTGGGAGTGCCCTTGCGCGGCAGAGCAACCGGGCGGGCCAGCTCGCTCCAATACGACAACATGGCCGGAATGCTGATCCGCCACGCGTAGCGACCGCCGGGCAGCTCGACCAGGTGCTCGTCGAGGTCCCGGTCCAACTCAGCCGGATCCACCTCGCCCCACGAACCATCGGCCTTCTCGGCGCGGGCCTCGGCACGGTCGGGATAGTCGGGTGAGGCCAACATGGCATCGGCGATCTCACGCATCCATTCGCCGTCGAGCTCCACCGCGGGATCCAGCAACACCAGTCCGCTGACCAGATCCGGATGTGCGGCAGCGAGATTGAGCGCCACCGCACCGCCGAACGAATGCCCGACCACCAGCGTCGGGCCGCCCAACAGCGACGCCACCGCCGCGACGTTCGCGTCGAGCGTCCACGGGGCGGCCCACGACGAACGGCCGTGCCCGAGCAGATCGGGGGCGAGCACACTCACCCCCGGAAGGTGCTGCTCGGCCAGCGTCTTCCACCGCCGGCCGTGCCCGGTCAACCCATGGACGAGCAGCAGTTGGGGCGCCCGATCGGGGCCGTAGCGGTGAACGTGCAACTTCTCGGCGGACATCTGATGCATGCTGCCAGACTCCGCTACTTGTCGGTCCCTTCTGGTGTCATGCATTCCATGACCGCACAACACCTCCAGCCCGCCCTGGCGGGCACTGAGCTGCTGGCACCCGGCCGCGACGGGATGGTGCGGGTGCTGGGCGGTCCGGGCACCGGAAAGAGCTCGCTGTTGATCAACACCGCGGTCGAGCACATCGCGGCCGGCACCGACCCCGAGTCGGTGTTGTTGTTGACCGGGTCGGCCCGATTGGGATCGGAGGCCAGGGCCGCCATCACCGCGCGACTGCTCGGGGCAGGAACGCACGGCGTGGTGCGGGAACCGCTGGTGCGCACCGTGCACTCTTATGCCTTTGCGGTATTGCGTCTGGCAGCCCAGCGCAACGGTGACCCGCCGCCCCGGCTGATCACCACTGCCGAGCAGGACGGCATCATCCGTGAGCTGCTGGCCGGCGATCTGGAGGACGGTGCCAACTCACCCGTGGGTTGGCCTGAGCAGTTGTGGCCGGCGCTGAGCACCGCGGGTTTCGCCACCGAACTGCGTGATCTGCTGGCCCGTTGCACCGAGCGTGGGGTGGATCCGCGTGCCCTGCAACGGCTGGGCCGCTCCGCCGGGCGTGCGGAATGGTTGGTGGCCGGCCGGTTTGCGCAGGTCTACGAGCAGATCATGCTGTTGCGGTCGGCAGTCGGCATGGCCGCACCGCAGGCCACCGTGCCGGCATTGGGGGCAGCCGAGCTCGTCGGTGCGGCGTTGGATGCGCTGGGTACCGATGCCGATCTGCTGGCGGGCGAGCGTGCGCGGATCAGCCTGCTGTTGGTCGACGATGCGCAGCACCTCGATCCGCAGGCCGCCCTGCTGGTTCGGGTGTTGGCCGCCCGCGCGGGTCTGACGGTCATCGCGGGCGATCCGGACCAGTCGGTGTTCGGTTACCGGGGCGCCGATCCGGCGTTGTTGCGCGACGACAACGGGGATGCTGTTCCGGCCATCACCCTGAACCGGTCGCACCGCTGTGCCCCTGCGGTGGCAGCGGCGATCTCGGGTGTCGCCCGCCGCCTGCCCGGTGTCGGTCCGGCGCGAGCCTTGGCGGGCAATCCCGAGCGCGGTCAGGGTGAAGTGACCCTGCGGATGGCCGCCACGCCGCACGCCGAGAACGCGTTCATCGCCGACGCCCTGCGGCGCGCCCACCTGATAGATGGGGTGCCGTGGTCGCAGATGGCGGTCGTGGTGCGCTCGATTCCCCGGGTGGGCGCCGCACTGGCGCGGGCGCTGAGCGGTGCCGGCGTGCCCGTGCAGTCCGCGGGCCCCGATCTGGGGCTCGCGCAGCAGCCGGCGGTGGCGGCCCTACTTACCGTGTTGGAGGCGACGGCGTCCGCTCGGCTGGACGGCGACGGTGCGGTCAGCCTGCTCACCGGTCCGATCGGGCGCGTCGACCCGGTGACTCTGCGGCAGTTGCGCCGGGCCTTGCGCCGCGTCGACGGCTCCACGCCGCCAAGGGATTTCACCGACCTGCTGATCGCTGCGATCGATACTGAGCCGGCTGGTTTGTCGGCTGAGCACGCCAAGCCGCTGCGCCGGTTGCGGTCGGTGTTGTCAGCTGCCCGCCGCAGCCAGCGTGAGGGCGCCGACCCGCGCTACACCCTGTGGCAGGCCTGGAATGCCTGCCGGTTGCAGCCGCGCTGGCTGGCCGCCAGCGAGCGGGGCGGCACCATCGGAGCACAGGCCGACCGCGATCTGGACGCGGTGACGGCATTGTTCGATGTGGCCGACCAGTATGTGAGCCGAACGGCGGGAGCGACGCTGCGCGGGCTGGTGGACCACGTCGCGAACTTGGGACCGTCGATGTCGGCTTCGGAGGCGGACCCGCAGACCGATGCGGTGGCGGTGCTCAGCGCGCACGCCGCACTCGGCCGGGAATGGGACTTCGTGGTGATCGCCGGTGTGCAGGAAGGTTTGTGGCCCAACACCGTTCCAAGGGGTGGCATCCTGGGCACGCAACACCTCGTCGATGTGCTCGACGGGGTGGCCGCGCCGGATGATCGTGCGGTGTCGACGCGCGCGCCGCTGCTCGCCGAGGAACGGCGGCTGATGATGGCTGCCATGGGCCGGGCCCGCACCCGGCTGCTGGTGACCGCGGTCGACAGCGACGGTGGCGATGAATCGCTGCTGCCCTCACCGTTCTGTGCCGAACTGGCCGAGGTGGCAACCGAATACGTGCCGCTGCCGCCGTTGGCCGCCCCGCGGGTACTGCTGCCCTCGGCTGTGGTGGGCCGGCTGCGGGCCGTGGTGTGTGCGCCCGAAGGCGCGGTCGACGACGACGCGCGGTCGTGCGCGGCAACGCAATTGGCTCGGCTGGCCGCAGCCGGAGTGCCAGGGGCCGACCCCTCGCAATGGCACACCATGACGGCGCTGTCCACCGAGGAGCCGCTGTGGTCGGACCCCGAACATGTGGTCACGCTGTCGCCGTCGACACTGCAGATGCTCACCGACTGCCCGCTGCGTTGGCTGCTGGAGCGGCACGGCGGCAGCGACGGGCGTGATGTGCGCTCCACCGTCGGCTCGTTGTTGCACGCGTTGGTCTCCGATTCCGGTAAGACCGAGAGCCAGCTGATCAACGATCTGGAAATGGTCTGGGAGGGCCTGCCTTTCGAGGCGAAGTGGTATTCGGACAATGAGTTGTCGCGGCACCGGGCGATGCTCGAGACCTTCACCCGGTGGCGCGAGGACTCCCGGGGGCAGTTGACCGAGGTCGCCACGGAGATCGATGTCGACGGCGTGATCGTCGAACCGGGGCCCGACGGCCCTGGCGTGCAGGTGCGGGGCCGGCTGGACCGACTCGAGCGTGACCAGGCGGGCCGGCTCGTCGTGGTCGATCTCAAGACCGGCAAGAGCCCGGTCACCAAGGACGACGCACAAAAGCACGCCCAGTTGGCCACCTATCAACTTGCGGTCGCCGCGGGGCTGTTGCCGCACGGCGAGGAGCCGGGTGGGGGCCGGTTGGTATACCTGGGCAAGGCGGGGGCGGCCGGCGCCACCGAACGTGAACAGGATCCGATGACACCCGACACTCGGACCGACTGGTTGGGCACCGTCGCCACCGCGGCCGCCGCCACGGCCGGGCCGCGGTTCGCAGCCCGGATCAACGACGGCTGCGCGAACTGCCCGGTGCGGTCATCGTGCCCGGCCCAGGCTGTGGGGGAGCGACCGTGACGTCCACTGCTGCGGCCGGCGTGCGGTACAGCCCGGCCGAGCTGTCCACCGCGCTCGGTCTGTTCCCGCCGACCGAAGAACAGGCCGCGGTGATCGCCGCACCGCCGGGGCCCGTTGTGGTGATTGCCGGCGCCGGCGCCGGGAAGACCGAGACGATGGCTGCGCGGGTGGTCTGGTTGGTCGCCAACGGCTATGCCACTCCCTCACAGGTTCTGGGGCTGACCTTCACCCGCAAGGCCGCCGGTCAGTTGTTGCGGCGCGTGCGGACCCGGCTGGCCCGGCTGGCGGGGGCCGGGCTCGCACCACCGACCGGGGGCGCTGACGAGACCGCGACGGTGAGCACCTATCACGCGTTCGCCGGCACGCTGCTGCGCGAGCACGGGTTGCTGCTGCCCGTCGAACCGGACACCCGGCTGCTCAGCGAGACGGAGTTGTGGCAGCTGGCCTTCGAGGTGGTGTGTGCGCACCCGGGGGAGCTGGCCATCGAGAAGACACCGGCCGCCGTCACCGACATGGTGCTGCGGCTGGCCGGTGCGCTCGCCGAGCATCTGGTCGACACCGACCAGCTGCGCGATACCCATCTGGAGCTCGAACGGCTGGTCCACACTCTGCCGGCCGGGCCCTATCAGCGGGATCGCGGACCCAGCCAGTGGCTGCTGAAAATGCTGGCCACCCAGACCGAACGCACCGAGCTGGTGCCGTTGATCGATGCACTGCACCAGCGGATGCGTGCCGACAAGGTGATGGATTTCGGGATGCAGATGTCGGCTGCCGCGCGGCTCGCGTCGAGGTTCCCCCAGGTCGGCGAGCAACTGCGGCAACGCTTCCGGGTAGTGCTGCTCGATGAATATCAGGACACCGGGCATGCCCAACGGGTGGCGCTGTCCGCGTTGTTCGGCGGCGGGGTCGATGACGGCCTTGCGCTGACCGCGGTGGGGGATCCGATCCAGTCCATCTACGGCTGGCGAGGTGCGTCCGCGACGAACCTGCCGAGGTTCACCACGGACTTTCCGCTCGCCGACGGCACTCCTGCCCCCACGCTGGAATTGCGGACCAGCTGGCGCAATCCGCCGAGCGCCCTGCATCTGGCCAATGCGGTGTCCGCCGAGGCGCGCCGCCGCTCGGTGACGGTGCACGAATTGCGGCCGCGGCCCGAAGCAGCGCCCGGCACGATTCGGTGCGCACTGCTGTCGGATGTCGAGACCGAACGTGACTGGGTGGCAGATCATCTGGCCCAGATCTATCACGGCGCGGTGGCCCAGGGTGCGGCCACACCGACCGCCGCGGTGCTGGTGCGGCGCAACGCCGACGCCGCGCCGATGGCCGAGGCGCTCAGTGCCCGCGGGGTGCCCGTCGAGGTGGTCGGGGTGGCCGGGTTGCTGGCAGTGCCCGAGGTGGCCGATCTGGTCGCGATGCTGCGGTTGGTCGCCGATCCAGCAGCGGGTTCGGCTGTGATGCGGGTCTTGACCGGACCGCGCTGGCGGTTCGGCGCCCGGGACATCGCCGCATTGTGGCGGCGCGCCAGGGAGCTGGATGACCGGACGGTGGGGGAGCCCAGCGCTGCCGAGATCGTGGCCCAGGCCGCGCCGGATGCCGATTCGGCCTGTCTGGCCGACGCGATCTGCGATCCCGGTGCCGCCGAGCACTATTCACCGGCCGGCCGGCAGCGGATCGAGGCGCTCGGCCGTGAGCTCACCATGCTGCGTGCGCATTTGAGTCACCCGCTGCCCGAGCTGGTGGCCGAGGTGCGGCGGGTCACCGGGTTGGATGCCGAGGCACGTGCGGCGCGTCCCGTGACCGCGGGCTGGACAGGAACCGAGAATCTCGACACCTTCTGTGATCTCGTGGCCGATTTCGCCGGTCGGCCGGGCGGGTCGGTGCTCGCACTACTGGCGTATCTGGATGTCGCGTCCGAGGTGGAAAACGGCTTGGCTCCAGCCGAACTGACGGTGTCGCAGGACCGGGTGCAGATCCTCACCGTGCACGCCGCGAAGGGGCTGGAGTGGCAGGTGGTGGCGGTGCCGCATCTGAGTGGCCGGGTGTTTCCGTCGACGGCATCGGCCCGGACGTGGCTGACGGACCCGTCGGACCTGCCCCCGCTGCTGCGCGGTGACCGCGCCACCGAATCAGAGCTCGGTGTGCCGGTGCTCGACACGTCGGACATCAACGACCGGAAGATCTTGTCGGACAAGATATCCGACCACAAGCGAAGCCTCGAACAGCGGCGCGTCGACGAGGAACGCCGGCTGCTCTACGTCGCGATCACCCGCTCCGAGGACACCTTGCTGATCTCCGGACACCATTGGGGTGCAACGGAGAGCAAGCCGCGTGGCCCATCGGAGTTCCTGCGTGAGATCCAAGCCATCGTGGAGGACGCCGCTGCGCAGGGCCATCCATGCGGGGAGGTCGAGCAGTGGGCGCCGGATCCGCCGGGCGGTGAGGTCAACCCGTTGCGGGACAAGACGGTCGAAGCCAGCTGGCCCGCTCCTGCGGCGCGGGCTTCTGATGTCGACCGGGGCGCACAGCTGGTGACGCAGGTACTGACCGGCGGGGAACAGCACGAGAGCAGCGCCGATCAGGAAGGCTGGGCCGCCGACGTCGATGCCTTGCTGGCCGAACGAGATCGGCCACCGCAGGCCGCTCCGGTGGAGCTCCCCGGTCAGCTGTCGGTCAGCACACTGGTTGAGCTCAGCCGCGATCGCCAGGGTGCGTTGCAGCGTCTGCGCCGCAGGTTGCCCCAGCGTCCGGATCCGCATGCCCTGTTGGGCACCGCTTTTCACGAGTGGGTGCAACGTTTTTTCCACTCTGAGCGGTTGTTCGACCTCGATGATCTGCCTGGTGCGGTAGACAGCGACAGTGGGCGGGCCAACGCAGCCGAGTTGTCCGAGTTGCAGGACGCGTTCGTCATGTCGCCGTGGGCAGCACGCACTCCGATCGAGGTGGAGGTGCCGTTCGACATGGCGATCGGGCAGGCCCGCACCATTGTGGTGCGTGGTCGCATCGACGCGGTGTTCGCGCAGGAGGACGGCACCACCACCGTGGTGGACTGGAAGACCGGCGACCCCCCGGCCACCCCGGAAGCCATGGCGCAGGCGGCGGTGCAGCTCGCGGTGTACCGCCTGGCCTGGGCGTCGCTGCGTGGGTGCCCGCCGGAAACGGTGCGGGCCGCGTTCCATTACGTGCGTTCGGGCCAGACGGTCAGCCCCGAGTCGCTTCCCGGAGAGGACGAACTCGTCGCTCTGCTGACCGATCCGGTAACCGGATCGCCGGAAATCGAGCAGGAGTCCTAGCGATCACCGGCCGAGGTCAGGTTGGCGATCTCGGATCCCCAGACCGACCGTGCTCCGAGATCACCGATGCGGTAGATCTGCACGATCGAGGACACCCCCACCAGCACGGCGATCACCCCGACCGCGGCGTGGTAGAGCACCCGTCGGCTGTCGTCGCGCCGTTCGGCGAAGTGCAATCCCACCAAGGCCAGTGCGACGACGAGCAGGGCGAGCGAGAAATAGATCATGGTGTCGCCGCGCTCGGCATGCTCTTGCAGCACCGCGTCCTGGGCAGGGCGGAGGTCGTAGAGCCATTCGCCGGCATATGTCGTCAGGGGCGTCAAAACCGTTGTGACAAAGGCCAGGATGAGCGTCAGCCACAACAATTGCCCTCGCCGTGCGGTGGGCCATAGTGCACAGACCATCTCCAGCACGGCGGTGAGCGGCACCAGTACAACCAGTGCGTGGACGAGCAGGACATGGGCCGGTAGGCCGTTGATGACTGTCACGGGACTCCTTGGCTGGTCGGGACGATGCGACGTCAGGTGATGGTGGTGCCCACCAGAAGGCCGATCAGATAAGTGATCACCAGGGCCAAACCGCCACCGATCACGTTGCGCAGCACCGCGCGTCCTTTCGGCGCCCCACCCAACCCGGCCGACACCGCACCGGTGAGCATCAGCGCCAGCAGTACCGACACCACGGTCACCGGGATCCGCCATGTCGTCGGCGGGATCAGGATCGCGATCAGCGGCAACAACGCACCGATGGTGAAAGCCAGGGCCGAGGATGCCGCAGCCTGCCACGGATTCGTCAGATCCTTGGGGTCGATGCCCAGTTCCACCTCGGCGTGCGCGGCGAAGGCGTCGTGGTCGGTCAGCTCCTCGGCGACCGTGCGCGCGGTTGCGGTCGACAACCCCTTCGCTTCGTAGAGCGCGGTCAACTCGTCCAATTCGGCCGCCGGATCGTCGCGCAACTCGCGGCGCTCCTTGCGCAGCAAGGCGCGTTCGGTGTCACGTTGCGTGCTCACCGAGACGTACTCGCCCAACGCCATCGAGACCGCGCCCGCGGCCAGGCCGGCGATACCGGCGGTCAGTATCGGTGCCTTCTCGACCGTCGCGGCCGCCACGCCCACGACGATGCCGGCCGTGGAGACGATGCCGTCGTTCGCGCCCAAAACCCCGGCACGCAGCCAGTTCAGCTTCGACGACAGTGAACCCAGGTGCGGTTCGGACGGGTGGCTCGGGTTCGTCACGGTCCGACGATATCGGTGAGAACCCCGCGCCACCAGCAACGATAGCCTTGCCAAACTTTGCCCTGCGCGTTGCCGCGCGTCGTGCCGGCAACGAATCAGCCTGCTGCCCAGGTGTTCTGGACAGCAGGCGCGCCCAGCCGACTACGAGTTGCGGTACACCCGTAGCGCCGAGGTGATCATCGGGATCTGCAGCGGCAGCCGCGCGATGGCCACGATCCGCATGGGCCACGGCTTGTCCCACCACAGCCGAACCATGTTCAGGTTGCCCGGGAACACCGCGAGGAACAGCGCGACGGCAGCCAATGCGCCGAGCCGGCGGGTGCGGGGCACTGCCAGCAAGGCTCCGGTCGCCAGCTCGCCCACCCCGGAGGCGTAGGTGTAGAACCGGGCGCTGCCGGGCAGCTCGGCCGGGATGATCGTGTCGAACGGTTTGGGCGCGACGAAGTGCAGTGCGCCCATACCCAGGAGCAGGGCGGCCATGCGTTGGGCGGCGGGTGCGGCGGAGATCCGCTGAGCCTTGGGTGCGGTCATGGTTACATTGTTGCGTGCGTCTGATCGGATTGATCCCGGCGCGTCCCGGGGCGCCTTGCTCGATGATGGGGTCGCGTGGTTAAAGGCAGGCTGCGGCGCCGCCTCGCCGCGATCGACTCGAACGTGACTTCGCGCCCGGACGCCGCGCTCGTCGACGTGTTGCGTATCCCCGAGCCGTTCATCAGCCCGGGGCAGCGCATCTTCCGGCGGGTCATCTACGCATTGCTGGCGCTGTTCGCGGCGGTGTTCATCGTCTATTTCGACCGGGACGGCTACAAGGACGCCCAGGGTAACGGGTTGTCTTTCCTCGACTGCCTCTATTACGCGACCGTGTCCCTGTCGACGACCGGCTACGGCGACATCACACCGTTCACGCCGGGTGCACGTCTGGTCAACGTCCTGGTGATCACGCCGTTGCGGGTGGCGTTCCTGATCGTCCTCATCGGTACCACCGTGGAAACCCTGACCACCCAATCCCGGCAGGCGCTGAAGATTCAGCGATGGAGGAACAAAGTGCGTAACCACACTGTCGTCGTCGGATACGGCACCAAGGGCCGGACGGCGGTCGCCGCGATGGTCGGTGATGAGGTTTCCCCGGCCGACATCGTCGTCGTCGACGAGAACGCGGCCGCGCTGGAACGGGCCAAGGGCGCTGGGCTGGTGACCGTGCACGGCGATGCCACCAATTCCGGTGTGCTGCGGCTGGCCGGTGCGCAACATGCCAAGTCGATCATCGTTGCCGCCGACGATGACGCCAGCGCGGTGCTGGTCACGCTGACGGCCCGGGAACTGGCGCCGAAGGCCAAGATCATCGCCGCGGTGCGGGAGTCGGACAACCTGCATCTGCTCAAGCAGTCCGGCGCGGATTCCACGGTGGTCTCGTCGGAGACCGCGGGCCGGCTGCTCGGTATCGCGACGCAGACCCCCAGCGTGGTGGAGATGATGGAGGATCTGTTGACCCCCGATGCCGGTTTCGCCATCGCCGAACGTGAGGTGACTCCCAAGGAGGAGGGCGGTTCGCCCCGCCATCTGCACGACATCGTTCTGGGCGTGGTGCGTGCGGGCCGGCTGGTGCGGGTCGATGCGCCGGAGGTGGATGCACTGGAGTTCGGGGACCGGCTGCTGTACATCCGCAGCGCGGACGCTGAGCGATGACCGAACGCCTTACCTTCGGACTGCGCAACGTCCCGCTGCTCTCGCGGGTCGGGGCCGATCGGGCCGATGCCCTGCGTACCGACATCGATGCCGCGACCGAGGGCTGGCCGGACGCACTGCTGCTGCGCGTCGACCGACGTAACCAGGTACTGATCTCGGGCGGCCAGGTGGTGCTCGGCAAAGCCTCCAGTCTGGGGACCGACAAACCGCCCGAGCACGCGGTGTTCCTGGGCCGGTTGGTCGATGGCCGGCATGTCTGGGGCATTCGCAGCGCGTTGGAGGGGCCCGACGATCCCGACGCACCGGCCGAGGTGCTCGATCTACGCCGGGCCGGCGAGGTGTTCGACGACGTCAGTGCGCAGCTGGTGGCTACCGCGACGGCGCTGCTGAACTGGCATGACCGGGCGCGGTTCAGTGCGGTCGACGGTGCGGTGACGCGGTCGGCGAAAGGCGGCTGGTCGCGGGTCGATCCGGTCAGCGGTCACGAGGAGTTCCCGCGGATCGATCCGGCGGTGATCTGTCTGGTCCATGACGGCCACGACCGTGCGGTGCTGGCCCGGCAGACGGCGTGGCCCGAGCGGCTGTTCTCGATCCTGGCCGGATTCGTCGAGGCGGGTGAGTCGTTCGAGACCTGTGTGGTGCGAGAGATCGCCGAGGAGGTCGGCCTCACGGTCACCGATGTGCAGTATCTGGGCAGCCAGCCGTGGCCGTTTCCCCGGTCGCTGATGGTGGGCTTCCACGCCATCGGCGACCCGCAGCAGCCGTTCTCGTTCAACGATGGCGAGATCGCCGAGGCCGACTGGTTCACCCGGGCCGAGATCCGCGAGGCCCTGGATCAGGGTGACTGGGGTGCAGCCGACGGTTCCGGATCGCGGCTGTTGCTGCCCGGATCGATCTCGATCGCCCGCGAGATCATCGAGTCCTGGGCCGCGCTGGACTGAGGTCGCCGGTAGCGCCTCAGCCCAGCTTGGCCTTGACCTGCTTGATGGTGGGGTTGGTCAGCGTCGACCCGTCGGCGAACTTCACGGTCGGCACGACGTGGTTGCCGCCGTTGACCGAGCCCACGAACTCGGCGGCGGCCGGATCCTGCTCGATGTCGACCTCGGTCCACGCGATGCCCTCTGACTTGAGCGCGGTCTTGAGTCGCGAGCAGTAGCCGCACCAGGTCGTGGTGTACATGGTCAAAGCCGGAGTAGCAGTCATAGTGCACATAACGTAGCTGAACCGCCGTCTCATGCCCGCGGTGACGCAGGTCTCCGGCGTGCGGCGGTAAGTTGCTAATCCGCAGTGGACGGAGCTGAACATGACCAGGATGGTGCCGCCGGTAACCGGCAACCCGCATGCGCTCGACGAGTTGCGGCTGCAAGTGCGGCAGTTCGTCGCCGAACAGCAGCGGGCCGGAACAATCGGCCGGTATGCCGACAGCTGGCTGACGGGTTGGGACGAGGACTTCAGCCGGGCGCTGTCCGCCCGGGGTTGGCTGGGCATGACGGTGCCGGTCGAATACGGCGGGCACGGGCGCAGTCATCAGGAGCGATTCGTGGTCACCGAAGAACTCCTGGCGGCCGGGGCGCCAGTGGGGGCGCATTGGATCGCCGACCGCCAGATCGTTCCGTCGTTGCTCAAGTACGGGACCGAGGAGCAGCGGCGAAAGTTCTTGCCCGCCATAGCCAAAGGCGAGTGCTACTTCGGTATCGGGATGAGTGAGCCGGACTCCGGGTCGGATCTGGCCAGCGTGCGCACCAAGGCCGTGCAGGTGGACGGTGGCTGGGCGATCACCGGGGCCAAGGTATGGACCTCAGGGGCGCATCTGGCCCACGCGTTCATCTGCCTGGCCCGCAGTGCGCCGGTGGATCCGGCCCACCGCCACGACGGGCTGAGTCAGTTCATCGTGGACCTGCGCGCACCGGGCGTCGACATCCGGCCCATCATCTCGATGAACGGCAAGCACCATTTCAACGAGGTGATCCTCGATGAGGTGTTCGTGCCCGACGCCATGGTGTTCGGGACGATCGGCAACGGCTGGCAGCAGGTCACCTCGGAGCTGAGCTTCGAACGCAGCGGGCCCGAACGTTTCCTGTCGACGTTCCCGTTGCTGGCCGACATGGCCACGCACATGCGCGACGGATCGCTGCCGCGCCATACCGACCTGGGGCGGTACCTGGCCCGTATCACCGGCCTGCACCAGATGTCGATGGCGGTGGCCGGTGCGCTGGAGCGCCACGAACCGGCCGACACCGCTGCGGCCGTGGTCAAGGTGCTGGGAACCGCCACCGAGGGTGACATCGCTGATTTCGCCGATGTTCTCGGTGCGACCGGCGACGACGGCTATGACGCGATGCTGGCCGATGCGGTGGTGCAGCGCCCGGGGTTCACCCTCCGCGGCGGTACCAATGAGGTGTTGCGCGGGGTTATCGCCCGCGGATTGGGGATGCGCTAGTGGACGTTGCGGACGCCGAACTGGTCGAGATGATGTCGGCGGTATTCGCCGCGCATCGCGAGCAACACGCGCCCGATGAGGCCATCGCCGAATTATGGGGCCGGCTGGGCGAACTCGGGCTGGTCCGGTTGACCGGGTCCGAGGAATCCGGCGGTAGCGGCGCCGGCTGGCCCGAGGCGGTCGAGCTGTTGCGCGCTGCAGCCTGGCACGGGGTGAAAATCCCGCTGGCCGAACATGATCTGCTGGCCTGCTGGTTGTTGGAGACGGCAGGGCTGGAGATCGACGACGCCCGACGTACCGCGGCTGTGCTCGACGCCGACGGTGTCGCCCGAGGTGTGCCGTGGGCAGCCGACTCCGAACGAGTGGTGCTGCTCTGGCGCGACGGCTCCGGTTGCCGGGTGGCCGATGTGGACACCGCGTCGCTGGCGGTCACCGCCGGACACAACAACGCCGGGGAGCAGCGCGACGACATCCGGGCCAGCCTTGCGACACTGTCCGGAAACCCGGTGCCTGCCAACGTAGTCGAACAGTTCGTGCAACGCGCTGCGCTGGTACGCGCCGTTCAGGTCTGCGCGGCGCTGGACCGGATCTTGGAGCTGTCGGTGGCGCACGCCCGGGAACGCATCCAGTTCGGCCGGCCGCTGGCCAAGTTTCAGGCGGTGCAGAATCTGGTGGCAGACATCGCTGCCGAATCGGCGCTGGCCCGAGCGGCCACCGACGGTGCCCTGGCTGAGGCGCTGCGATCGGGATGGTCGTCGTCGCACCTGGATTTCCTTGTCGCCGTGGCACGTTCGTGTGCCGGGCATGCCGCTTCGGTGGTGGTGCGCAACGCGCACCAGGTACACGGCGCGATCGGCACCACGCTTGAGCATCGGTTGCACGAGTTCACCATGCCCGCGTTGTCGTGGCGTTCGGAGTACGGCTCGGTTGCGCACTGGGACCAGATGCTGACCGAGTACGCCACCGCCGCCGGGACGGAAGGCTTGTGGGCGTTGGCCACTGCCACCGACAACTGACCGGCTCTCGATCGGCGATTCGGAATGTCGACGATATGACACCCGCTGTCCTATGGGACCATATGTTGAGCGGACGTTGCCGAACGAGCGGGAGGTGTGATGAGCGCCCTGTTGCGTGCCGTGCGTCAACAGCGCGGCATGACTCTTGAGGAGCTCGCCGAGGCCACCGGACTGACCAAGAGTTACCTGTCCAAGGTCGAACGGCAGCGCTCCACTCCGTCGATCGCGGTCGCGATGAAGGTGGCCCGGGCGCTCGATGTCGATGTCGCACAATTGTTTTCCGAGGATCCGTCGGTCACCACGCTGTCTGTCGACCGAGCCGGTGAGCGGGGTGCAAACAGGTATCAGGCCGTGGCCGCTGGAATGCTGGGAAAGTCGATGTCGCCGTTCATCGTGCGACCAACGTCCAAGTTCGCCGAGCATCCGCATCCAGAACACGCCGGGCAGGAGTTGGTCTTTGTCCACGCGGGTGTCGTCGAACTGCGTTATCAGGACGAGTTGGTGACCCTGGAAGCCGGCGATTGCGCGTACTTCGACGCCTCCCTGCCGCACCAGCTCCGGCAGCGGGGAGCCACGCCCAGTGAGGTCCTGGTGATCACCCACACCGAGTACGGCCGCAGCCGCTGACGGCTGTCGTTTCACCCTTTTCCGGCCTACCCCCGAACGCTGCGCTGGCACCCGCCTGATTGACGATAGGACACAAAGTGTCCTATCGTTCGTGGTGTGTCTCCTACGGGTTCCGAACGGGAAGGTGGACTGGGATGACGACGACTCTTGGTGATTCGAAACAGATTCTGATGCAGCGTGCACTCGACGCGCTGTCGACCCATATCGAGGAGTCCACGCTGACCCCGCGGCAGAAGCTGGCCCTCACTTGCCGCGCGCTGTTCGACGCGGGCCACGACTCGGGGCTGGCCGGGCAGATCACCGCGCGGGCCGAGAGGCCGGGCACCTACTACACCCAGCGGCTCGGTCTGGGCTTCGACGAGATCACCGATGGGAACCTGCTGCTCGTCGACGAGGACCTCAATGTTCTCGAAGGTGAGGGAATGGCAAACCCCGCCAACCGCTTCCATTCGTGGATCTACCGGGCGCGGCCCGATGTGCAGTGCATCGTGCACACCCACCCGTTCCACGTCGCCGCGCTCTCGATGCTGGAAGTTCCGTTGCAGGTGTCCCAGATGGATATCGCGCCGCTCTATGACGACTGTGCGTTCCTGGCCGACTGGCCCGGCGTCCCGGTCGGCAATGAAGAGGGCGAGATCATCAGCGCCGCACTGGGGGACAAGAAGGCGATCCTGTTGGCTCACCACGGTCACGTGATCGCCGGAGCCAGCATCGAGGAGTCGTGCTCGCTGGCGATGCTGATCGAGCGGGGCGCCAAACTGCAATTGGCCGCCATGGCAGCGGGAACGATTGCCGACCTGCCTCCGAGGCTTGCGCGGGAGGCCCACGACTGGACGTTGCGGCCCAAGCGCAGCCAGGCCAACTTCGCCTACTACGCCCGCCGCGCGCTCCGCAACCATCCCGACGTGTTGACCAGTTGACCCCTCATACCTGCCCCAACTACATGGAAATGGATACGAACATGCCGTCCAGTACCGAGATCCACGGAATTCTGGCCTACCCCGTGACCCCCTTTGCCGACGACCAGAGGATCGACACGGAAAAGCTCGCCGCCCTCGTCGACCGGTTGGTGACCGACGGAGCCCACGGGATCGTCCCGCTCGGCAGCACCGGTGAGTCGGCCTATCTCGCCGAGGCAGAGTTCGACGCCGTCGTCGACACCACGATCGGCGTGGTCGACGGTCGGGTTCCCGTCGTCATCGGCGCGTCAGATCTCACCACTGCCAACACCATTCGCCGCGCGCGATACGCCCAGCGGGCCGGTGCGGATGCGGTGATGGTGCTGCCTATTTCCTACTGGAAACTGTCAGAACGAGAGATCGCCCAGCATTACGCAGCGATCGGCGCCGCGATCGACATTCCGATCATGGTGTACAACAACCCGGCCACCAGTGGCATCGACATGCGGCCGGAACTGCTGGTCCAGATGTTCACCGACATCGACAACGTCACCATGGTCAAGGAATCCACCGGGGACATCGCCCGCATGGAGCGCCTGTCCGAGCTCACCGACGGCGGGCTGCCGTTCTACAACGGCAGTAATCCGATGATTCTCAAAGCCTTCAAGGCGGGTGCGAGGGGCTGGTGCACGGCGGCGCCGAACCTGCTTCCGCAGCCGTGCCTGGATCTCTACGCCGCGGCACAGGGCGGAGACTGGGCCAAGGCCGAGACCATCTACACCGAACTCAAGCCGTTCCTGGAGTTCATCGTGGCCGGCGGTCTGCCCACCACGATCAAGGGTGGACTCGAGCTGCTCGGCCGGGGTGTCGGAGACCCGCGTCCGCCGCTGCTGCCTCTCGACGCGGGCGGACGCGAGGAATTGCGCCGGCTCCTGCTGTGAGCCTTACCTGCCCAACAACTTTCGCGTGCGGGTCGGTGCCGCAGCCGGGATGTCGGCGAGGATGTCGGCAAGTGTGACGCCGTCGAGGCTGGCCCGCCAGGCCTGGTGGGCGTCGGCCATCTTCACCGCCAGGATGCACTCGTGGCGGCACCAACTCGCAGGAAGCGCACCGCGGCCCTGCCGCCGAATCTCGCGGCATTCGTAGGGTGGCGACGCGCCGTCGACGGCCTCGACGATCTGCAGCAGGGTGGTGTCGGCGGGTGCCCGCCCGAGCCGGAATCCGCCGCGCGGCCCGGTCGTCGCGGCCAGCACACCCGCCCGCGTCAAGGCTTGCAGTTGCTTGGCGAGGTAGGCGGCGGGCAGGTCGAAATGCTCCGCGAGATCGGCGGCCGACGCGGTGGTCCCGGGCTCGAGCTGCGCCAGCGACGTCGCGCAGTGCAGGGCCCACTCGGTGGCCACGGGAAGTTTCACGACTCCTACCTTATTACAGATATTGCGGACCTATATAGTCCGAGATATCCATCGTCGAGGACGGGAGACATCATGCGAATCGCAGTTGCCGGGGCTACGGGAAACATCGGGGCACGCGTGGTCGCGGCCTTGCGGGGCGCGGGACACGAGGTGGTGGCGATCAGCCGCTCGTCCGGGGTGGACTTGTCCACCGGGGACGGCCTCGACGCCGCGCTGGAAGGGGTGCAGGCCGTGGTCGACGCTATCAGTGCCCCGCCCGCCGATCGTGAGCGCACGGTCGACTACCTGGGTACCGCCACCCGCAATCTGTTGGTCGCCGAGCACCGCGCCAACGTTTCGCATCACGTGTTGCTGTCCATCGTGGGGATACACGGCATCGACGGCAATCCGCACTACGCCGGAAAACGCGAGCAGGAGAAGCAGATCGGGGCGGGGCCAGTGCCGTGGACGATCGTGCCGGCCACCCAGTTCCACGACTTCGCCGAGATGGTGGTGGGCTGGACCGAGCAGTCCGGTCCCGACGGTGCCAGTGCCGAGATCGCGCCCCTGCTGGTCCAGCCCATCGACCCCGACGACATCGCCGCCGTGCTCGCCGAGGTCGTGACGGGCGACCCGCGGGGCCGCTACGCCGATGTGGCCGGCCCCCAGACCCAGGACCTGGTGGACATGGCCCGGCGAACCCTGGCAGCTCGCGGGCGGGAGGTGACCTTGGTGCCGACGTGGTCGTCGATCTTCGGTGTCGAGATGGCGGGCAATGCGCTACTGCCCGGCGACGACGCGCGCATCGCTCCCACCACCTTCGACCAGTGGCTGAGCCGACAGCGGTAGTTGCCGGGCACGCCGGGACCGGGATTGTCAGCGGTCTCTGACACCATGGACTGCATGCCGTTGGAGGCTCCCTCGTCCGCACTGGGCGATCTGGACGATGAGCAGCGGGAGGCAGTGCTGGCCGCCCGCGGCCCGGTGTGCGTGCTGGCCGGCGCGGGCACCGGCAAGACCCGCACCATCACCCGTCGCATCGCGCACCTGGTGGCCGCCGGTCATGTCGCACCCAGCCAGGTGCTCGCGGTGACGTTCACCGCGCGGGCCGCGGGGGAGATGCGCGGCCGGTTGCGGGCACTGGGCCAAGAGTCGGGCGTGAACACGTCGGCGGTGCAGGCGGTGACATTCCACGCTGCGGCACGTCGGCAGTTGCAGTACTTCTGGCCTCGGCTGGTCGGTGACACCGGTTGGGAGCTGCTGGACAGCAAGTTTGCCGTGGTGGCGCAGGCCGCGAACCGGGCTGGTATGCAGACCAGCACCGACGACGTCCGTGACCTGGCCGGCGAAATCGAGTGGGCCAAGGCATCTTTGATCACCCCGGAGAGCTACGGCACAGCGGTGGCCAAGGTCGGCCGCGACATCCCGTTCGATGCCGCCAAGGTCGCCGCGGTCTATTCGAACTACGAGAAGCTCAAGGCCCGCCGGGACGGCTCGGCCCTGTTGGACTTCGACGATCTGCTGCTGCACACCGCCGCGGCAATCGAGAACGATGCCGCCGTCGCGCAGGAATTCCGCGACCGCTACCGCTGTTTCGTCGTCGACGAGTACCAGGACGTCACGCCCCTGCAGCAGCGCGTACTCGACGCCTGGTTGGGGGAGCGCGACGATCTCACCGTGGTCGGTGACGCCAACCAGACCATCTATTCGTTCACCGGGGCCACCCCGCGCTTCCTGCTGGACTTCTCGCGGCGCTTCCCCGACGCCGCGGTGGTGCGCCTGGAGCGTGACTACCGGTCGACGCCGCAGGTGGTGTCGTTGGCCAACCGGGTGATCGCCGCCGCCCGCGGTCGGATGGCAGGCAGCAAGCTGCATCTGGTGGGGCAGCGGGATCCGGGCCCCGAGCCGACGTTCTCCGAGTATCCCGACGAGGTGGCCGAGGCGAATGCCGTGGCCCGGTCCATCAAGAAGCTGATCGAAAACGGAACGGAGCCCGCCGAAATCGCGGTGCTCTACCGGATCAACGCCCAGTCCGAGGTGTATGAGGAGGCGCTCACCGAGGCCGGCGTGGCGTTCCAGGTTCGTGGCGGTGAGGGCTTCTTCAGCCGCCAGGAGATCCGCCAGGCGCTGGTGGCCATGCAGCGCTTCGCCGAACGTGACATCCCCGAGGACGACCTGTCCGCGCTGGTGCGTGAACTGCTCGAGCCGCTCGGCCTGACCGCCGAACCGCCGGCCGGCACGAAAGCCCGCGAGCGCTGGGAGGCGTTGACGGCGTTGGCCGAATTGGTCGACGAGGAGGTGGCGCTGCGCCCCGGTCTGGATCTGCGCGCACTGGTCGCCGAGCTGCGTCAGCGGGCCGACGCGCGGCACCCACCGGTGGTGCAGGGCGTCACGTTGGCCTCGTTGCATGCGGCCAAGGGCCTGGAGTGGGATGCGGTGTTCCTCGTCGGCCTGGCCGACAACACGCTGCCCATCTCGCATGCACTCGCACACGGGCCTGACAGCGAGCCCGTGGAAGAGGAGCGGCGCCTGCTCTATGTCGGGGTGACCCGCGCCCGGGTTCATCTCGGGCTGAGCTGGGCGCTGGCCCGCACACCCGGCGGGCGCCAGGGCCGTCGGCCGTCGCGATTCCTCAACGGCATCGCACCGCAACTGCAGAATTCGGTGGGCACCGGGCCGGACCGCACGCGCCGCCAACGCGGTCCGGCTCCGCGCTGCCGGGTGTGCAACGCCGCGTTGACGACACCGCCGGCGATCATGTTGCGCCGCTGCGAAACCTGTCCGTCGGATCTGGATGAAGAGCTGCTTTCCGAGCTCAAGGAGTGGCGGCTGCGCGTCTCCAAAGAGATGAAGGTGCCGGCCTATGTGGTGTTCACCGACAACACCCTGATCGCCATCGCCGAGTCGCTGCCGTCCGACGAGGCCGCGCTGGTGGCCCTGCCCGGAATCGGTGCGCGCAAGCTCGAGCAGTACGGCCCGGACGTGCTCGAGTTGGTCAAAGGCCGCCAAAATTCGTAAAGATCACGCCAAAACCGCAGGTAGAAAATATGTTGTGCGATTTGGCTGCTAGGCTTTAGCCTCGTAACACAGCTCTGGTGACGAGACGGAAGGAGGGTGCCCGCAATGGATAACAACATCGAATTCAGCGGTGTAGCGGTTGCTGGCATGCCGTTGTCCGTACTCGCCGTCGGCGTTTCCCCGGTTGCCCCGGAGGGCCGCCGGCATGCCGCATCCGCTGCCCCCGCCGCCGCTGGATGGCCCGTCGCTGCCGCCGCCGCTATTGCGCCGCAGCACAAGCGCCGCCCCGCCGCCGCGACAGGCGCGTCCGTGGATCGGAGATTCTTCTAGGAAGAGCTCCCATCACCCGCCAAATGGCCACGGACCCGCAGTCAACCGGATCCGTGGCCAAATTTTTTGGGAGTTGTTCCACCCCGAGAAACCTGGTCGCAGATCCCTCGAAAAGACAGATCGCCGACAACTACGACCAGGAAGCAGGGGGACATACACATGTCCATTGCGATGACCGCTCCGCAGATGAGCGTCGCGCCGGTGACATGCGAACAGCGGCTACCGGCGGTGCCGTGCCACATCGGGAATCCCGATCTGTGGTTCGCCGAGAGCCCAGTCGATCTGGAGCAGGCCAAGGCCCTGTGTGCGGATTGCCCGATCCGCAACGAGTGCCTGGCCGCTGCGCTGGAACGGCAAGAGCCGTGGGGTGTTTGGGGCGGTGAGATCCTCGACCGCGGAACCATTGTGGCCCGCAAGCGGCCGCGGGGTCGCCCGCGGAAGGTGGCCGCCGCCTGACACACCCGCGCACCCGCGCACCCGCCATTGTCACGCTGGAGTGACGCCCGAAGCCGGGCGTCACTCCAGCGTGACATTCGAGAGACAACTGCGGTACTAGGCGGCTTCCTCGGTGAAGCCCGGAACGAATTGCGTGGCAATGGCTTTCACTGGCACATGGGCGTCGAGCTGGCAGCAGATTGCCGTTATCGAGGCGATGACCCGCGCCGGGATCGCCAGATTCGCCGGCAGATCGAGCTGCCGGGCCATCTTGATCTGTGCGACCGAATTGTCCATCTGCCCGGCAGCCATCTTCTGCAGCCACCGGCGGTTGTAGTGGAAAACGTCGACCTCGATGGGTTCGACATACTGGCGCAGCATGTCGTTGACCTCTTCGATGGAGACCTGTTCGCCCTTCTGGATGAACCCCGCTGTTTCCATCACCGGAAGTAGCTCGTCATAGTTCTTGTCGCGGGCCAGCCGGATCATCTCGCCGAGCGCGTAGGGCAACCCGCCGGGCAGCGGTGCCACCGCTCCGAAGTCGATGACACCCATCCGGCCGTCGGGCAGCAGCATGAAGTTCCCCGGATGCGCGTCGCCGTGCATCATCTCCAGCCGATCGGGCGAGCCGAAGGTCAGCTCGGTCAGCCGGGTGCCCATCAGGTCGCGTTGCTCGGCCGTTCCGTCGCGGATGATCTCCGACATCGGGATGCCCTCCATCCATTCGGCGATCACCACCTTGGGGGCGCTGGCCACGATGTGGGGGATCGCGAAATGGGGATCGTCGGCGTAGGCCTTGGCGAAGGCCCGCTGATTGTCTGCCTCCAGCCGGTAGTCGAGCTCCATCTCGGTGCGTTCGATCAGCTCGTCGACCACGCCCTGGATGTCCGCACCCGGGGCCAACTGCTTGAACACCCCGACCAGCCGCTGGATGGACTTGAGGTCGGCGCGTAGCGCCTCGTCGGCCCCGGGGTACTGAATCTTGACGGCCACCTCGCGGCCGTCCGACCACACCGCCCTGTGCACCTGGCCGATGCTCGCCGAGGCCACCGGGGTGTCATCGAAGGAGGTGAACCGTTCCCGCCACTTGGTGCCCAGCTGAGTGTCGAGCATCCGGTGCACCTTGGCAGCGGGCAGAGGCGGGGCCTCGCGCTGCAATTTGGTCAGGGCCTCGCGGTACGGCTTGCCGTACTGCTCGGGGATGGCTGCTTCCATCACCGACAGGGCCTGGCCCACCTTCATCGCGCCGCCCTTGAGCTCACCCAATACGGTGAACAGCTGCTGTGCGGCTTTGTCCATCAACTCGGCAGTGACTTCGTCCTTGGACTTGCCGGTCAGACGCTTGCCGAAGCCTAGTGCGGCCCGACCCGCCATGCCGCCGGCCAAGCCGGCGAGCTTCGCATTCCGTGCCACGCTTCCACGTTTGATGTCAGACACCAGACCATCATCCATGACTCGCCTGAATGGCCCACAACCAACTGGCAACAAACGTTTTCAACACGGACAGTCGGGGTGCCGGGACCAGTGCCTCGCGATGATCGTGTACCCGTCGGCGCCGAGTTCCAGGGTGGTGTTCAGGGTGGGCGGTACATCGGGTGCAGGTTGGTCTTCGCCGGTGCGCCCGACCGCCCGGATCACCAGGTCCACCTGGTGCAACGCCAAGGCGGCGGTGGCCAGGATGGTCGCCCGGCCGGCGCTGCCCACGGCGCCCCGCAGCTGGGTGGCCAGAGCCGGCCAGGCCGCGTCGCGATCGGTGCGGTGCAGATCGGTGCAGTGCAGGCAGCACGTCAGCCCCGGAATCACCAGCGGACCTACCAGCCCGGCTCCGTCGCGGACGCACACCGACAAATGGGCGATGCCGTCGCGATGCAGGTCCTGCAGGAGCCGTGGGTCGTTGACCTGATCGTCGGCCAGCACCATCAGGTCGGTGGCGGCCGCCACGGTGGTGGTGTGCGGATTCGAGCTACGCCTGACCTTCGCGCCCGAGCAGCGCAGGCCATTGGCCAGCAGCTCTGACAGGGGACCGCGGCCGTGGATACGGATGGACGGCGAGCGGGTCGGTCGTGCCCGCCGCGTGCGCAGGGCTGTGAGCATGCCGGCCGCGGTGAGCGCGTCGATCAACTCGTCGATCGCCTCGGTGTCGTCGAATGGGTCTGCGGCGGTGACCAATTCGTCGCGGGTGGCGCCCGCCTGCAGGCAGCGCAGCAGGTCGGCCAGTTGGTTCTGGGTCATCCCACCAGGAGGCCGGACCAGCACCGCGCGCCGCGGATCCCAGCCGAGCTGGACCGCCTCGTCCGGACGCAGCAGGATCTGCCGGCCTGCGGCGAGAACATAGCGCGTCATGGGATGACTCTGCCACGGAGGCGGGGACCGCCGTTTCAGTTATCCACAGGCCTTGGGGTTAGTCGTCACCTTCGGTGTCGCGGCGCTCGTCCTGCTCTTTCTCCAAGTCGGCGATCGCCTGCTCGAAGGCGCTGTCGATGCCGGTGGTGTCGCCGCCGATCATCCGGTCGATGAAGCCGGCCGGCTCGTCGAGATCGGACGCGCTCGGCAGCAGGTCGGGGTGCTGCCACACACCGTCGCGGGCGTCGGTGCCGACGGCCTCGGTCAGCCGTTCCCACAGCATCGCGGCCTCGCGCATCTTGCGGGGGCGCAATTCGAGGCCCACCAGCGTGGCGAAGGTCTGCTCGGCCGGCCCGCCGGTGGCACGACGCCGCCGCAACGTCTCGGCCAGTGCCGAGGTGCCGGGGATCCGGTCGCCCAGGGCAGCGGTGACGACGGTCTGTACCCAGCCCTCGATCAGCGCGAGCAGGGTTTCCAGCCGTTCCAGGGCGGCTTCTTGCTCAGGGGTCGCTTTCGGTTCGAAGATGCCCTGGTTGAGCAGCTGCTCCATCTCCGACGGGTCGCCGAGGGAGGCCGGGTTGAACCCTCGGGCGAAATCCTCGATGCCCGACATGTCGACCTTCATGCCCTTGGCGAAGGCCTCGACGGCGCCGAGCAGCTGGCTCGGCAGCCACGGCACGTGGCTGAACAGCCGGTGATGGGCGGCCTCGCGGGCAGCCAGGAAGGTCAGGATCTCGCTGCGGGGGCGTTCGAGCCCCTCGGCGAGGGTTTCGACGGCCTCAGGCATGAGTGCGGCGACGCCTTTGGGCCCCAGCGGCAGGCCGACATCGGTAGAGGTCAGCACCTCGCGGGACAGCTTGCCCAGCGCTTGGCCCAGCTGTGAGCCGAACGCCATGCCGCCCATCTGCGACATCATCGCCAGCAGCGGGCCGGCCATGCTCTTGGCCTCTTCGGGCAACGCCGAGGCCCACACCGACGAGATCTGTTCTGCCACCGGGTCGCACAGTCGCTTCCAGGTGTCGAGGGTGTTGTCCAGCCAGTCGCTGGGCGTCCAGGCCACCGTCCGGGTGGTGCCGGCAGGCAGCGGGGTGACCCCGTCGAGCCACGTCTCGGCCAACCGAACCGCGTCGGCGACGGCACCGGTGGTCTTCTCCGGTACCGGCGCGACGAACCCGATCGAGTTGGATGCCAACTGTCGGGCCAGGTCGTAGTTCACGGGGCCCGATTGTTTGCCACCGGCCATCGCGCTGCCGGCGCCACTGAACATCTCGCCGAGTTTGGTGAAGATCTGCCCCAGGTCGCCCATGTCGAAGTTGGCTCCGCCCATGCCGAGACCGAACGGATCCGATCCCGGACCTGGTCCGGAGTTGCCGGAACCGGACCCCGAATCGGGGTCCTTCTTGTCTTTGTCTCGGTCGGGGTCGTTCCCGGCGGAGAAGCCGAAAGGCAGGTCAGCCATACCCACAACGGTACTCATGACGGGGTGCTCGGGTGCGGCTGCGGGTCACGCTGTGGGTGAACACGGAGGTGCAGGCTTTACTGTGGGCGGCGTGAACAGGCGGATTTTGACACTGCTGGTTGCGCTGGTGCCGATCGTGGCGTTCGGTGTGCTGCTGTCGGTGGTGACGGTGCCCTTCGTCTCGTTGGGGCCCGGTCCGACCTTCAACACGCTCGGCGAGGTCGAAGGCAAGCAGGTCGTCGACATCAAAGGCACCGCAGGGTCCGGCGATTTGGTCCACCCCACCTCGGGGCACCTGAACATGACCACGGTGTCCCAGCGTGACGGCCTGACCCTCGGCCAGGCGATGGCGCTGTGGATGTCGGGTCGTGAGCAGCTGGTGCCGCGCGACCTGGTGTACCCGCCGGACAAGTCCAAGAGCGAGATCGACGAGGCCAACAACTCCGACTTCAAGAAGTCCGAGGACAGCGCCGAGTACGCGGCCCTGGCGTTCTTGAAGTACCCGGTGGCGGTCACCGTGCAGAGCGTCACCGACCCCGGCCCGTCGGCGGGCAAGCTGCGCGACGGTGACGCGATCGACGGCGTGAACGGCACACCGGTGGCCAACCTCGACGAGTTCCAGGCCCTCTTGAAGAAGACCAAGCCGGGCGATCAATTGGTGATCGACTTCCGGCGCAAGAACGCTCCGCCCGGAGTCACCACCATCACGCTCGGCGACAACCCGGACCGGGACTACGGGTTCCTCGGCGTTGGCGTGCTCGACGCCCCGTGGGCGCCGTTCAGCATCGACTTCCACCTGGCCAACATCGGCGGCCCGTCGGCGGGCCTGATGTTCAGCCTGGCCGTCGTCGACAAGCTGACCACCGGCGACCTCAACGACGGCAAGTTCGTCGCCGGCACCGGAACCATCACCGGCGAGGGAAAGGTGGGGTCGATCGGCGGCATCACCCACAAGATGCTGGCCGCCAAGGAAGCCGGCGCAACGGTGTTCCTGGTGCCGGCCGACAACTGCACCGAGGCGCGGTCGGCACCGCAGGACGGCATGGATTTGGTCAAGGTCGAGACGCTGACCCAGGCGGTCGACGCGCTGCACACGATTTCTGCCGGTGGCGAACCGCCTCGCTGCTAGCCCGCACCCGGCCGGTGGATGACTAGAGTTGTAGAAAATCGGGCGGCCCCGTCGGGCATGTCACGAGTCCACCGAGGCTGAAACGGGAGTTCGCGAGTGGGGATGCGGCCGACGGCGAGGATGCCGAAGCTGACACGACGTAGCCGGGTACTGATCGGGCTGGCACTGGTGGTGGTGCTGGCGTTGTTGATCGGACCCCGCGTGGTCGACGGTTACGTCGACTGGCTGTGGTTCGGTGAGTTGGGGTACCGCTCGGTGTTCACCACCGTGCTGGTGACCCGGCTCATCGTGTTCCTCGTGGTGGGGCTGTTCATCGGGGCCGTGGTGTTCGCGGGGCTGGCGTTGGCCTACCGCAGCCGTCCGGTGTTCGTCCCGGCCGCCGGCCCGAACGATCCGGTGGCGCGGTACCGCACCACCGTGCTGGCCCGGTTGCGGCTGTTCGGGATCGGGGTGCCGGTCTTCATCGGCCTGCTGGCCGGTGTGATCGCGCAGAGCTACTGGGTGCGCGTGCAGTTGTTCCTGCACGGCAGCGATTTCGGGATCACCGATCCGCAGTTCGGCCGGGATCTGGGTTTCTACGCCTTCGATCTGCCGTTCTACCGGCTGGTGCTGACGTACCTGTTCGTCGCGACGTTCCTGGCTTTCGTCGCGAATCTGCTGGGCCATTACGTGTTCGGCGGGATCCGGCTGACGGGGCGCAGCGGAGCGCTGAGCCGTGCCGCACGTATCCAGCTGATCAGCCTGATCGGCTTCCTGATCCTGCTGAAGGCGTTCGCGTACTGGCTGGACCGCTACGAGCTGCTGAGCAATACCCGCGCCGGCAAGCCGTTCACCGGTGCCGGTTACACCGACATCAACGCCGTGCTGCCGGCCAAGCTGATCCTGCTGGCCATCGCCGTGATCTGTGCGGTGGCGGTGTTCTCGGCGATCGTGCTGCGCGACTTGCGGATCCCGGCCATCGGTGTGGTGCTGTTGCTGCTGAGCTCGCTGGTGGTCGGCGCGGGATGGCCACTGGTCGTCGAGCAGTTCAGCGTCAAGCCCAACGCGGCGCAGAAGGAAAGCGAGTACATCAGTCGCAGTATCGCCGCGACCCGGCAGGCCTATGGGCTCACCAGTGACACGGTGACGTATCGCAGCTACGAGAGCAGCGGACAGACGACGGCCCAGCAGGTCGCTGCGGACCGCGCGACGACATCGAACATCCGGCTGCTCGATCCGACGATCGTCAGCCCCGCCTTCACCCAGTTCCAGCAGGGCAAGAACTTCTACTTCTTCCCGGATCAGCTGGCCATCGACCGCTACGCCGGCCCCGATGGCAATCTGCGCGACTTCGTGGTCGCCGCACGCGAACTGAACCCGGACCGGTTGATCGAGAACCAGCGCGACTGGATCAACCGGCACACCGTCTACACGCACGGCAACGGCTTCATCGCCTCACCGGCCAACACCGTGCGCGGAATTGCCAACGACCCCAACCAGAACGGCGGTTACCCCGAGTTCCTCGCCAGCGTGGTCGGCGCCAACGGCAACGTGGTCTCACCCGGACCGGCGCCGCTGGACCAGCCCCGGGTCTACTACGGGCCGGTGATCGCCGACACCGCGGCCGACTATGCGATCGTCGGCAAGAACGGCGATGTCGACCGCGAGTACGACTATGAGACCAACACCGAGACGAAGAACTACACGTACTCGGGCAGCGGCGGTGTGCGGATCGGCAACTGGCTGGCCCGCACGGTGTTCGCCGCGAAGTTCGCCGAGCGCAACTTCCTGCTGTCCAACGTGATCGGTGAGAACAGCAAGATCCTGTTCAACCGGGATCCGGCGGAACGCGTCGAGGCGGTGGCGCCGTGGCTGACCACCGACACCAGCGTGTACCCGGCGATCGTCAACAAGCGCATGGTCTGGATCGTCGACGGATACACGACGCTGGACAACTACCCGTATTCGGAGTTGACCACACTGTCCAGTGCGACAGCCGATTCCAACGAAGTGGCGGTCAACCGGCTGGCCCCGGACAAGCAGGTGTCCTACATTCGCAACTCGGTCAAGGCCACCGTCGACGCGTACGACGGGACGGTCACGCTGTATGCCCAGGATGAACAGGATCCGGTGCTCAAGGCCTGGATGAGCGTGTTCCCGGGCACCGTCAAACCCAAGTCGGACATCTCCCCGGAGCTGCAGGAGCACCTGCGTTATCCCGAGGATCTGTTCAAGGTGCAGCGTTCATTGCTGGCCAAGTACCACGTCGACGATCCGGTGAAGTTCTTCACCAACGCCGACTTCTGGGATGTTCCACTGGATCCCAACCCGACGGCCAGCAGTTTCCAACCGCCGTACTACATCGTGGCGCGGGATCTCGCCAACAACGACAGCTCGTCGTCGTTCCAGTTGACCAGTGCGATGAACTGGATTCGCCGTGACTTCCTGGCCGCCTATGTCAGCGCCAGCTCCGATCCGTCGAATTACGGCAAGATCACCGTGTTGACGATTCCGGGTCAGGTCAACGGACCCAAGCTGGCCTTCAACGCGATCAGTACCGATACCGCGGTCAGCCAGGATCTCGGTGTGATCGGCCGGGACAACACGAACCGGATCCGATGGGGCAATCTGCTTACCCTGCCGGTGGCCGACGGCGGATTGTTGTACGTCGCACCCGTTTACGCCTCGCCAGGCAGCAGCGACGCGGCGTCGTCGTATCCGCGCCTGATCCGGGTGGCCATGATGTACAACGACAAGGTCGGCTACGGCCCCACGGTCAGCGACGCACTGACCGAACTGTTCGGCCCGGGTGCGGGCGACACCGCCACCAATGTGGCTCCTACGGACGGCAAGCCGCAGGCGGCCGCAGGCACCCCGGAAGAGCCACCGGCCGCCCAGCCGCCGGCCAATGCGGACGGTCAAGCGCCTCGGGCAGCTACGCCGCCGCCCGCGGCGGTCCCGCCGGGCGAGCCGGTGCAGCTGTCCCCGGCGAAGTCGGCTGCGCTCAAGGAGGTCGAGTCGGCCCTGTCGGCGGCCCAGGATGCGCAGCGCAGCGGTGACTTCGGCAAGTACGGGCAGGCGTTGCAGCGGTTGAACGATGCGATGAACAAGTTCAATTCGTCCAAGTAGCGTCCCAGCACGACTGCCAAGAGTGCCCACTTTCCCTGGAAGGTGGGCACTTTTGGTCTGCCCAGTCCTGCTGAGCTGGCCGCCAAGTGGATACCAAGTGGCCTCCGCGATGCTGGGCGCCGAGAAATTCGCACCGGCTGCCTGAGCAGCATTCCTGGGAGGACCCCGATGACCCTGACCGACCTTGCGCACGACGGCCTGGACGACGCGCTGGAGGGGCTACGTGCCCACGTCGCGGCCCCGGTCGCGCTGCCGGGCGAGGCCGGCTACGAGCGGGCCACCCCGTGGAATCTGGCGGCCACCGTGCGGCCCGCCGCCGTGGTGTTGGCGGCCACCGCCTATGACATCGCCAACACGGTCGGATACGCGGCCGTCCGGGGATATCGGGTGGGTGTCCAGGCCACCGGCCATGGTGCCCTGTCGGTCGAGTCCGACACCATCCTGGTGGTGACGTCCGGCATGACCGAGGTCACCGTGGATCCGGTGGCCCGCACCGCACGGGTGGCGGCCGGGGCGACGTGGCAGCACGTGCTCGACGCGGCCGCTGGCCACGGCCTGGCCGGATTGGGTGGCTCCGCAACGCATGTCGGTGTGGTGGGGTTCCTGACCGGCGGAGGGATCGGGCCGCTGGTCCGCAGCGTCGGGCTGTCGTCGGACTATGTGCGATCCTTCGAGTTGGTCACCGGCGCAGGAGAGTTGCTGCGCGCCACACCCGAGGAGAACGCGGAGCTGTTCTGGGGACTGCGCGGCGGAAAGTCGACCCTGGGTATCGTCACCGCCGTCGAGATCGAACTCCTCCCGATTCGGGAGTTCTACGGCGGCGCGGTGTATTTCGATGGTGCGGACGCCGCGGTGGTGTTGCACGAATGGAACCGCTGGTGTGCCGACCTGCCCGAGTCCATCTCGACTTCGATCGCGCTACAACGGCTTCCGCCGCTGCCCGGGATTCCTGAGCCATTGGCCGGGAAGTTCACCGTTGCGGTGCGCTACGCGGCCCTCGGTGACTTCGCCGAGGCGCAACGTCTCCTGGCGCCGATGCGCGCGGTTGCCACGGCGGTGCTCGACACCGTCGCGGTTATGCCGTACGCCGCGATCGGTGCGGTACATGCCGATCCGATCGATCCGATGCCGATCTACGAACACCACACGCTGCTGCGGGAATTGACTGCGGAGACGGTCGAGGTGCTGCTGGCCGCGGCCGGTCCGGATTCGGGCTCGGTGCAGACGATCGTCGAAGTCCGGATGCTCGGCGGGGCACTGGCACGTGAGGCACGACACCGCAGTGCGTTCTGCCACCGCGACGCCGCGTTTGCGGTAGCCGTCATCGGAGTCCTGGCACCGCCGGCCGCCGAGTTGGTGGTGCCGCAGGCCGGCGCGCTCATCGTGGCCCTGTCACAGTGGTCCAGCGGCGGCCAGATCGCCAATTTCGCACCCTCGGAGGACGCCGGGAGGGCCGTACGGGTCTACGACGAACAGACCCGGCACTGGCTGGCCGCACTGGGTGATCGGCACGACCCGGCAGGGGTGTTCCGGTGCGGCCAGGTGGTGCGCTCCGTGGGCTGATTCTGCGGTCGTTTTCGGGTCAGAAACCCCTCTGAGCACCCGATTTGGAGCTCTACGTAAGACCCCGGTAACCTTGTATTCGCAACGCGGGGTGGAGCAGCTCGGTAGCTCGCTGGGCTCATAACCCAGAGGTCGCAGGTTCGAATCCTGTCCCCGCTACCAAGAGGAAATGGCCCTCGGAGGAAACTCCGGGGGCCATTTTCATCGAGGGGTTTGGATCGTTCCGGCACAGGCCGCGCCGACTTACGTCGTCAACCTCTCCTGCATCCCCGGCGCAAGTACGCCGGCAAGGGCGTCCCAGCTCACGGTGACCGGGTAATAGTCGCCGAGCACGTGGGCGACGGAGATGTAAACAACCAAGCCGTCGTCATCGGGCAGCCAGTTGGCGAGCTGATCGGCAACCGGTTCGGGCGCAGGCTGATTGGCCAGCTTGTCGTCGGCTGCGATCTGGGCCTCGATGCCGTCCACCAAAGCGTTGAGCCCGGCGGTCCGGTCGGTGAACAGATCGGTGATCATGATCGGCTTGGCGGTGTGGGCGTCGATCACGATTGTGGACACCGTGTTGAACGGATGCGCTGCGTGGTCGACGAAGATGTTGAGCAGCAACACACCCGCCACCGCGCCCGTACCGACGTGGGTTACCTCGCTGCGCGCGTCCTCGGCGAGCACGCCGGGCGCGACCGTGACCGGGAGGTTGTTCTCGGTGGGTTTGAGGTAGTCGTCGAGGGCGGCGCGCATGCTGGCGTTGAACTTGTCGCGGACCGCGGCGTCGCCGCCTTTCAGCTGCGGGAGTTCCGCCTTGTAGGTGACCTTTCCTGCGGTGCCGTCGACGGGCTCGATGCAACCCGCGAACGACGGGGCGTCGGCGGTCGGTGACGCGCTGGTGGTCGTCGACTCTGCGGGTTCGGAACGGTCTGACCCGCATGCTGTCCCGGTGCCGATCATCGACAGGATGACTGCTGCCGAGGCCAGCTTGCGTCCCACCGTTGAGTCGCCCATTTTCCGACCCTAGCCCGCGGTGTCCCCGGTCGGAGCCAAAATTGAACTGGCCCAAAGTGAACGGCGCGATGAGACCCGGGCTGATCGGTGGCGGTGCTCAGGTTCCCGCAGTGAGGATCGTGGCGGTTCGGCCCGCGCTGATCAGTCCGCTGATCACGTCGGACACAGTGTGTGCGGCCTCGTGCAGGAGCATGTGCCCGGCGGTCGGCCAATGGATGTGCGTGGCGTTGGGGATCGTGCCGGCAAGTTCGTGAGAATGTGCCGGCGGGGTGAGGACGTCCACGCCGCCGCTGATCACGGTGGTGGCCGCGGTGATTCGAGACAGTGTCGAGCGTTGGTCATAGTTTTTCAGGGCCCGAAGAAATCCGAGCGCGGTGGTCCACGGTGTGCGCTCCAGCCCATCAGCGGCGGCGGCAAGGGTGCTGCGTTCTGCGGGGCCGAAGGCATTGTGGTGGGTCAGTAGGGCCCAGATCGGTCGAGCGAGGGTTCGCAGGAGATGTTCGGCGGCTCGGTGTGGCGCGTAATCGATGAGGCCGGTGAGGGTGAGGAGGCCGGGTGTGGCGAGCAGCCGTCCGAGACCGTGATCGGTGAGGCGTCCCGCTGCGGTGGCGACCAGAACGAGCCCGCTTGGCTGAACGGGTTGGTGGCCGGCCGGGCGTGCGAGGTATGCGAGTGCACACATGCCTCCCATGGAATGACCGGCGAGAGTGGTGGGTCCGGTGACATGCAGGGCAGCCAGGACCTCGGACAGGTCACTGGCCAGCTGGTGGATGCTGTAGCTGTCCAGCGGTGCAGAAGTGGACCGGCCGTGGCCGCGGTGGTCGTAACTGATGATGCGGAGGCCGGGGTGGTCGGATCGCTGGAGTTGGTTGATTTGGTTCTCCCAGGACAGCTGGGTGAGGCACAGCCCGTGTAGGAGGACCACGGTGTGCTCAATGGGGGTCGGTGGCCAGTGGTCGCGCACCGCCAGCGCCACACCGTCGTGCGTCGTGACAGTCCGATGCGTGCAGCGGTACAGACCGGGCTCCGGCGTCGGAGTGGTGACGCTGTGCAGGACGGCGTTGCGTGTATGCATCGTGGTCATGGTCGGTGCGCCTCGGCTCGGATGGGGTCAGCGAATGGCCAGATGACGCCTCGTTGGCCGTCGGTCGCCCAGCGGCAGTTGTGTCCGCCGCGGTTCTCTCCTCGCCCGCAGATCCGGCTGTGGTGAACCGGGCATCCGGCTGCGAATCGGGCAACGGCAGCGCGCAGCGTCGGGTGGGCGGGACGTAGCAGAGCGATGGTCCCGCTCAGGCTCGTTGTGGGGCAGCGGATGTCGGCGATGTCGGCGCCGAGCTGCTCCAGTTCGTCTGCCAGCAGAGTGACCTCGCTGCTGGACAAGGGGTTGAGGGGGCCATTCGTCCCGAGGCCCCAGTGAACGTGCGCGACTTCGACGACGATGCCAGGTTTCCAAGCCCACCCCAGCGGTACGAGACGTATGACGCGATTGACCGACGCGAGCCGGGTGGAGGCGACGCGGCCGTCGATGACGGCCTCCGCCGGCTGCGCGGTGTCGTAGAGCCAGCGCAAGCCTTGCCGGAGCAATTCAGCTGTGCGGCAGTCGGTTTGCTGCTGTCCCGGTGGGTTGAACCGCTCAGTCACTGCGGAGGTCATCGGACGATCTCCCTGCGGACCGGTGGTGGCATCGACGCGGCCGGGCCCCGTAACGGTGCCCACGTCGGCTGTCGACGCCCAGGGCGGATTTGCGTCACGCGATTTGTGTGCACTACCGATTGCACGGTGCGACGTGGTGCGGCAGAGGCGAAGCCTTCGACGATGCCGCGGAGGTACTCGTATTCTTCGTGCCCGGCGTAGGTCGCGAGCCATGTTCTGCACAGCAGCACCAGCCGGGACTGCAGTGGGATTCGTTTGGCCGCAATGATTTTGAGTAGCTGGTGAACGGCGGCGAAGGTGTCTCCCGCTCCGAGCGCCACGAAGGTGTAGTTGCGTTCGAGGGCGCTCAGATGAGGTTTCGCGACCTCGACGAGCGCCCAGGCCAGGTCGGGTCCGTGCACGTTGCTCACGCCCATGACCGACCATTCCGGCGGTCGTGCGAGCCGCAAAGTCTCACGAGCTCCCACGGGCACACCATTCGCGAGATGCCCGTGGTTGTCTTTATCTGGACGAGTACTGTTCCCACATCGGCCACCGTGCCGACGTGCATGCCTTCGCGGACTACATCGCCCGTGCGGAATTGTGCGTCGTTCGTCACAGCCGTCCCCGCCCGTAATCGAGTCGCGGGACAGTCAATTCATGGCGGCCGTGCCAGGCCAGGGTGTCCCTGCCGTCGCGCCAGTAGACCTTGTACCTGATCGCATCTGTGTCAACGATGATGCCGGCACCGCGGTGATGGTCGCTTTGCGCGAGCACGGTGTCGCTGATCACGGGAGTTCGTGGGTTGCGTCCGACGATCATCGCCACGGCCTTCCGGTGCGATGCCGGATCTCGGCGATGAAGCGCCGTCCCCCGTCGTCGACGACGTCCCAGGAAAAGGGGCCGCGCAATTGTGTGGTGCCCAGAGTGTGAACGGTGCGGCGCGCATCCTGTTCGGACCCGATGTTCGCGAGTCGAAGCCCGTCACTGGTGATGAGAGTCCACATGGTCACGGCCGATCGCTGGGTGGGCTTTCGCAGCACCTTGTCGATGTGTTCGTCATCGGTGGCGGCTCCTCTCACTCGTAGTCCGAGACGGCCAGGCGGTCGAGTGAACGAGTGACGTTTTACGTAATATGTCACACTGTCGCGCAATAGGGAAGTATATGGAGGTAAAAGAACCATGAGAGGTCGACGCGACACGCGAATGGTTACAAAATGACGAAAAACGTCCAGCGTGCCCTAGGATGGGCGCATGCCTCGAGGTGCGCGCAACCGGTCGACCGAACCCGCGGCGAAGGGCGATACGCGTGATCGCATCCTTGATGCCGCCGAGCGCTGCATCATCCGCCATGGAGTTCGAAAGACCACCATGGAGGACATTGCCTCCGAGGTGGGTATGTCGAGGCCTGGTGTCTACCGCTATTTCAGCGACCGGGATGATCTGCTCATCGAACTGGTAACTCGGCACGCAGCGACGCTGCGCGAGCGCGCACACAAGCTGATGTCCCGGCAGGACGGCCTTCAGGATCAGATCGTCGAGGGGCTTGTCTTCACCGTCAAGGAAGCCCGCCTCGATCCGGTGATGCGATACCTCGTAGACCCTGAAGGCTCCGGCCTTGGTCGCCGAATCATCGATTCGCGCTTGGGGCAGATGATGGCCGCGGAGTTCTTCGACCCCTTCCTCGACGTCGCGTATGTCAACAACGAATTGCCTCGCGACCTACCCCGAACAGACGTCTACCTCTGGTTGAGCAACCTGGTATGGATGCTGCTGCGAGGGCTGGAGGGTGGCGAAATCGACGTCGCACGGTACCGGTCGATATTGCGCCGTTTCGTCGCGCCGGCTTTTGCTCCAGCCGGAAGTTGACGTCGCGCCGTTCGAGCTCATCAGCTTCGGGCGGCGCCGCCAATAACCCGTTTCCTTCACGTCGGGTGCCCCACCTACCCTGAATGGCTGCGCAGACGAGTCTCGGGGGAGACAGGGGAGTGGTAATGACATCGGGCCCGAGCACCAGGGAGGTCGCGGCGCCACCGCGTGCCCAGGCGAGCGCCAACGTCGTCATCGCGCTGTTGGTGGGCTCGGCATTCGTGATGATTCTCAACGAGACGATCATGAGCGTGGCGCTGCCGGCGCTGATCGTGGACCTGGACATCTCGGCGAGCACGGCGCAGTGGCTGACCAGTGGTTTCCTGCTGACGATGGCGGTGGTCATCCCGATGTCGGGTTCGCTGCTGCAGCGCTACCCGGTGCGCAGCATCTACCTGGCGTCGATGACGTTGTTCTGCACCGGCACCCTGGTCGCCGCGCTGGCGCCGGGGTTCGCGGTGCTGTTGGTGGGGCGGATCGTGCAGGCGTGCGGGACGGCCGTGATGATGCCGCTGTTGATGACGACGGTCATGACGTTGATCCCGGCCGACCGGCGCGGCCAGATGATGGGCACCATTTCGATCGTCATCGCCGTCGCACCGGCGATCGGTCCCACGCTGTCGGGGTTCATCTTGGGCTCGCTCGACTGGCGGTGGATGTTCTGGATCGTGCTGCCCATCGCGATGGTCGCGCTCGGCGCCGGTCTGGCCTGGCTGCGGGTCGCCGACAAGCGTGAGGAGCCGACCCCGATCGACCCTGTCTCGGTACCCCTGTCGGCGATTGCGTTCGCGGGCTTGGTATTCGGGTTGTCGCTGATGGGCGAATCGGCCCACGGCCGGCAGTCGCTACCGGCCTGGGTGCCGATGTCGATCGGTGCGGTGGCGATGGTGCTGTTCGGCGCGCGGCAGATACAACTGCAGCGACGCGACCGCGCGTTCCTCGATCTGCGCCCGTTCACCTATCGCCGGTTCTCCGTGTCGCTCGGCCTGGTCGTCCTCGGGTTCATGGGGCTGTTCGGCGCCATCATCATGGTGCCGCTGTACGTCCAGGACGTGTTGAAGCAGAGCGCGCTGGTCGCCGGTTTGGCGACGCTGCCGGGTGGGCTGCTGATGGGAATGGCGGGCCCGCTGGTGGGGCGAGCCTACGACCGCCACGGTGCCCGGGTGCTCGCGCTGCCCGGGTCGGTGCTGCTGTGCGCGTCTCTGTGGGGATTCACGCTGTTGTCGGCGACTTCTCCGGTGTGGGAACTGGTTGTGCTGCAGACGATCATGATGGTGGGCTTGTCGATGATGTTCACCCCGTTGATGACTGATGCACTGGGTGTTCTGCCCGACCGGTTCTATTCACACGGCAGTGCCATCTTGACGACGCTTCAGCAGGTTGCGGGCGCGGCGGGGACGGCGTTGTTCGTCACCGTCATGACAAAGGCCTCCCGATCGGGCGGCGCCCCGGACCTGCCCGGAGTGCACGCGGCGTTCACGGTCGCCGCGTTGATCAGCGTGATCGGCGTGATAACCGCGCTCTTCACCGCACAGCGCCCGAGCCCGGCCGGCGGTACGCCGACGCATTGAGTGCCGGCGGTCGGGCACAATCGGCGCATGGACAAAGTCGTGGTCATCACCGGCGCCGGCAGTGGCATCGGCCGCGCCACGGCCCGGGTCCTGTTGGATGCCGGCCATCGCGTGGTGCTGGCAGGCCGCCGCGCCGAACCGCTGGCCGAGGTGGGTGGCGGGAACCCGAATGCCCGCGTGGTCCCCACTGACGTCACGGATTCGGCTTCGGTGCAGGCGCTGTTCGCCGGGACGGTGTCGGCATTCGGACGTGTCGACGTATTGTTCAACAACGCAGGCGTTTTCGGTCCGTCGGCGTCGATCGCCGACATCGACGACCAGCGGTGGCACTCCACGTGGCGCACCAACGTCGACGGTGCGGTGTTCTGCGCCAGGGAAGCCGCGCGGGTCATGGCCGGCCAGCTGCCCAGGGGTGGGCGAATCATCAACAACGGATCGATCTCTGCGCACCGGCCCCGGCCGAACAGCCTCGCCTACACCGTCACCAAGCACGCGATGAGTGGCTTGACGGCGTCAATGTTGTTGGATCTGCGCGATATCGACATCTGCGTCACCCAGATCGACATCGGCAATGCCGCCACCGAGATGACCGCCGGGTTCAGTCACCAGACTCTGCAGGCCGATGGGAGTCTGGCGGCTGAGCCGACGTTCGACGTCGAGCATGTGGCGCGCGCCATCGCGCATCTGGTCGATCTGCCACTGGAGGTGTCGGTTCCGTCGCTGACCGTGATGGCGCGGTCCATGCCGTACTTCGGCCGAGGCTGACGCCGGATCCGGCCAGGACCCGCTGAATCCACGACGGCGATTCCGTCGTGGGCGGTCGTCAGCGGAAGGCCGCGTGCCCGGTCAGTGCCTTGCCGATGGACAGCAGATGCATCTCGGAGGTGCCTTCATAGGTGAGGACCGATTCGAGGTTGTTGGCGTGCCGCAGGGGTGAGTATTCGAGGGTGATTCCGCTGCCGCCCAACAGGGTTCGGCACTCTCGTGCGATGGCCAGCGCTTCGCGGACGTTGTTCAGCTTGCCCAGGCTGATCTGCTCGGGGCGGACACCCTCGCCGTCCTTGATGCGGCCGAGGTGGATCGCCAGCAGCATCCCCTTACCGAGTTCGACGGTCATGTTGGCCAGCTTTTCCTGGGTGAGCTGGTAGCTGGTGAGCGGTTGGTCGAAGACCTCGCGCGAGCCGGCGTAGTCGATCGCGGTCTCCAGGCTGTCGCGGGCCGCGCCGAGCGAGCCGAACACGATGCCGAACCGGGCTTCGTTGAGGCACGACAGCGGGGCCGACAGCCCTTCGGCCAGGGGTAGCCGCGCCGAGGCGGGCAGCCGGACATTGTCGAGCACGAGCTCGGAGGTCACCGAGGCGCGCAGGGACAGCTTGCGGTGAATCTCGTTCGCGGTGAACCCCGGGGTGTCAGTGGGGACCAGGAAGCCGCTGATATCCCCGTCGCCGTTCCCAGTTCTAGCCCACACCGTGGCCACGTCGGCGAGGTTGCCGTTGGTGATCCACATCTTGGTGCCGTCGAGTACCCAGTCTGCATTCTCTCCGGCGCCCGAGCGCCGAGCCCGGGTGCGCATGCCCGCGGGGTTGGAGCCGAAGTCCGGCTCGGTCAGGCCGAAGCAACCGATCGCGTCACCGGCGGCGAGCCGGGGCAGCCATTCGTTCTTCTGTTCTTCGGATCCGTAGCGGTAGATCGAGAACATCGACAGCGAGCCCTGTACGGACACGAAACTGCGGAACCCGCTGTCGCCGGCTTCCAGCTCCATGCATGCCAGGCCATAGCTGACGGCGTTGGTTCCGGCGCAGCCATATCCCTGCAGATGCATGCCGAGCACGCCGAGCTTGCCGAACTCCTTGGCCAGTTCCTTGGGCAGCGTGGCCGATTCGAACCACTGCCCGACGTTGGGCTTGAGCCGGCTGTCGACAAACTTGCGAACGGTGGCGCCGATCTCGCGCTCGTCGTGGTCGAGCAGCCGGTCGGTGTCGAACAGCTCCAGCGGCCGGTAGGTGGACTTCTTGGCAGCCGGTGCGGTGGTGGCGGTCATGGGTCAAGGCTAGATTTTCCGGGCCGATGCGCCTATGGCCGGTTGTACAACGAGGGGACGGGACCTTGTCCCGTCGGGCGTCGGGATGCGTCTCGCCGCCGGAAGCGGCCCGGTTGCGGTGGCCTATGCTCTGGGCGGCGAACGGAGTGGCCCCAGGTGTTCTCGTCGTCATCGACCGGCGAAGGCGGGCCAGGGAAAGTTGACTGTGCAGGCGATTGTTGACGATCCGGTTCGCGTTCCCGGGGTGCACCGGCGGGTTCGTGACGACCTGATCGGCCTGAGTGGTGTGGCCGTGGTCATGGTGGTCGTCTGTCATCTCTGGTTCGGTCGCGCTGCCGGTGGTCTGGACGTTCTGCTGGTCTTGGCCGGCTTCTTCACCGGCGGCCGGGTGCTTCGGGTGATCGGCACGGCGAGTGCGAGGACGCTGGTCGCCGAAGCCGGACGGGTGGTGCGCCGGCTGGTACCGCCGCTGGTCCTGGTGGTGGCCGTGAGTGCGGGGCTCACGGTCCTGGTTCAGCCGCAGACCCGGTGGGAGGCGTTCGCCGATCAGACGCTGGCCGGCCTGGGCTTCTTTCAGAATTGGCAGTTGCTCGGCTCGGCGGACGACTATGTGCAGGCCGGTGAGGCGGTGACCCCGTTGCATCACCTGTGGGCCGTCTCGGTGGTGGGTCAGTTCGCGCTCGCGTTGTTTCTGCTCGCCGGCGCCGTCATCGCGCTGACGGCGGTCCGGGGCCGTGGCGCACGGCGTACCAGCCTGGTCGTCGCGTCCGGTATCGCGGCGGCAGCGTCGCTGTACTACGCGCTCACCACGCAGTCGGCCAATCCGATGCTCGCCTACTACAGCACCGCCGCCCGCGGCTGGGAGCTGTTGGTGGGAGTGCTGGCCGCGGCACTCGTGGCCGGCCCGACGGGGCGGACTCGGTGGCCCGGCTGGGTGCGCGGAGGTGCGGCTGCCGTCGGTGTGGCGGCGATCCTGGTGTGCGGTGCGCTCACCGACCGGGCCGTGCAGTCCCCGGGCATGTGGACGTTGATTCCCGTGACGGCGACGGTACTGGTGATCCTGAGTGCTGCCGGGGACACACCACCGAGGACGAATGAATACTTGCGCAGCGCCCCGCTGGTCGCCGTCGGGGCCGCGGCCTATCCGCTGTATCTGTGGCACTGGCCGTTGTTGATCTTCTGGCTGGCCACTGTCAACGACGATGCCGTGGGCCTGACTGACGGCATTGTGATCCTGGGGGTGGCGGTGGTGCTGGCCCTGCTCACCGTGCGATGCGCCCAGTTGCCCTGGCGTCGGTGGCCGGGCATGTGGATGGTGTCGGGCGCGGTCGTCGCGTTGGTGGCGGGAGTGCTCGTGGCGACTTCGCTGATGTGGCAGGGGCATGTCGCGCACGCTCGGGCCAGCGGTGCCGAACTCGGCATGCTCCCGATCCGCGACTATCCGGGCGCGCAGGCGCTCATCGAGAATCGACCGGTCGCCAAGCTGCCGATGCGTCCGAGTGCGCTGGAGGCCGACAACGACCTTCCTCCGTCGTCGATCGACCACTGCGTGACCGGGTTCACCGGTGCTGAGGTCGGCACCTGTGTTTACGGAGATCCGAAGGGCGCCCGCACGATTGCGCTGGCCGGCGGGTCGCATTCGGAGCATTGGCTGACCGCGCTGCATGAGATCGGGCGGCAACACGGTTTCAAGGTGATCACCTACCTGAAGGCCGGCTGCCCGCTGACCACCAAGCGGCTGCCGATCATCGCCGGATCCTTCGAGGCGTACCCGTCCTGCCGGGCATGGTCGGACAACGCGCTCGCCCAGATCATCGCCGACCGGCCGGATTACGTGTTCTTCACCTCGACGCGCCCGATCCTCAACGGCCCGGGCGACTATGTACCCGACTACTACCTCGGGATCTGGGATGAGTTGTCCGCCAATGTAATTCCGATGCTCGGCATACGGGATACGCCGTGGATGATCCGCGACGGCTGGTTCTTCTCACCGGTCGACTGTCTGTCCAACGGTGGCGACGCCGACACTTGTGGATTGCCGCGGGACGAGGCCCTGGCCCAGCGCAATCCCACCCTGGACCATCTGGCCGCCTATCCGCTCATGAAGGCACTCGACCTCACCGATGCGGTGTGCCGGCCGACCATCTGCCGTGCCGTGGAGGGCAACGTGCTGGTGTACCACGATGCCCACCACCTGTCGGCGGCCTACGTTCGCACGCTCACCACCGAGTTGACGCGGCAGATGTCAGCCGCCCTCGGTTGGTGGTAGCCGTCATTCGACGATGAAGACCGGAATCTGTCGAGTGGTCTTGGTCTGGTATTCGGCGTACGGCGGGTAGGCCTCGACGGCCAGCTTCCACCAGTGTTCGCGCTCGTCACCGGAAAGCTCGCGGGCGGTCAGCGACGCGGCCTTGTCGCCGTCTTGGACCGTCACGGCCGGGTTGGCCTTGACGTTGAAGTACCACGACGGGTGCGCCGGGTCACCGCCCTTGGAAGCCACCATCGCGTAGCGGCCGTTCTCCTCGACACGCATCAGCGGCACGTACCGCTTCTTGCCTGATTTGGCACCGGTGGTCGTGAACAGCACGATGGGGCGGTCCAGTACCTCGACGCCGTCGGTGGTGCCTTGTTCCAGGATGCGTTCGGTCTGTGCGCGTACCCAGTCGGTCGGGCTCAATTCGGCATGTTCGGTCACGCGGTGCACAACGCCGGCCGCTGCGCCGCTATTCCGCGATCACCGCAGCGTCAGCACCACTTTGCCCTTGGCGCTGCGGTTCTCCAGGGATGCGATGGCCTGGGCGGCCTGCTCCAGTGGATAGACCTCGGGCCGGGGTGCGGGCAGCGCGCCGGAAGCCAGCAGCGGTTGCAGTTCGGCCCACTGTTCCTGCAGGTAGCCCGGGTGAGAGAAGGTCCAGGCGCCCCAACCCGCACCGATCACGTCGACGTTGTTGAGCAGCAGGCGATTGACCTTGACGGTGGGAATCTCACCGCCGGTGAAGCCGACGACCAGCAACCGCCCACCCACAGCCAGCGACCGCAACGAATCCGTGAAGCGATCGCCGCCCACCGGGTCGAGCACGAGGTCCACGCCCCGGCCGCCGGTGAGTTCCTTGACCGCGTCACGGAACCCGTCGGCCAGCACCACATCCGAGGCGCCTGCGGCCCGGGCGGTCTCGGCCTTCTCCTCGGTGGACACCACCGCGATGGTGCGCGCAGCGCCCAGCGCCGGTGCCAGTCGCAGCGCCGAGGTGCCGATACCGCCCGCCGCGCCGTGCACCAGCACGGTCTCGCCCTGGGCCAGCCGGCCGCGGGTGCGCAACGCGAACTGAACGGTCAGGTCGTTGAACAGGATGCCGGCTCCGGCCTCGAACGACACCGAGTCCGGCAGGGGGAACACCCGCTCGGCGGGCAGCGCCACGACTTCGGCCATGCCGCCGGACAGCATGGTCAGGCCCAGTACGCGGTCACCGGCGCCGACATGTGCACCGGCCGGCGCGCTGCGCACCACACCGGCGATCTCGGCGCCCGGGCTGAACGGCAGCTCGGGCTTGTACTGGTAGAGACCGCGGGTCAGCAGGGCGTCGGGGAACGCCACGCCGGCCGCGTGGACGTCGATCACCACGTCACCGGAGTCCGCGTTCGGTTCCTCGACCTCGGCCACCCGCACCGCGTCGGGACCGTCGAGGGTGGTGATCTGGGCTGCACGCATCGGTGTCTCCTTCTGGTGGGGGCGCCAGCCAATTGTGACAGGTGTCAACTCGGTGGTTAGCATCACCGGATGCTCAACGCCCGCGCCGCGGTGGTGCTCGAGGCTGGTGCCGATCCGCAGCTCACCGACGTCCAGATTCGTGAACCGGTCGGGGACGAGGTGCTGGTCCGTATCGAGGCCGTAGGCATCTGCCATACCGATGTGAGTGTGGCAGCACGGTTTCGCAAGTTACCGATGGTGTTCGGTCACGAAGGTGTGGGCACGGTGGTCCAGGCGGGGCTGGAGGCCACCCCCATCCCCGGCGACCAGGTGGTCCTCACCTTCGCCAGTTGCGGCACCTGCCCCAACTGCCGGGCGGACATGCCGGCCTACTGCGAGCGCTCCACCGACCTCAACATGCGCGGCAGCCGCCGCGATGAATCCAGTGCGCTGTACCTCGACGGCGCTCCCGTTGGTGGCGGCTTCTTCGGCCAGTCCAGCTTCTGCACCTACGCGCTTGCCGGCAGCCGCAACGCGGTGGTGCTGCCCGAACCGATCGACGCCGCACTGGCCGCACCGCTGGGCTGCAGCGTGCAGACCGGTGTGGGCGCCGTGCTCAACGTGCTCGCTGTGCAACCTTCCGATGCGATCGTGGTGTTCGGGGCCGGCGCCGTCGGGCTCTCGGCGGTGATGGGTGCCCGCATCGCGGGCTGCCACACCATCGTCGCCGTCGACCCGATCGCGCAGCGGCGCACGCTGGCAACCGAACTGGGTGCTACCGCGACCCTCGACCCGACCGCTTCCGATGTCGCCGCCGCGGTGCTCGAGCTCACCGGGGGAGCGGCCTGCGCCGTCGACACCACCGCCCGGCCCGACGCTCTGGCCGCCGCGGTCGCAGTGCTGCGGGAGCGCGGCACCCTGGCGCTGTTGGGCCTCGGCGCGTTGACGGCAGAACTGCCCGTCGCGGCGATCATGGGCAAGGGCCTGACCCTGCGCGGTGTGGTGGAAGGCGACAGCGATCCGCAGACCTTCATCCCGCGCCTGGTCGATCTGCACCGCCGTGGCGAACTTCCGCTCGACAGAATCGTGAGCCGCTACCCGTTCGACGACTTCGACCGGGCCTGGGCCGCCGCCAAGGCCGCTGACGTCGTAAAACCGGTGTTGGTCACCGGCGAGGTAGGCTCGTAAACCCTCGGATTCACCCGGCAACGACGCCAATGATCGGAGCATCATGACCCTTCCTCAGCTACCACCGGGACGCGCTGTCGAGGTGCGCGCCGTCGATGGCGTCCGGTTGCATGCCGAGGTGTTCGGCCCGGAGGACGGCTACCCGATCGTGCTGGCCCACGGCATCACCTGCGCCATCGGGGTCTGGGCCCACCAGATCGCCGACCTGGCCACCGACTACCGCGTCATCGCCTATGACCACCGCGGGCACGGGCGCAGCGAGACCCCGCGCGGGCGGAACCGCTACAGCCTCAACCACCTCGCAGCCGACCTTGACGCGGTACTCGACGCCACACTGAATCCCGGCGAACGGGCCGTCGTCGCCGGACATTCGATGGGCGGCATCGCGATCACGTCGTGGTCGCAGCGCTACCCGGCCCGGGTGACCGCCCGAGCCGACGCCGTCGCACTGATCAACACCACTACCGGTGACCTGGTGCGCGACGTGAATCTGCTCAGGGTTCCGGCGCCGTTGGCGGCCACCCGAGTTCGGGCCGCCGGTACCGCGATCAGGGCCATGGGAGGGGCATGGATGCCCCGGATCACCGAGCGCCCCAACAAGCGTTTCGTCGCACACCTGGCGGTCGGCCATGATGCCGAGCCGTGGGTCGCCGAGTTCGTCTACCAGCTGTTCGCCCAGACCCCGGCCGCCGGTCGCGGCGGGTGGGCCCGCACGCTGGTCAACGGTCTGGGGTCCCAGCACATCTCGGTGCGCAACCTGACGGTGCCGACGCTGGTGATCGGCAGCGTCAAGGACCGGCTGCTGCCCATCAACGCCTCGCGCCGGATTGCGGCCGATGTCCCGAACCTCAGCGCCTTCGTCGAGATGCCCGGTGGGCACTGCGCCATTCTGGAGTGCCCGTCACGGGTGAACGCCCAGCTGCGCGCACTGGCCGAGTCGGTGGCCTTGCCCCCGGCGGTCAGCCAGTAAGCCGGCCCGCCACTTCGGCTGCTGCGCGCTGACCGGACCGGACCGCCCCGTCGAGAAATCCGGTCCACTCGTCGGCGGTTTCGGTGCCGGCCCAATGAATGGAGTCCACTGGTTCGCGCAGCCACTGGCCGTACTGTGTCCACGATCCGGGCGGCACCGCCGCGGTCGGTCCACCGGGCGCGAATTGTTCTGTGCCCCAACAGTGGTCGATGTAGTCGATCGGCTGCAGCGCCGCGTCGCCGAACAGGGTGGCGAATCCGTTCAGGGCCTGCTCGCGCCGCTGATCGGCAGACAGCTGGTCGAACGTGCGGGCGTCGGTGAACCCCAACAGGATTCCGGGCCCCTCGTCGCCGGGGCTGACATCGAACGTGATGAACACCGGACCCTCGTCGGACACGGCCTCGCCCGAACAACCGTTGGCGCGCCAGAATGGTCGTTCGTAGGCGGCGTAGGCCTTGCTGAGGTTGCCCTGCGGCCAGTTCTCCGCCAACTCGGTGTACGGCTTGGGTAGCGGCGGGTTGAACTCGATACCGGCACGGTGCTGAGGCGGTATCGCCACGACCACCGCGCGCGCAAGTATCTCTCCGGCCGGGCAGTTCACCGCCACGGTGCCGTCGGGGCGGCGCTCGATGCTGCCGACGGGGGCGCTGAGCACCACCCGATCTCCGAGTTCGTCGGCCATCTTCGATGCGATCTGCTGGGTGCCGCCGGGAAACCGGTCCTGTTGGGCACCGTCGCGCACGTCGAGCATGCGGTCCAGCCCACCGGCGGCCTTGACGTAGCGGGCCGCGTGCAGCATCGAAACCTCGTCGGGCTCGGCGCCCCACGTGACCCGGGACATGATCGCCATCAGGTTGCGGGTCGAGGCGCTCGCGCCGGCCGAGCGCAACCAGCTTTCCAGGGTGAGCTCATCGAGATTCTCGGCGTTCGCACTTTTCCACGGCTCACTGACCCGGATGCCTCGGGAGAGCCGTTCGAAGCGCCACTGGATCCGGGAGACGTCGAACAGTTCCATCATCGACAGGCGCGGGATGGTGCTCCGATATGAGCGCACCCGCCCGTGCCACTGGATCAGGTTCTTGCCGCGGTCGTAGGTGGACACCGTGGGGCACCCGAGTTCGTCGGCCAGCGCCAGCACCGCGTCCTGAGTGGGGCCGACGAACGTCCCGCCCAGGTCGACGGGCACATCGGCGATCGTCGCGGTCGACGAGCGGCCACCGACGCGGTCCCGCCCCTCCAACACCACCACCTGGTGTCCGAGTCGGACCAGGGCGCGGGCGGCGGACAGACCGGCGAAGCCGGCGCCGACCACGACGACGTCGGTGCTCGTTGGGATGCTCACCTGTCCAGGCTCTCACGCATGACGGTCATGCCAGCGTTGTTCGGTGCCGCGGGACGCGGTCGATCGGGCTGCGGCCGGATCGTTGACGCGCTGCGCGACCGAGCACCTAGGCTAGGTGGTACTCGTCGGGACCAGAGGAGGTTCGCCATGGGTGCGGTGGATCCGGAGTACACCGATGTACTCATCGTCGGGGCCGGGATCTCAGGGCTGGGTGCGGCCTACCGGGTGCACGAGAAGAGTCCTGGTCTGACGTACACCGTGCTGGAACGCCGGGAGCGGATCGGCGGCACCTGGGACCTGTTCCGCTATCCGGGCATCCGCTCGGACAGCGACATCTTCACGCTGAGCTATCCGTATCAGCCCTGGACCAAGCCGGAGAACGTGGCTGACGGCGGCGACATCCGCGACTATCTCACCGAGACGGCGCGCGAACACGGCATCGACCGTCATATCCGGTTCAACACCCACGTGTTGTCGGCGGATTGGGATTCGGGTACCGACACCTGGACCGTGCGGACCGAGCAGGACGGGCAAGCCGGCACCTACCGGTGCCGGTACCTGTTCTGCGGCACCGGCTACTACAACTACGACGAGCCCTACACCCCGGATTTTCCAGGTATCGACAGCTTCGCCGGCGACGTGGTGCACCCGCAGTTCTGGCCCGAGTCCCTGGATTACTCCGGCAAGCGCGTGGTGGTGATCGGCAGCGGCGCCACGGCGATCAGCCTGGTGCCTGCACTCGCGCAGCAGGCGTCGCACGTGACGATGCTGCAGCGCTCGCCGACGTACATGATGTCGATGGCGCGCATCGACCCGATGGTGCAGGCCATCCGGAAGGCGCTGCCGCGCAGGCTGTCTCATCAGGTGGTGCGATTCCGCAACGCGGCGTTCCACGTGCTGACGTACTTCTTCTTCCGCAAAGCGCCCAAGGCCGGGCGCTGGCTGATCCGCAATCGCACGATAGCCGCGCTGCCCGAGGGCTATCCCGTCGACGTGCATTTCAAGCCCCGCTACAACCCATGGGACCAGCGCATGTGCCTGGTGCTCGACGGCGACCTCTACGAGCACATCAGCGACGGCCGGGTGGACATCGTCACCGATCACATCGACCACATCGACGCCGCGGGCATCGTGCTGAAATCCGGTGCACGGGTGGACGCGGACGTGATCGTCACCGCGACCGGCCTGCAGCTGCAGGCCCTCGGCGGGATCAGGCTGGCGGTCGATGGTCATGAGGTCAAGCCGACCGAGCGGTTCGTCTACAAGGAGTTCCTGCTGGAGGACGTCCCGAACCTGGCCTGGTGCATCGGTTACACCAACGCGTCGTGGACACTGCGGGCCGACATGACCGCTCGGGCATTCGCAAACCTGTTGGCTTACATGGGTGCTCACGGTTACACCCACGCCTATCCGCACAGGGGCGCGGTACCGATGCCCGAGAAACGGACGTGGGACCTGGAGGCCGGTTACATCCAGCGTTCTGAGCACGCGTTGCCGCGTTCGGGCACCAAGCGGCCGTGGCACGTCCGGCACAATTATGTGCTGGACGCCATCGACCACCGGCTCGACCGCATCGATGAGTCGATGGTCTTCGGCCGTGCGCCCGCCACGCCGGAGGCTGCAGCCGCCTCCTGATTCCGCTGTCCTGTTTGTCACGCCAGAGTGGCTGTCGCACCCGAGCGTCACGCCAGCGTGGCGACGCGGCGCGGACTCCTATCGCAATGTCACGCCAGAGTGGCCGTCAACGGCGACAGTCACTCTGGCGTGACAGTCGCTGGGCGGGCTGAGGGGCTGCGATCGAGGGGCTGCCGATCAACGGGATTACGGGGCGACGGTGAGCCAGTCGGCGAATCCGGAGGGGTCGTGCCGGCCCAGCGCGCCGTGCTCGAACAGCCCCCAGCCTTCCACCGGGGCAGCATTGCCCTCGGTGCACACGGCGCGACCCACATGGTCGATCACGCCGAACGCGGTCCGGCCGACGACTGCCGGATCATTCATGTCGTAGGTGCGGCGCTCGGTGAACTTCTCGCCCCTCCACACGCCGTGGATCCAGTCGACATCGCCGCCGTAGCCGCCGCCGACGTGGATCGGCACGGGCAGTTTGGATTCCACGTCGAACCGGACCGGGGTGCCGTCGGGCGTGGCGGCCTCGATGGTGGCCCCGGTGGGGATTCGTGTCCCGGAGCGGTAGTGGATCTTCACCCGCGGCCAGCCGAGCTGCTCGACGCGGCCGTCCTTGAATACCCGGCTGCAGTCGTTGAGCGAGCGGAACCCGCTGGGATCCTCCTGGATGATGAAGACGATCGAGAAATCGTCGAACGCCATCGGCACGTACAGCCACCACATGCCTTCGAACGGCGGGTCGGCGGGACGTCCGGCGGGCTCGGCCTCACCGACCGGCCGGATGCCCCAGGACCGGTCGCGGGAGCCGATCCAGGTGTCGGGGTCGACGTCGATGCGTTGGCCGTCGATCTCCAGATAGCCACTCCAGGAACCTGTTTGGGCGAAACGTTGTGCGTCGAGAGTGACCCGGTTGCCCTGACGCATCAGGTGGGGCTGTTCCTGCACGGCGTCGAATAGCCCGTTCCAGGTGAGATCCGCGGCGATACCCTCGGTTTCGTCGAGCACGATGCGAACCTTCTTGAGCGGCTCGGGGACCTCGATCCGGTAGCCGCCGACGTGCTGGTTGAGCCGGTCCTGATCGATCGCGTCGGACAGATGAACGGCCGTCTGCTCATCACCGCGCCGTACCAGGAAGTAGGCGTCCTTCACCCCGAGATTGGGGTAGTAGCCCAGGCCGGTGATGACGAAGATGTCTCCGGTGCGGTCGTGGGCGTTGAAATACGACCGGTCGTAGAAGTTCCGGTCCGACGATCCGGGCCAGGCGATCGGCTGGGGGACTTGGTGGACCGGGAATTCGTCCATCGGGCCGAGCACTCAGGCCTCCTCCTCGATCAGGCGCCGCAGCAACGGCGCGTGGTAGAACATGGTTTCGACATTGTCGGGCTTCTCGGTTTCACCGAAGTGGACCCGCCGGGCGCCGGTGCGCATGAACACGCAGCACCAGATGACACCGGAATAGACGTAGAACCAGCGCAGGTCACCGAGCTCCGCGCCGGTCAGCTCGCGGTAGGTGGCGCGGACATCCTCCTCGCGCATCACGTCCGGCAGGCCGGGTAGCCCGGCCATGCCTGCCAGCTCCTGAAACACCATGTGCGCAAAGATGATCCAGGAGACGTCGAGTTCGCGAGGTCCTACCGTGGCCATCTCCCAGTCGAGTACCGCCGCCGGCCGGAAGTTGTCGTAGAGCACGTTGCCGATGCGGGAATCGCCCCACGTCAGAACGGATTCCGACGCCGCCACGTCCTCGGGGAAGTTGTCCTGAAGCCACGTCAGTGCGCGCTCGACCAACGGGGAACGGCCGATGTCGGGGACCGCGTACTCATACCAGTTCTTGAGCCAGCCGAAGTGCCTGCGCAGCGCGGTGTCGCCGGGTGGATCGACCTCGGACAGATACGCGAACCGTTCTGCGGCGTCGGGGATCGCGTGCAGTTTCGCCAGTACCTCGACGGTGCTGTCTTGCAACTCGCGCTGGCGATCGAGGGGGGCGTCGGCGAACCAATTGCCGCCGAAGGTGTACGGCATGACATCCGGAGGGACCTGGCCGTCGACGCGGTCCATCAGAAAGAACGGGGTGCCGAGCACCTCTCCGGTGGTGTCGATCCAGCGCACGGTGGGCACCGGCACGTCGGTGAGCTCGCCGACCTGACGCATCACCTCGAATTGGTGATCCAGCCGGTAGGACGAGAACACCGGGACGTCGTCGACGGTGGGGGCGACGCGTGCCACCCACTTCTGCTCCTGGGGTTCGCCGTTGTCTTCCCAGCGGCCGGTCAGCATGATCGTTTCGGAGGACATGCCGTTGGAGTCGACTCCGCTTTCCACGGTGATCTCGGGAGCGATGCCGCCGGGCATCACGGTGGACAACCAATTGGACAGCACCGATGGCAGGGTGGTGACGTCACGGCTGGAGCGTTGCAGGTGGTCGACGTTCTCGACAGGAGCGTCCACGGCCTCGTTTGCCATTCAACTGTTCCTTACGGCCACAATTACGATACTGTTAGTAGCGTTATGAAAGCAGAGCCATCACCACTTGGCAAGACCGCCGGAGCGGGACGTCCCCGAGACCCGCGCATCGACGCTGCCATATTGCAGGCGACTACGGACCTGCTTGTCGAAATCGGTTACGCCAACCTGACCATGGCGGCCGTCGCCGAGCGGGCTCAGACCACGAAAACCGCGCTGTATCGCCGCTGGTCGAGCAAAGCGGAGTTGGTGCACGAGGCAGTGTTCCCGGCTACCGCAACCGCGTTGACGACGCCGGCGGGGGACATCGCCGCGGACATTCGGGCGATGATCGCTGCCGCCCGTGACGTGTTCACCAGCCCGGTGATGCGTGCGGCCCTGCCTGGTCTGGTCGCCGATGTCGTCGCCGACACCGACCTCAACGCCCGGGTGATGCAGCGGTTCGCCGGGACGTTCGTCACCGTGCGCGCCCGTATCGTCGACGGCATCATGCGCGGTGAGGTTCAACCGGATGTCGACCCGGACCGCCTGGTGGAGCTGATCGGCGGGTCGACCATGCTGCGGATGCTGCTGTGGCCCGAACGCGAACTCGACGACGAGTGGGTGGCGCAGACGGCGGCGATCCTGGTGCACGGGGCCACTGTCAAGCCGTGAGGTTGACATGAACCGCACTTCAGGTTCGACACTGGTGTGGTGAAAGCCAACGACGAACAGGAGATCCGGGCCGTCATGGCCACCACGACCGATCTGTGGATCGCGCACGACATGGACGGCTGGGGCCGGTATTTCACCGAGGACGCAGACTTCGTCGCGCACAGCGGAACGTGGTGGACCTCGCGTGACGCCAATGTGGAAGGGCACCGGGATGTCCCGGAATCCGTTGTCCGCCAGAAGCGGAACTACACCCAGCGGGTCGAGGCCATCGATGAGATCGCGCCCGGGGTGGCGCTGGTGCACACCCACTGGGACTGGCCGGACCACGTTCAGCCGGGCGCAACCGCGCAGGACCGCAGCGGCATCATCAGTTACGTCTTCGTCGACAACGACGGTCGCTGGCTGATTCGATCGGCCCACAACACCCGGGTGAGCTGACGATGGACATCCAGCCTTTTCCCACCGACTGGCAGACCGCGCTCGTGTTGGTGGCGCACCCGGATGATCCCGAGTACGGCGTCGGCGCGGCCGTGGCCAAGTGGACCGCCGCCGGCAAGACCGTGCGGTACGCGCTGGCCTCGCGTGGCGAGGTGGGTATCGCCGGTATGGCGCCCGAAGAAGCCGGGCCGCTGCGAGAAGAGGAGCAACGCCGATCGGCGGCCATCGTCGGTGTGGACGACGTGGTGTTCTGGGACTTTCCGGACAGCAACATCCGCGACACGTCCGAGCTGCGGGAGAGGATCGCCGAGACCGTCACGGCGATGCGTCCCGACGTCGTCATCACCATCTACAGCGGGCCGAGTTGGTCGCCCGGCGAACCGAACCAGCGTGATCACATCGAGTTCGCTCACGCGGTGGCAGCTGCCTACGACTCGCTGGCTGATCCGCCGGCGTGGCTCTTCGAGAACGGGCCGGAGCCGACCCACTGCGAGGTGGTCGACGGCTATACCGAGCTGGCAGTGAGTTCTCTTGCTGCCCATGAGGTTTACCTGTCGGTGCTCGACTCGCGGACTCCCGTGGTCGAACAGGCGCGCCGGCAGGTGGAGATGTCGACGCCGGCATCGCCGGGATTCGGCGAGCGCACCGTAGGCTTCATCCTCAAGCGGCATCGCTGAGCCGACCCGCCGAGTAGGCCTACCATCGCAGCTGTGCGTGCAGTGGTGTTTTCCGGGATCGGCGTGCTGCCGGAGGTCGTCGAGGTCGCCGATCCTGAGTGTCCCGACGACGGTGTGGTCGTCGAAGTGGCGGCCACCGGCCTGTGCCGGTCCGACTGGCATGCCTGGCGTGGACACGACCACGTGGCCCTGCCGATCATTCCCGGGCACGAGTTCGCCGGAGCCGTCGCGGCTGTCGGCACCGATGTCTCGGGCTGGCAGGTGGGCGACCGGGTGACCGCCCCGTTCGTGCTGGGTTGCGGGCGGTGCGAGTTCTGTGAGGCCGGGGCTGCCCAGGTGTGTCCAAACCAGGAGCAGCCGGGTTTCACCTTGCCGGGATCGTTCGCCCAGCGGGTGGCGGTGCCGCGGGCTCAGACCAATCTCGTCCGCCTGCCCGACGGTGTCTCGTTCGCCGCGGCTGCGTCGTTGGGGTGCCGGTTCGCGACCTCGTTCCGGGCCGTGGTCACCCACGGAGGGGTAGCGCCAGGCCAGTGGGTGGCGGTGTACGGCTGTGGCGGAGTCGGTCTGTCGGCAGTGATGATCGCGAAGGCGTTCGGCGCCAATGTGATCGCGGTCGACGTGACCGAGGCCGCCCTGGCCGCGGCGGGCGGGCTTGGTGCTGACGAACTCGTCCCCAGCAGCGAAAGCGCCGATGTCGCCGCCGAAGTCGTAAAACGCACCGGCGGTGGTGTGCACATCGGTATCGACGCCCTCGGTGATCCAGCACTTGCGGCGGCCTCCGTAGCCGCATTGCGGCGGCGGGGCCGGCACATTCAGGTGGGCCTGCTCCTCGGGAGCGCCGCGCTGACCGCGTTCCCGATGGATCGGGTGATCGCCCAGGAGCTGGCGATCCTCGGGTCGCACGGGATGCCCGCCGTCGACTATCCGGCAATGCTCGACCTCATCGCTTCGGGAGCGCTGGACCCGGAGCGTTTGGTGACCCGTGTGGTGGGTCTCGACGAGGCAGGTGCCGCGATGGCAGCCATGGACGCACCCACCGGCCCCGGGATGACGATCATCGAGCCGAACCCGACGGCCTAGCCGATCTGTCCTCGGTTGCGTTGAGCCACTGCTTGATAGCGGTCGCCCAGCCCGTCGAAATCGCGGGTCTGCGCGCCGGCGATCTCCGTCTCCGCGGCCAGCGCGGGGGACAGCAGTGGCGTCGTACCGCGGGTGTAGATCTCCTTGAGCCCCGCCATGATCGGTCCCGGTACCTCGGCGATCTGAGCGGCGAGCTCCAGCGCGCGGTCCAGAAGGGCCTCATGCGGCACCACCTCGGTGACCAGACCCAAGCGTTCGGCGCGCGCGGCATCGATGACCTCGCCCGTCATCGACAGCCGGCGCGCCATGGCGGCGCCGACCACGTGCGGGAGCCGTGCCGTCATCCCGCCGCCGGGCAGGATGCCGACCCGGGCGTGGGTGTCGGCGAAAACCGCACGCTCGGAGGCGATCAGGAAATCGCAGCCCAGCGCCATCTCCAGCCCGCCGGTAAACGTCGCACCGTTGATCGCGCCGATGATCGGAGTACGCAGCTCGCCGGTCTTGGTGATGCAGTTGTGCGACCGGAACTCCGCGAAGTACTCCGTGCCGAGGGTTTGCGCTTCCTTCAGGTCGACGCCGGCGCAGAATGCCGGGTCGGTTCCGGTGAGTACGATCGCCCGCACGTCGGTGTCGGCGTCAGCGGCCTCCAGGCCGGCATAGAGCGCCTCGATCAACTCGCGGCCCAGGGCATTTCGCGCCTGTGGGCGGTTGAGGGTGAGAACCCGGACAGCACCGTGGTCAGCGGCCAGGACAACATCGCGAACAGACATAAAATTGCATGCTACGCCGCATATTTGTGCAAGTTTGGGTCTGCTCGCGGTGAGCAGTCAGCGCAGGAAAGTCTGCGCATTGTCGGCCAGGTCCAGCAGGGGCTGCGGTAATGCGCCGAGTGCGAACGTGACAGCCGCGGTGACGGTGATGACGGCAGTGGACAGCCCGCTGGGGACGACAACCTCCGGTGCGTCCTCGGGGGCGTCGGTGAAGAACATCAGCACGATCACCCGCACGTAGAAGTACGCCGCGACGGCACTGGCGATGACACCGACGATGACCAAGGGGATCGCACCGCCCTCGCCCGCGGCTTTGAACACCGCGAACTTGCTGACGAATCCACTGGTCAGCGGGATCCCGGCAAACGCCAGAAGGAACAGTGAAAACACCACGCCGACAATCGGATACCGTCGTCCCAGGCCAGCCCACTGGGCCATCCCGGTGGCCTCTTCGCCGGTGCTGTTGCGCACCAGCCCGACGACCGCGAACGCGCCGAGCGTGCTGAATCCGTAGGCGAACAGATAGAACAGCGTCGAGGACACTCCGGCCGGGTTGGCCGCGATCACACCGGTGAGGATGAACCCCGAATGTGCCACCGCGGAGTAGGCGAGCATCCGTTTGACGTCGGTCTGGGTGACGGCGGTGATGGTGCCGACCACCATCGTCAGGATGGCAATCGCCCACAGAATCGGCCGCCAATCGTCGCGCAACTGGGGTAGCGCGACGTAGAAGATGCGCAGCGTTGCGCCGAACGCGGCGATCTTGGTGGCCGCGGCCATGAACGCGGTGATCGCGGTGGGAGCGCCCTGGTACACGTCGGGAATCCACGAATGGAACGGAACGGCGCCGACTTTGAACAGCAGTCCGACCAGCAACAGGGCCACACCGACCAGCGCCAGCGGGGTGTTGGGTGCTTTGGTGTCCACCGCAGTGGCGATCCCGGCCAGGTCCAGCGTCCCGGCGTAGCCATACAGCATGGCCGCGCCGTAGAGGAAGAACGCCGACGAGAACGCCCCCAGCAGAAAGTATTTGAGCGAGGCCTCTTGTGACAGCAGACGGCGGCGCCGGGCCAGACCACATACCAGATACAGCGGAAGAGAGAGCACCTCCAGTGCGATGAACATGGTCAGCAGATCATCGGCGGCCGGGAACAACAACATGCCGCCGATCGCGAACATGGTCAACGGGAAGACTTCCGTCTGCATCACACCGGTCTTGGTGGCCAGCCGCTCGGCGACACTGCCCGGTACTGCCGACGCCTGTGGGGTGAACCCGCTGAGGCCGCGGGCGTCACCGGAAGTCTCTGCGGCCGATTGACGTTCGGCTATGAGCAAGATGCCGAGAATACCGACGAGGGCGATCGTCCCCTGCAAGAACACCGCCGGTGCGTCGAGCACCACCGAGCCGAGTACCGCGGGCTTGCCGGGGGTGCCGTGCAGGTCCCGGGCCAGCAGGACCACTGCCACCACTGCTGCCAGCAACCCGCCCAGCGCGAGGGCGACCTGCACCGCGTAGCGCGCCGGGCGCGGCAGGAAGGCTTCGACGAGCACGCCGGCCACTCCCACCCCGAACACGATCAGCATGGGGGAGAGCAGGGCGTACTCGATGCTCGGCGTCACCATGGTCAGCGGCTCCCCTCGGCGATGGTCGGTGGTGCGCTCGGTGCCGGATCGGTTTGTCCGATGGTGGTCAACGTGTGCTGTACCGCCGGATTGATCACGTCCAGTGCGGGTTTGGGGTAGATGCCCAATACCAGCAGCAGTGCGATCAACGGTGCCACCACCACCAGTTCGCGCGGCACCAGATCGTGTAAGCCGCGCCCACCGTCGTCACCCTCGAGCAACCCGTCGGGGACCGGACCCGTCATCATCCGTTGGTACATCCACAGGATGTACACCGCCGACAACACGAGTGCGGTGGCGGCGAACACCGCGACCACCGGATAGCGCGTGAATGTGCCGATGAGAACCAGGAATTCACTGATGAACGGCGCCAGGCCCGGCAGTGACAACGTCGCCAAGCCTGCGACCAGGAACGTTCCTGCGAGTACCGGCGCCACCTTCTGTACGCCGCCGTAGGCGTCGATCAGCCTGGAACCGCGCCGAGATACCAGGAACCCGGCGATCAGGAACAGGGCGGCCGTGGAGATTCCGTGATTGATCATGTACAGCGTCGAACCGGCCTGGCCCTGACTGGTCATCACGAAGATCCCGAGAATGATGAAACCGAAGTGCGATATCGACGTGTAGGCGATCAGGCGCATCACATCGGTCTGACCGATCGCCAAAACCGCGCCGTAGATGATACCGATCACCGCGAGCGTGATGACCAGTGGGCGGAAATACGTTGAGGCGTCGGGAAACAGGGGCAGGCAATAACGCAGCATGCCGAAGGTGCCGACCTTGTCCATGATCGCCATCATCAGCACCGCACTGGCCGGGGTGGCCTGGACCGCGGCGTCGGGCAGCCACCGGTGAAACGGCCACAGCGGTGCCTTGACCGCGAACGCGAACATGAACCCCAGGAACAGGAAGTTCGCGATCGCGGGGTTGATCACGAACTCGCCCGAGGACACCGCGGCGACGATCGCCCGGAAGTCGAAGGTGCCTGATGCAAACGCATCAGTGCCTGCGGTCACCACGTACAGGCCGATCACCGCGGCCAGCATCACCAGACCGCCGAACAGGTTGTACAGCAGGAACTTCACCGCCGCTTTGGAAGCTTGAGCGCGGTGTTCTCCAAACCCGCCGATCAGGAAGTACATCGGGATCAGCATGGCCTCGAAGAACACGTAGAACAGCAGGATGTCCAGCGCCACCAGCGACATGAACACCATGCCCTCGACAGCCAGGGTGAGCGCCAGGTAGGCCTGCACACCGCGGCCGCCGAGACCGGTCTGGCGGGCAGCGTCATTCCAGCCCGCGATGATCAGCAGCGGGAGTAACACGGCGGTGAGAACAACCAGGGCCAGCGCGATGCCGTCGACCCCGAGGATGTATCCGGTACCGAACGACGGGATCCAGCGGTGTGACTCGACGAACTGGTACTGCTCGCCGGCCGGATCGAAGCCGGCCGCGATCAGCCCCGCCAGACCCAGGGCCGCCAATGAGATCACCAGGGCCAGCCACTTCGCCAGTGTCCGTTGCGATGCAGGGAGCAGCATCACCGCCGCGGCACCCACCGTCGGGAGCGCCCACAGCGCCGTCAGCCAAGGAATCGTGCTCACCACAGTCGCACCGCCAGAATCGTCGCCACCACCAGAGCCGCACCGCCGAGCATGGACAGCGCATAGGAGCGGGCGAAGCCGGTCTGCAGCTCACGCAGCCCATCCGATGTTCGGCGCACCAGCGCGGCCAGCCCGCCCGCGGTGCCGTCGACCACCTTGTCGTCGACGGTGACCAGGGCCGCGGTGAGGGTCTGACCCCCTCGCATGAACACCGCCTCGTTGAATGCGTCGCCGTACAGATCGCGCCGGGCGGCCACCGTCAGCACCGCCCCGTCGGGCACCTCGGCCGGAACCGGCCGCTGCGCATACATCCGATAGGCCACCGCGATGCCGACCGCGACGACCGAGAGCACGACCACCGTGACTACCCACGCCGGGATCGCGTGGTGCGCCTCATGAGCACCGACCACCGGCTCCAGCCAATGCGACAGCGTGCCACCGATGGCCAGCGCACCACCGGAAACCACCGAGCCGACCGCGAGCAGGATCATCGGCCAGGTCATTACGGCAGGCGCCTCGTGCGGATGAGCATCGGGGGCCCAGCGCTTTTCGCCGAAGAACGTCATCAGCATCACCCGGGTCATGTAGAACGCGGTGATCCCGGCGCCCAGGATGGCCGCGCCGCCGAGGACCACGCCGCGGACGCCGCCGGCACCGAGTGCCGCTTCGATGATGCTGTCTTTCGAGAAGAAGCCGGCCAGTGGCGGCACCCCGATGATCGCCAGATAACCGAGCCCGAAGGTGGCGAAGGTGACCGGCAGGACCTTCCGCAACCCGCCGTAGCGGCGCATGTTCACCTCGTCGTTCATGGCGTGCATCACCGACCCGGCGCCGAGGAACAGGCCGGCCTTGAAGAAGCCATGGGTGAGCAGGTGCATGATCGCGAACGCGTATCCGGCCGGGCCCAGCCCGGCGGCCAGCACCATGTAGCCGATCTGGCTCATCGTCGATGCGGCCAGGGCCTTCTTGATGTCATCTTTGGCGCAGCCGATGATCGCGCCGAACAGCAACGTGACGGCGCCGACGATGACCACACCGGTCTGGGCGCCCGGGGCGAGGTCGAAGATCGGTCCGGACCGCACGATCAGGTAGACGCCGGCGGTCACCATCGTTGCGGCGTGGATGAGCGCCGAGACCGGCGTCGGGCCCTCCATCGCGTCGCCGAGCCAGGACTGCAGCGGCACCTGGGCTGATTTGCCGCACGCGCCCAACAACAGCAGCAGGCCGATCGCGGTGAGGGTGGCTTCGCTCAATGCCGGTGCGGCGCTGAAGACTCCGGCAAACGAGATCGACCCGATGGTGGCGAACATGATCATCAACGCGATGGCCAGGCCCATGTCACCGACCCGGTTGACGACGAAGGCCTTCTTGGCCGCGGCGGCGGCCGAGGGTTTGTGCGACCAGAACCCGATCAGCAGATACGAGGCCAGGCCCACGCCTTCCCACCCGGCGTACAGGCCCAGGTAGTTGTCGGCGAGCACGAGCAGCAGCATGGCCGCCAGGAACAGGTTCAGATACGCGAAAAACCTTCTCCGGTGGGGGTCGTCGGACATATACCCGATCGAATAGATGTGGATCAAAGACCCGACGCCGGTGATCAGCAGCACGAAGCACATCGACAGCTGATCGAGCTGCAGCCCGAAATCGACCTGCAGGCCGGCCACCGGCACCCAGGAGAACAGCGCCTCCGAGACCGCGCGGTGTTCACCGTCGCGGCCCAGCATCTGGCTGAACAGCACCGCGCCGAAGACGAACGCGCCCAACGCAGCGGCACAACCCAGCAGGTGCCCCCACCGGTCGGTGCGTCGGCCGCCCAGCAGCAGCACCGCGGCTCCGGCGGCGGGGAGCGCGATCACGAGCCATACGGGTATCGTCATGGTGCCCTTAGTGCTTCAGCAGACTGGCGTCGTCGACCGAGGCCGAATGGCGGGTGCGGAAGATGGCCATGATGATCGCCAGACCCACCACCACCTCGCAGGCGGCGACCACCATGGTGAAGAACGCCACCACCTGGCCGTCGAGATGACCGTGCATGCGGGAGAATGCGACGAACGCGAGATTGGCGGCGTTGAGCATGAGCTCGACGCACATGAACATCACGATGGCGTTGCGCCGCAGCAGTACTCCCGACGCACCGATGGTGAACAACAGTGCCGACAGGTAGAGATAGTTGTCGGGATTCATATTGCTCCTCGCGTGCGCGGATTCATCGCGTCACTCCTCCCCGTTGACCGAGTTACCGACCGAGTTGCTGATCGCGCGCTGCGGCAGAATCGCGCTGACCGACAATGCCGCATCGGAGCCGTCGGGCAGGCGAGCCGGGACGTCTACGGCGTTGTGCCGGGCATAGACCCCGGGGTTGGGCAGCGGGGTCGGATGTCCGCCGGCCTGGAACCGTTCGACTGCCAGTTCGCGCTGGGTCTTGCGGCGCTCGAAGCGTTCCCGGTGGGCCAGCACCATCGCGCCCAGGGCCGCAGTGATCAGCAGTGTGCTGGTCAGTTCGAACGCCCACAGATAGCGGGTGAAGATCAGTGCCGCCAACCCCTCCACGTTGCCGTAGCTGTTGGCCTGTGCCAGCCCGGTGAAACCGGCAACCGAGACGTTGCCGATCCCGGCGATCAGCAGGATGCCGAATCCGGTGCCGGCGGCCACCGCCGCAAGGCGTTGTCCCCGTAGCGTTTCGGCGAACGATTCGGACAGGTCGACACCGATGAGCATGAGCACGAACAGAAACAGCATCATCACCGCGCCGGTGTAGACCACCACCTGCACCACTCCGAGGAACAGTGCGTCCTGGGCGATGTAGAGCACAGCGAGCGCGATCATGGTGCAGGCCAGGAACACTGCGGAGTACACCGCCTTCGGGGCGGCCACCACTCCGATGGCGCCGAGCAGTGCGACCGCGCCGAGGATCCAGAAGAGCACCGCCTCCGAGGTTGACGTACGCGCCGTGCCCTCGGCGGCGAGCCGCGAAATGTGCTCCGCGGCCGGCAGCACGAGGTCGGGGCTCACGGGGTGTCCTGCGGCAGTGCGTTGACCCGGCCGAGGTAGTAGTCGTCGTCGGTGCTGCCCGGTGCCATCTCATGCGGCGGTGCCTGCATGCCGGGTTGCAGGGGGGCCAGCAGTTTGTCCTTGCCCCAGATCAGATCTGCCCGGTTGTCGTCGGCCATCTCGTACTGGTTGGTCATGGTCAGGGCACGGGTCGGGCAGGCTTCGATGCACAGTCCGCAACCGATACAGCGCAGGTAGTTGATCTGGTACACCCGGCCGTATCGCTCACCCGGGGAGAAGCGTTCTTCTTCGGTGTTGTCCGCACCTTCTACGAAGATCGCGTCGGCCGGGCAGGCCCAGGCGCACAGCTCGCAGCCGATGCACTTCTCCAGACCGTCGGGGTAACGGTTGAGTTGATGACGGCCGTGATATCGCGGCGCCACGGGGCCCGGCTTCTCCGGATATTCTTCGGTGAGCGGCTTTTTGAACATCGAGCCGAAGGTGACGGCAAATCCGGCCAGGGCGTCGAGAAACTTAGGCATCGACAGCCTCCTTTCCAGCATTTGGTAGCGGCGGCACCGGATATGCTCCGGCGCTCTGCTCAGGTGACAGCTGAATCGTTCTGCCCCGCAGGGATTTCCACAATGCAGCGGCCAGCACCGCGACGACGATGACCGCGGTGGTCACCAGGCCGGTGGCCCAGTTGTGGTAACCCTGCTCACGCAGGCTGTGGGTTACCGCGACGACCATGATCCAGACCAGTGACACCGGGATCAGCACCTTCCAGCCCAACGCCATGAACTGGTCGTAGCGCAACCGGGGCAGGGTGGCCCGGAGCCAGAAGTACAGGAACATGAACGTCCACACCTTGGCGACGAACCACAGCAGCGGCCACCAGCCGCTGTTGGCCCCGTCGATGAGGTTGAACGGAAACGGTGCATGCCATCCGCCGAGGAACATCGTCGTGGCCAGCGCCGACACGGTGGTCATGTTGACGTACTCGGCGAGCATGAACATCGCGAACTTCAGCGACGAGTACTCGGTGTGGAATCCGCCGACCAGTTCACCCTCGGCTTCGGGCAGATCGAAAGGCGCCCGGTTCGTTTCGCCCACCATCGAGGTCACGTACACCACGAACGAGGGCAGCAGAAGGAATACGTACCAGGTGCCGTCTTGGGCCGCGACGATACCGGAGGTGGACATGGTTCCCGCGTAAAGGAACACTGCGGCAAACGACAATGCCATCGCGATCTCGTAGGAGATCACCTGGGCGCTCGATCGCAGGCCACCCAACAGCGGGTAGGTGGAACCGGAAGCCCAGCCGGCCAGCACGATGCCGTAGACCCCGATCGAGGTGACGGCCAGGATGTAGAGCACCGCCACGGGCAGATCGGTCAGTTGCAGTGCGGTGCGGTGTCCGAACACCGATACCTCACCGCCCATCGGGATCACCGCGAACGCCATGAACGCCGGGATCACCGCGATGATCGGGGCCAGAAGGTAGATGGGCTTGTCGATGCCCGCCGGAGTGAGACCCTCTTTGAGGGCGAGTTTCACGCCGTCGGCCAACGACTGCAGCAGACCCCACGGGCCAACTCGGTTGGGGCCGGGCCGCCTCTGCATGCGGCCCAGCACCTTACGTTCGATCAGGATCGCCGAGAGCACGGTCAGCAACAGAAAGACGAACACCCCGAGCGCTTTTGCCAGGATCAACCACCACGGGTCGTGGCCGAACAGGGTGGGGTCCGGGTACGTCATGAGTCGGCCCGCTCGCTTGGGGCCGGCCCGATCGAGACCAGCGCTCCGGCGCTCACCCCGAGCTGGCGGTGGATCGCCGAGCCGGGAGAATTGGTGGGCAACCACACCACGCGCTCCGGCATCTCGGTCACCGTCAGCGGCAACGTGACGGCACCTCGTTCGGTGCTCACGGTCACCGGATCTCCCGGTGCCACTCCGATTTCGGCAGCGGTTGCCGGGGACAGGCGCACCACGGCTTGCACGGCGGTGCCGGCCAGATGCGGTTCGCCGTCCTGCAGACGCCCGGCATCCAGAAGCAGACGCCAACTGGCCAGTATGGCGTGCCCGGGAGGCGGGCTCGGGGGAGCCTCGGGCCCGACCGATGGTTGTGCGGTGCGGGGCCCGGTCCAGGGACCGAGCCGGCCCAGTTCGGTGTCGGCGGCTTCGGGACCGTTCAGGCCGAGGTCGACGCCGATCTCGTCGGCCAGGTAGTGCAGGACCCGCAGATCGGGGATGGCGTTGGTCTGCAACGCCGGCCCAAATGGTCGAATCCGGCCTTCCCAGTTGAGATATGCACCCGCCTTCTCCACCACGGGAGCGACGGGGAAGACCACGTCGGCCAACTCGGTGACCTCGCTCTCGCGCAGCTCGAGGCTCACCACGAACGGGGCGGCCCGTAGCGCGGCCAGCGCCGCCGCCGGGTCGGGCAGGTCGGTGATCTCGACACCACCGACGATGAGGGCCGAGAGCGTGCCGTCGCCGGCCGCGGCCAGGATGCCGCTGGTGTCGCGGCCCGCGGTGGCCGGCAGGTCGGAGGTGTTCCACACCGCCGCGGTCTGCGCGCGGGCGTCGGCGTCGGCGACGGGCCGTCCGCCGGGCAGCAGGTTCGGCAGGGCACCGGTCTCCAGGGCGCCACGCTCACCGGCCCGGCGCGGGATCCAGGCGATCTGGGCCCCGGTGGCCGAGGCGAGCCGCAGCGCGGCCGACAGTGCACCGGGGGAGCCGGCGAGCCGTTCACCGACCAGGATCACCGCCCCCGGACGTCGCAGCCGCTCGTCGGACTCCAGGGCGTCCAGGGCAGCGGCTTCGGTCCCGGGGACCGTTGGGATCAGGGTGCCCGCCATCTTGGTCAGGCCACGGCTGGCGAACGGGGCCATCGCGAGTACCTGCAGGCCGTTCTTGCGGGCGGCCTTGCGCAGCCGCAAGAAGACGATGGGGGATTCCTCTTCGGGTTCCAACCCGACGAGCAGGACTGTCTGGGCCTTTTCCAGGTCGGCGTAGCGCAGCGTCATGGGCTGCCCGGCGATGCGTGCGGCGAGGAATTCCGCTTCCTCGCCGGAGTGCGGCCGGGCACGGAAATCGATGTCGTTGGTGCCCAGCACCATTCGGGCGAACTTCGAATATGCGTAGGCATCTTGCACGGTGCAGCGCCCACCCACCAGCACACCGGTGTTCGCACCTGCGGTCAGCAAGGCCGCACCCGCGACCGTCAGCGCCTCCGGCCACGAAGCCGGCCGCAGTACACCGGCGTCACGGATCAGCGGTGTGGTGATCCGGTCGCCGGCTGTCGCATAGGTGAAGGCCCACCGGCCCTTGTCGCAGTTCCACTCCTCGTTGACCTCGGGGTCGTCTCCGGCCAAGCGGCGCATCACTTTTCCGCGCCGGTGGTCGGTGCGCTGAGCACAGCCCGATGCGCAGTGCTCACAGACGCTGGGGCTGGACACCAGGTCGAACGGTCGGGCCCGGAACCGGTAGGCGGTCCCGGTCAGCGCGCCGACCGGGCAGATCTGCACGGTGTTGCCGGAGAAGTACGACTGGAAGGGCTCCCCTGGGGCGATGCCCACCTGTTGCAGTGCACCGCGTTCCAGCAACTCGATGAACGGGTCGCCGGCGATCTGGGCGGAAAACCGGGTGCAGCGTGCGCACAACACGCAGCGTTCGCGGTCCAGTAGCACCTGTGAGGAGATGTTGATGGGTTTCGGGAAGGTCCGCTTGACGTCTTCGAACCGGGTCTCCGGGCGCCCGTTGGACATTGCCTGGTTCTGAAGCGGACATTCACCGCCCTTGTCGCAGATCGGGCAGTCCAGGGGGTGGTTGATCAGCAGCAGCTCCATCACGCCGCGTTGGGCCTTGTCGGCGGCCTCGGAGCTGAACTGGGTGTGTACCACCATGTCCGGGCTGACGGCAGTGGTACACGAGGCCATCGGTTTGCGCTGGCCCTCGATCTCGACCAGACACTGCCGGCACGCCCCGACCGGATCGAGCAGCGGGTGGTCGCAGAACCGGGGGATCTGGACACCCATCAGCTCGGCGGCGCGGATCACCAACGTGCCCTTGGGGACACTGATCTGCTCACCGTCGATGGTCAGCGACACCATCTCGACCGGCGGGGTGTCCTTGGTCGGCTCAGCCAGCGTCATGCACGCCCCTCCTTTCCTTCCGCGAGCAGAGGTATATGTCCCGAAATCGTCGTCGTGTCGAGTACATATATGTCTGCTCGCGCGATGGACATCTACGCACCCGCCCCTTCGGTCGCCATCAATGTCGAGGCGTGCGGATCGAACGGACAGCCTCCGTCCAGGTGCGCCAGGTACTCGTCACGGAAGTACTTGATCGAGGACGTGATCGGGCTGGCGGCACCGTCACCCAACGCGCAGAACGACTTTCCGAAGATGCCGTCGGCGATGTCGAGCAGCTTGTCGATATCGGCTCGGGTGCCTGCGCCGGTCTCCAATCGGGCGTAGATCTGGGCCAGCCAGTAGGTGCCCTCGCGGCACGGTGTGCACTTGCCACAAGACTCGTGCGCGTAGAACTGGGTCCACCGGCGCACCGCCCGCACCACGCAGGTGGTCTCGTCGAATATCTGCAGAGCCTTGGTGCCGAGCATGGAGCCGACCGACGCCATGCCCTCGTAATCCAGTGGAACGTCGATGTGTTCGGCTGTCAGCAGCGGCGTCGACGACCCGCCGGGAGTCCAGAACTTCAGGGTGTGCCCGTCGCGGACTCCGCCGGCATAGTCGAGCAGTTCGCGCAGCGTGATCCCCAGCGGCGCCTCGTACTGGCCGGGCCGGTTGACGTGGCCCGACAGCGAATACAGGGTGAAGCCAGGGGATTTCTCCGAGCCCATGGACCGGAACCAGTCCACCCCCTTGAGCATGATCGGCGGCACGCTGGCGATCGACTCGACATTGTTGACCACCGTCGGGCACGCGTACAGACCGGCGACCGCGGGAAACGGCGGACGCAGCCGTGGTTGGCCGCGGCGGCCCTCCAGAGAATCCAGCAGCGCGGTCTCCTCACCACAGATATAGGCTCCCGCACCGGCGTGCACGGTCAGCTCCAGATCGAAACCCGAGCCGAGGATGTCGGTGCCCAGATACCCGGCCGCATACGCCTCGGCGACCGCGGCCTGCAGACGCCGCAACACCGGCACCACCTCACCGCGGACGTAGATGAAGGCATGGCGGGCACGGATCGCGTAGGCCGCGATGATCACACCCTCGATCAGAAAGTGCGGCGTGGTCAGCAGCAGCGGAATGTCCTTGCACGTACCGGGTTCCGATTCGTCGGCGTTGACCACCAGGTAATGCGGCTTGGCGCCGGCACCTTCGTCCCCCTGGGGGATGAACGACCACTTGGTCCCGGTCGGGAACCCGGCGCCGCCGCGTCCGCGCAACCCGGAGTCCTTCACCAGCGCGATCACGTCGTCCGGTGCCATCGTCAGGGACCGCTGCAGCCCGCGGTAACCGTCATGGCGGAGGTAGGTGTCCAACGTCCACGGTTCTGGTTCGTCCCAGAATCGGCTCAGTACCGGGGTCAGCGGGGTCATGCGATCGGACCTGCCTCAGGGGTGGACATTCCGCGTTCGCGGGCTTCGCGCAGGCCGGCCAGGGTGGCGGCGCCCGGGGCTCCACCCGAGGTGTGCGGATCGCTCAGGCCGGCCAGAGTGCGCGCCGTCTCGCGGAAGGTGCACAGCGGTGCGCCGCGGGTCGGCGCCGGCGGTGTTCCGCCGCGGAGCCCGTCCACCAGATCCCTTGCCGACGACGGTGTCTGGTTGTCGTAGAACTCCCAGTTGACCATGACCACCGGGGCGTAGTCACACGCCGCATTGCACTCGATGTGTTCGAGTGTGACGCGGCCGTCAGCAGTGGTCTCGCCGGCGTGGATGTCCAGGTGTTCCTGCAAGGCGTCAAGGATGGCGTCACCGCCCATGATCGCGCAGAGGGTGTTGGTGCACACCCCGACGAGATAGTCACCCGTCGGGGTGCGCCGATACATCGAGTAGAACGTGGCCACCGCGGTGACCTCGGCATCGGACAAGCCCAACAGCGTTGCACAGAAACCGATTCCGGCCGGGGTCAGACAGCCGTCCTCGGCCTGCACCAGATGTAGCAACGGCAACAGGGCCGAACGGGCATCGGGGTAGCGGGCGGTGATCTGCTCGGCCTCGGCGGCCAGCCGGGCCGTCACCTCGTCCGGATACGCCGCGGGCCCGTTGATCGGCGGGCCCGCTTCGTCGGGGCGTTGCCCCAGTTCCAGGAACACTTCAGTCACCTGTGCTGCCTCCCCTTCGCGCAAGCGCTCACAGTCTGCTTCTTCTTCGCGCAAGCGCTCACAGTCTGTTTCTTCTTCGCGCAAGCGCTCACAGTCTGTTTCTTCTTCGCGCAAGCGCTCATCAGCGGTCAACACCGCCCATCACCGGGTCAATCGATGCCACCGCGGCGATGGCATCGGCCACCATGCCGCCCTCGCACATCGCCGCCACTGCTTGCAGATTCGTGAACGAGGGGTCGCGATAATGCACGCGGTAGGGGCGGGTGCCGCCGTCGGACACCATGTGCACTCCCAGCTCCCCGCGCGGGGACTCCACCGCGACGTACACCTGGCCGGCCGGTACCCGGATCCCTTCGGTGACGAGCTTGAAATGATGGATCAGCCCTTCCATGGAGTGACCCATGATCTTGGCGATGTGCTCGGGGGAATTGCCCAGCCCGTCGGGCCCGACTTTCAGATCGGCCGGCCAGGCCAGCTTCTTGTCGTTGATCATCACGGGGCCGTCGCCCATCTTGTCGAGCCGGTCCACACACTGCTCGACGATCTTGAGCGACTCCCGCATCTCCTTGACGCGGATGATGTAGCGGCCGTAGGAATCGCAGCGGTCATCGGTGATCACGTCGAATTCGTAGTCCTGGTAGCCGCAGTACGGTTGCGCGCGCCGCAGGTCATGGGGCAGGCCGGTCGAGCGCAACACCGGGCCGGTGATCCCCAGCGCGATACAACCGGTGAGGTCGAGATACCCGACGCCGACGGTGCGGGCCTTCCAGATGTAGTTCTCGTTGAGCAAATCCTCCAAGTCCTGCAGGCGTTTCGGCAGCAGGTCGAGCAACGCCCCAACTTGACTGACCGCATCGTCGGGCAGGTCGGCGGCCAGACCGCCCGGCCGGATGTAGGCATGGTTCATACGCAGACCGGTGATCGCCTCGAAGACCCGCAGGATCTCTTCGCGTTCCCGGAATCCGTAGAACATCGCGCTCATCGCACCGAGTTCCATTCCGCCGGTGGCCAGTGCCACCAGATGCGAGGAAATCCGGTTGAGCTCCATGAGCATCACCCGCACGATGCTGGCGCGCTCCGGAATGTCGTCGGTGACGCCCAGCAGCTTCTCCACACCAAGGCAATACGCGGTCTCGTTGAAGAACGGGGAGAGGTAGTCCATCCGCGTGACGAACGTGACGCCCTGTGTCCAGTTGCGGTACTCCAGGTTCTTCTCGATGCCGGTGTGTAGATAGCCGATACCGCAACGGGCTTCGGTGATGATCTCGCCCTCGATCTCGAGGATCAGCCGCAGCACTCCGTGTGTGGACGGGTGCTGGGGACCCATGTTGACCACGATGCGTTCGCCGGCGTGCTCGCGGGCCGCGGCCACCACGTCGTCCCAGTCCTGTCCGCCTACCACTACGACGGGGGATTCGGTACTCATCAGTTGTAGGACCTCCGCTGATCGGGCGGCGGAATCTGGGCGCCGTGGTATTCGACCGGAACACCACCCAGCGGATAGTCCTTGCGCTGGGGATGGCCGGTCCAGTCGTCGGGCATTTCGATCCGGGTCAACGCGGGATGTCCGTCGAACACGATGCCGAAGAAGTCATACGTCTCGCGTTCGTGCCAATCGGTGGTCGGATAGACCGAAAACAGCGACGGGATGTGCGGATCAGAATCGGGCGCTGCCACTTCCAGCCGAATGCGGCGGTTGTGCGTGATCGACATCAGCGGGTAGACCGCGTGAAGTTCACGGTCGGTGTCGTCGGGGTAGTGCACCCCGCTCACACCCAGGCACAGCTCGAACCGCAATTGCGGATCGTCCCGCAAGATGCTGGCCACAGCGGGTAGCTGGACTCGGCTGACCTCCAGGGTCAGCTCGTCTCGATGAACGATCACCCGCTCGATCGAGACCGCGTAGCGCTCCTCACCGAGAAGTCCGGCGAGCCGGTCGACCACCTCGTCGAAGTATCCGCCGTACGGCCGCGGGGAACTGCCCGGCAATGCCACCGACCGCACCAGGCGGCCATAGCCGGACGTGTCACCGCTGCCCGAGGCGCCGAACATACCGCGGCGGGTGGCGATCACCTCCGGACCCTGACCTGCGCCCGTGTTGCTTCCGTTGGCTGCGCTCATCGCAGCAGGCCTTTGAGTTCAATGGTGGGTGTGACCGACAAAGCCGCCTGTTCGGCCTCCCGAACGGCCTCTTCGCGGTTCACCCCGAGTGGCATCTGCTGAATCTTGTCGTGCAACTTCAGAATTGCGTGCAGCAGCATCTCGGGCCGCGGTGGGCATCCGGGTAGATAGATGTCCACCGGCACCACGTGATCGACACCCTGCACCACGGCGTAGTTGTTGAACATCCCTCCCGAGGAGGCGCAAACCCCCATGGCCAGCACCCATTTCGGCTCGGCCATCTGGTCGTAGATCTGTCGCAGCACCGGGGCCATCTTCTGGCTCACCCGGCCCGCCACGATCATCAGATCGGCCTGCCGCGGCGTCGCGGAGAACCGCTCCATGCCGAACCGGGCGATGTCGAAACGTGGTCCGGCGGTAGACATCATCTCGATGGCGCAGCAAGCCAAACCGAACGTGGCCGGCCACAGCGATCCCTTGCGCACATAGCCCGCGACCGCTTCCACCGTCGACAGCAGGATTCCACCGGGCAGGCGTTCTTCTAATCCCAATTCAGACCCCCTCGTCGCCACACGTAGGCGTACGCCACGAACACCGTGAGCATGAACAGCAGCATCTCCACCAGCGCGAACAACCCGAGACGGTCGAACGCCACCGCCCATGGGTAGAGGAAGACGATTTCGATGTCGAAAACGATGAACAACATCGCCGTCAGGTAATAGCGGATCGGTATGCGCTGGCCTGTCACGCCGGCGGCGCCGGGCTGCATCGGTTCGATCCCGCATTCGTAGGCCTCGAGTTTGGACCGGTTGTAGCGGCGGGGGCCGATGACGAGCGCGATCCCCACGGAAACCACCGCGAATGCGGCCGCGATCCCTGCGAGAACCAGGATGGGCGTGTATAAATTCATGCCACTTATCGCTCCCTCGCCTGCTTGTCGATGTGAGCTAACCCACAGCCTAGCGAGCTTTGCGGCCTGTGCCACACATTTTGGTTAGTATCGTTTCATATCGGGGCAGCGTGTCGCTGCGGCCACAGCCATGCCGCGAACAATCAACGGCAACAGGGCAATTCGCAGAATCGCTATTGAGCCGGTGTGCGCAGTATCGACACCACCGCATCGCCCAACCGGATCGGATCGATCGGGTGCGGTACCGCCGCCTCGGCCTGTGACCAGCTAGCCAGCCAGGCATCGTCCGGCCGCCCGGTCAGCACCAGGATCGGCGGACAGTTCGCGACCTCGTCCTTGAGCTGTTTGGCCACGCCCATACCGCCCGCCGGGGTGGCTTCGCCGTCGAGAATCGCCAGGTCGATACCCCCGGCATCCATCCGAGAGACCACCATCGGCGCGGTGGCGACTTCCAGGTAGTCGAGTTCGGGTAGTTCCGGATGCACACGTTTGCCCAGTGCGAGACGTACCTGTTCGCGGGTGCGCGGGTTATCGCTGTACACCAAGATGTGCAGCGGCGCGGAGCCGGCCATGCTGCCGATGCTACTGCGCCTGTCGTCGCAGACCGGCCAACTCAACGAATTCGGTTGTGGGGCATCACACTCGGGTGAACACAAGTTCACCCGACAGGACGGTCGTGGGACCGACCATCCCGAGCAGGTCGCCCGACACACCGAAGTCGTCACGCTGGACCTCGCACTGCCCCGACAGTCGACGTGTGGTGTCGTCGAGAACCTCGACATCGACCGGCAACTCGACCGGCTTCGACACGCCGCGGACCGTCAGGACGGCCGTCAGGCGGATCCTCTCGTCGGACGGCTCCAAACCCGTCACCTCGACGGTGATATCGGGATGAGTTTCGACGTCGAAGAAATCGGCCGACCGCAGGTGTGCATCGCGTTTCGCGATCCCGGTGCGCACCGACGCCGCCGTGACCACCACGCGGCCGGTTACCCCGGCACCGGCGGAGCCTTCGCCGCTGAATTCGGTGAACCGCCCGGTCACGGTGGCCAGGCCCCACAGGGTCTTGTTCCGGAATGCCACGGTGGACCGGTCTGGTACGAGCGTCCAGTTTCCGGCACTGGCGGTCAGGATGTCGCTGGTCGTGGGCATGGCAGCTCCAATGCGTCGGGTCAGGCAAACAGGGGCGCGATGTCCCTCGGATCGAAGTATTCGTCGATGCGGTGGATCAGACCGTCCCTACCCACTTTGATCACGATGCACACCCGCAAGGCGATCAACGTGCCGTCGGGCGCGCCCGCGTGCAGCACATGCTGCTGGACGAACCCTCCCTCGAAGAATCGCCGCTCGAGCACTTCGTAACGGCGCTCGGTGGTGGTGTTGACGAACCAGTCGATGACTTTCAACGCCCGGACTCGGTCGTTGTCCTTGGAATCGCCGGCGTGCCATACCGCGACGTCGTCGGCCCACAACTGGGCCACGCCGTCCGTGTCGCCACGTGCGATCGCATCGAACAGCCGGTGCGCGATGTCGTCGACGCGTTCGGCTTCGGAAGGGGACATCATCGGCTCCTCGGTAGGGCTTGACCTCAACGGCTATTCAGGTTTCAGACTCGAATCATGAACTTCACGCCCGCACACTCCCTGTTCGACGAAGCCTACGAGTCCGGCACCGCGCCGTGGGTCATCGGTGAGCCGCAGCCGGCGATCGTCGAGTTGGAGCGGACCGGCCGCCTGGGCGGCAAGATGCTGGACGTCGGTTGCGGCGCCGGTGAGCACACCATGCTGCTGACGCGATTGGGCTATGACGTACTCGGCATCGACTTCTCCGAACATGCGGTTGCCCAGGCCCGCGAGAATGCCGCACGGCGGGGAATCGACGCGCGGTTCGCGGTGGCCGATGCGACCCGCCTGGGAGAGGCTCCGGGCCCGCGGTACGACACGATCGTCGACAGCGCGCTGTTCCACGTTTTCGACGATGCCGACCGGCCGCGCTACGTCGCGAGCCTGCACCGAGCGGCCCGAACCGGGGCGACGGTGCACGTCCTGGCCCTGTCCGACGCAGGTCGTGGATTCGGACCCCAGGTCAGCGAGGAAGTGATCCGTCGGGCCTTCTCCGAGGGCTGGGACCTGGAGTCGCTGGAGACCACGACCTATCGCGGTGTGGTGGGTCCGGCGCATGCCGAGGCCATCGGTGAGCCGGTTGGCGCCCGGGTCGACGAGCCGGCGTGGCTGGCCCGGATCCGCAGGCTCTGACGTGGTCACGGCTCGTCGTAACCCGGATGCGCGGCGGCCAGCCGTTGCCGTACCAGGGCGCGCAGGCAGGCGGTGACGTCGTCGGCCCGGTCATCGAGTTCGCCGGCCCGGATCGCCGACGCCAGCGCGGCCTCGTCGGTGAACCCGAGGCCGGCCAAGGCCTCGGCGGCCGGGCCAGGAGCATCGGCCAGCAGTTCGCGTTCGACCATGCGCAGCGCATTGGCTGCCACCCGGGCCTGAAATTTGACCGGAGCCGCGACCGACGCTCCGTCGCGCACCTCGGTGTCCAGGAACTCGGCGACCGCGGCGACGAGCTCGGCGGCGGTCGGGCGTCCGTACAGGTTGCTCACCAACTACTCCCGTCCAGTAGGCACAGCAGGTCCCACTCGGTTTCACAGACACGACGGCCGATGGTCGCCAGCTCCACCGATGGGGTCTGCCCGCTCAGGTGGCGCTCGGCCTGGTAGCGGCAGATGACGCCCCAGCGCAGCGTGGCCAGCACCAGCCACCAGCGGATCGCCGACCGGTCCAGCGTGGCGCCGCCGGCGTCCTCGTAGGCGCCCAGAAAGCTCTCGATGCTGCCCAGGCCGCCGGCCCCGAGCTGCGCCGGCGCCCCGAACCGCCAAGCCCGGATGCAGAACCAGGCCAGGTCCTCATAGACCTCGCCGAGGTGTACCAACTCCCAGTCCAGCACCGCGGCCAGGCCGGAGTCGTCGACAATGACATTGCCCATCCGGAAGTCGCCGTGCACCAACCCGAGCGGCGATGCAGGCGGGCGGTTGGCCTCCAGCCAGCGAAAAACCCACTCGAAAGTGGCAGTGGTATCGCCCATCTCGTCGAGTTGTCCGCGCCATTGGGACACCTGGTCCTGTTCGACGAGGCTGGGCAGGGC